>NZ_RQJK02000018.1:0-143239 GCF_022342325.2 Pseudomonas sp. AF32 | reverse complement strand
AAGGGGCGGGACGAGAAGTCTCCCACGGTCCGTACTGGCTAGAGTCGGAATCGAGCTTTTAGTCCCGCCCACCCCTTCAAGTCTAAACATACAAGCGAGCCTGCTCGCGATGGCGTCGGGTCAGTCAATATTACTGTGACAGATACATCGCTATCGCGAGCAGGCTCGCTCCCACAAGGGATCCTCTGTGACCGCAAGAATGAATATTTATTCCAATATTTGCAATTAGCGAATATTTATTCCATAAAGAGCTCTCCTGAAAATAATTATTCAAAGGGCTCTACTCATGCATGACCTCGGCATCGGCCTGATTGGCACCGGCTTCATGGGCCGTGCCCATGCTTTGGCATTCAATAATGCCAAAGCGGTGTTCGACCTTCCCCTGAATCTCAAACTGGCGGCCCTGGCCGACGCCGATCCGCAGCGTGCCCGGCAATGCGCTCAAAGCTGGGGCTTCGAGGCGTCTCACAGCGAATGGCAGCAGTTGATCGACGACCCGAAGGTCAATCTGATCGCCATCACCACCCCCAACCACCTGCATTTTCCGATGGCTATGGCCGCCTTGGCGGCCGGCAAGGCGGTCTATTGCGAAAAGCCTCTGGCGGTTTCCCTGGCGCAGGCCGAGCAGATGCGGCCAGCGGCGCGGACGGCAGGCGTGGTGACGCGGGTCGGCTACAACTACCAGCACAATCCGATGATCCAGCTGGCGCGGGACATGATCCGGCGCGGTGAGCTGGGACAGATCATCAGTTTCCAGGGCGAATTCAGCGAGGACTTCATGGCCGATCCAGCCTCCCCCTGGTCATGGCGCTGCGAGGCAGCCCATGCCGGTGGGGCACTGGCCGACCTGGGCAGTCATCTGCTGGCGATGGCCCGTCATTTGGTGGGGGATGTAGAGGCGGTGTGCGCCGACAGCCAAACCGTGCACACCCAGCGCCCTGTGAGCACCGGCGCGTCCGAGCAACGGGTCATTGCGGTGGACGACCACGTCCACGCCCTGCTGCGCTTCAGCAATGGCGCTCAAGGCACGGTGAGCAGCAGTTGGCTCAAGCACGGCTACAAGAATCACTTGAGCTTCGAAATCAGCGGCACTCTGGGCACATTGGCGTTCGATCAGGAACGGCTCAATGAACTGCGGCTGTGCCGCGTCGGGCATTGCGGCTTCCAACGCCTCCTGGCCGGCCCGGAACTGCCGGGGTACGCAGCGTTCAGCCCGGCGGCGGGTCACCAGCTTGGTTACAACGAGTTGAAAACCCTGGAAGTCCAGGAACTGGTCATGGCGTTCGCCGGCCAGGGTGGCAGCGGAACGGATTTCGAGCAAGCCTGGGCAGTGGAGAGGCTGGCGGCTGCGATTCGCCTGGCGGCGCGGGAGCGGCGGTGGGTGACGCTCACTGAGCTGTAACCTCATTTAAGTGAACACGGCCCCTTGTGACAGGCCCCTTGTGAAGGTCCCTGTGGCGAGGGGATTTATCCCCGCTGGGTCGCGCAGCGGCCCCAAAATATGCCTGACACACCGAAAAAGCAGTTTTAGGGGCGCTACGCACCCCAGCGGGGATAAATCCCCTCACCACTAATTTTTGCTTAATTTCGATATTGGATTTGCAAGTCGGCCAAGCGCGCCGCCAATGCCTTGGCCTGGCTTGCCACGTCGGTCACGGCGGTGCTTTCCCACCACATCCCCCGCAACGGCGGGCCCATGGCAAACAAGCGGGCGGCGGGTTCGCTTCGGGCGTTGAGCACCGCGCCGTCAGGCCGGGCGGCGATGCCCAGGGCCAGCGGCCCCGGCTGGACCAGCCCTCGGGCCAGCAACTGTTGCGGCAGCGGTCGGGCCACGCGCCGCCAGTCATATTCAATACCGCTGGAGTTGATCAACGCTGCGCCCTGCACCACTGTCAAGCCGGCTTCTCCCCGGCGGCGGATGTGAATACCCACTGTGCCTTCGGGAGACGACGCCAGCCCCTTGAACGACGCCGCCTGGATCCGCAACCGCCCTTCCCCATGCAAACGCGCCACCAGCTCCGCGCTCAACGGCGGCGAACGGTGGTGATGACTTTCCCACCATGGCCGTACATGTCGGACGAATTGCCGACGCTGCACATCGTTGGCCTGGTTCCACAACCGCCCGATATGGGCACGCACAGTGTCCAACGGAGCCTGCCAATCGATGCCCTGGGCCTGGGCCTGGCGGCATTGTTCACGTAGGGCGCGCATCAACTGGCGTGGCGAACGCAGGCTGTGATCTTCAGCGAGGAAATCCACCCAGGCCGGCGGCTGGCGGCGCACGTGGGGCAGCAGGCCATGGCGGGAAAACACTTCGATCGGCCCGCGGTGCCCGGCCTGCTCCAGGGACACCACGGCGTCGACCATGGTCAGTCCCGAGCCGATGATCAACACCGTGGACTGCGGGTCGAGCTGGCGCATCGCAGCCACATCCCAAGGATCCAGGGCCGCGGCATTCAAACCGCTGGATTCGGTCTGCGGGGTGCGCGCCGCCGGGAACATCCCGGTCGCCAGCACGGCGAAACGTCCACGCAGGGTCTGACCGTCGTTCAGTGTCAGCCACACCGCGTCATCGACGAGTTGCAGATCGACCACCTCACCTCGCACATGCTCCGCTGTCGAGCCATTGCGTGCGCCCATCGCCCGGGCTTCGGCCAGGCGCTGCTGCACATACAGGCCAAACAGTCCGCGAGGCGGAAACAACTCGCTGACCGGCACGTGCTGCTGATCCGATTCGGGCCAGCCGCCGGCCTCCATGAACGCGGTGAGCCATTGAGTCAGGTCATCGGCATTGTCCGGGTCGACACTCATCCGTGCGGCGTTGCCATTCAACGTATGGCCCAATTCCACGGCGCTGTAGGCCTCGCCCCGACCCAGTTCGCTGCGCGGTTCGACGATCAGGATTTCCCGTCGGCCGGGCAAACGCAGCAACTGCGCCGCCAGCATGGCACCGCTCAGGCCGCCGCCGATGATCAGGATATCCGCTGTGTCCATGCCGCTCTCCCCGGATTCAAATCACCACATTGCGTACGAATATTGCCGCTACCGGGCCGTCGTTACGATAGGCATGGGGCTGGTTGCTGGCGAACATGAAAAACTCACCGGCGCCGATACGACGCTCTTCGTCGCCTAACAGTAGCGTCAGGCAGCCTTCGAACACATAGAGTTGCTCGCTCCAGCCATCGGCGTCGGGTTCGGAATGGTAATGCTCGCCGGGTTCGAGGCGCCATTCCCAGAGCTCGACCTCTCGGCTGGCCGTGGCCTTCGCCAGCAAGACGGCTTTGCTGCCGGGGATGGTACCCGCCCAGGCCAGCTCGTTGATCCGGCTCGGGTCGCGAGCGTCGGGAGCCTGGATCAAGTCGCTGAAGGCCACGTTCAACGCCTCGGCGACGCGATCCAGGGTGGTCAGGCTGACGTTCGTCTCGCCCGCCTCGATCGCCACCAACATCCGCCGACTGACCCCGGACAGTTCCGCCAGCGCGCTCTGGCTGAGCTGCGCGGCATGACGCAGGCGGCGGATGTTCTGGCTGACGTGTTGCAGGACGGAGGCCCGCGGGCCATTTTCTTTGTGCACTATATTGCTCATTTCATGGGGCTGCGCATTATACTGCCCAACTTCGGACGCATTGTGCGTCTGCCTCAAGTGGCGCGCAAGGCATGACATCCGTGAATTCCCCCCAGGCTCCTTCCCCTTTCCTGCGCCTCAGCAAAGCTGAGTGTGTGCTGGTGCTGATCACCATGATCTGGGGCGGGACCTTCCTGCTGGTACAGCACGCCATGACAGTCAGCGGGCCTATGTTTTTCGTCGGCCTGCGCTTTGCTGCCGCGGCGGCGTTTGTCGCACTGTTTTCCTGGCGTCACCTGCGGGACCTGACCCTGTTCGAGCTCAAGGCCGGGGTCTTTATCGGCGTGGCGATCATGCTCGGCTATGGCTTGCAAACCGTCGGCCTGCAGACCATCCCCAGCAGCCAGTCGGCTTTCATCACCGCGCTCTACGTTCCGTTCGTGCCGCTGTTGCAATGGCTGGTGCTGGGTCGTCGTCCAGGCTTGATGCCGAGCATTGGCATCATGCTGGCGTTCACCGGGCTGATGCTGCTGTCGGGACCTGCCGGCGCTTCGCTGAACTTCAGCGCCGGCGAAATCGCCACACTGATCAGCGCCATCGCGATTGCTGCAGAGATCATCCTGATCAGCACCTATGCCGGCCAGGTCGATGTACGCCGTGTGACCGTGGTGCAACTGGCAAGCACGGCGGTACTGGCGTTCCTGATGGTGGTACCGACCCAGGAAACGATTCCGCACTTTTCCTGGTTCCTGCTGTTCAGTGCCGTGGGCCTGGGGGCCGCCAGCGCGGCGATCCAGGTGGCGATGAACTGGGCGCAGCGAAGCGTGTCGCCGACCCGTGCCACATTGATCTATGCCGGTGAGCCGGTGTGGGCCGGCATCGCCGGGCGCCTGGCCGGCGAGCGGTTGCCGGCGATTGCCTTGTTTGGTGCGGCGTTGATTGTGGCGGCGGTGATTGTCAGTGAGTTGAAGATGCGGGGCAAAGAGATTGTCGAGGTGGATGGGGGGCTTGAGCGCGAGCAGTGAGGCGGGTCACCTGCAATGATGATGGAACCTGTGGCGAGGGAGCCAGGCTCTGTACGAAAAGTCTTGAGACGAAGGTCAGGCGAGGCTGTTTTCAACGCAGCATGAACGAGTATCAGTCGATCATGCTCTTCCTTGCCCATGTCGACATTCCAGATTCTCCCTACGAACGCCTGAAACTCGGCCTCTGTGTAATCCTGGAGTTTGGGTTTAAGTTCCATCCATGTTTTTCCTTGTATCAATTCCATGTCCGATGACGCACCTGTTCGAGACTGGTCGAGCAGATGCGTATGCGGGCTTGATCTACTCTGGCTTGAAGCCGGGTTTATTATTACGGGCGCGCCATTCCTTGACTTCCTTCAGGATTCCGGCAGGGCTGTCTTCCTGGCCCTCCTTGGGATAGAAGAGTACATCTGAGCCGTCAGGATGCTCAGTAATAAGTTCGAAATGGTCAACCAAGCTATTCAGATACTTTTCCAGCTCCTGCCCCTTAAGGTCGCTCGTATGGTGCAAACTCCCTCCCCCTCAACTGATCCGCAATCCTGTCAGGAATCGGCGCACCAGTCGTTCTCGCCGCTTCACCCAACCAGATGCCCGACACTGGCTGCCCAAACCCGAGCGCCACGCCAGGATCATCCCGCCGGTCATAAAACATCTCATCCGGCGAAGGCAGCTCCATATCCCCCGGATACCCGGGAATACTCGCATCGGTTTGCCCCGGATCAACAGCCGGAAACGTCTCGTTTTCCAGTAGGACCGGGATTACGGGTTTGCCGGGATAGTCCGGCGAAAGCGGCGGTGCAATCGGCGAGGTGGTCGGGCCGAGCTGTTCGATGCCCGGCGGCGCCAGGGGCGTTCGGGTGCCCGTGCCGATCGGTGGCGCCGGCCACGGTATAACGGCCGGGACGATGACCGGCCTGCCGTGCTCGATGTTTGGCGTAGTGATGCTGATACGGTCGAGGTCGAACGGATTTTCGCCCAGCTCCGCCCGAGCCTGATAACGCAGTTCGAACTCACGGCGTTCACCGACCCAGGTGCCTTTCGGCGCATAGGGCGCAAAACCTCGTTCGATGCGCTTTTGGTTGATGTCGTCTGCCCTGCCCCACAGCGTCGGATGCTCGGCGAGGGTTCGCCAAAGTGCTTGGTCGAAGGTGCTGAAGGACTGGAACGTCTGCGCCCGCATCTGCTGGCCGACTTGCTCTGGAATGGCCGCACCCCGGGGCTGGCTTGCCGTGCTCCACCAATCATTGGCAGCCCCCCGTAACGATGCCCGAGCCGAGGTCCGGCAAGTCGAAAGAGAAATAGCTCGGCACGCAGACGATGCAGTCTTGAATACGCAGATCCACGCCCGCCGGCAAGACCTCCACCTGAGCCGCCATTGCCGTCAACACCGGGAGACTTGCAGGCATCGCCTGGTTGACGACATCGGCGTTAAATTGCAGATGTCGAGTCGGTGAGCCGGGCACTTCAGCGTTGTAGAAGCCTGTCAGCGGGTCGCTTTGCCATACAGATATCCTTTTCTGTATGGCGCAGCATGGTGAAAGAGCTTTATCCGGGTGCGGTACATAGGTATCGCCCGGGACTTTTAGGAAAACGCCACCTACCTTGTAGGATTCTGCGACACCCTCGCGGTTGGTGATCTGGAATACGCCACGTATGATCCCTGCTATCCACCCGCCGAATAGAAGCCTATGTCCCTGATAGTTCTATTGCTTTTGCCCTTCCTCGGCAGTTGTGTCGCGGCGCTGTTGCCGCATAACGCCCGTAACGCCGAATCACTGCTGGCTGGCCTGGTCGCCTTGGCGGGCACGGTCCAGGTGGCCTTGCTGTACCCGCAAATCGCCGACGGCGGCGTGATCCGCGAGACCTATGCCTGGTTGCCCAGCCTGGGCCTGGATTTCGTGCTGCGCCTGGACGGCTTTGCCTGGCTGTTTTCGCTGCTGGTGCTGGGCATCGGCACGTTGGTGTCGTTGTACGCGCGCTACTACATGTCGCCGGACGATCCGGTGCCGCGTTTCTTCGCATTTTTACTGGCGTTCATGGGCGCCATGCTGGGGCTGGTGATTTCCGGCAACCTGATCCAGATGGTGTTTTTCTGGGAGCTGACCAGCCTGTTCTCGTTCCTGCTGATCGGCTATTGGCACCACCGCGCCGATGCCCGACGCGGTGCCTACATGGCGTTGATGGTGACCGGGGCCGGTGGGTTGTGCCTGTTGGCGGGGGTGATGCTGCTCGGCCATGTGGTGGGCAGTTATGACCTGGACCGGGTCTTGGCCGCCGGCAATACCCTCCGCGCCCACACCCTCTACCCGGTCCTGCTGTCACTGATCCTGATTGGCGCGCTGAGCAAAAGCGCCCAGTTCCCTTTTCATTTCTGGCTGCCCCACGCCATGGCCGCGCCCACTCCGGTATCGGCGTATTTGCACTCGGCCACCATGGTCAAGGCCGGAGTGTTCCTGCTGGCGCGGTTGTGGCCGTCGCTGTCGGGCAGCGAACAGTGGTTCTACATCGTTGGCGGTGCGGGTGCCTGTACGCTGATGCTGGGCGCCTACTGCGCAATGTTCCAGAACGACCTCAAGGGCCTGCTGGCCTACTCCACCATCAGCCACCTCGGCCTGATTACATTGCTGTTGGGCCTCAACAGTCCCTTGGCGGCGGTGGCGGCGGTGTTTCATATCCTCAACCACGCCACCTTCAAGGCCTCGCTGTTCATGGCCGCCGGGATCATCGACCATGAGAGCGGCACCCGCGACATTCGCAAGCTCAGTGGGCTGGTGCGGCTGATTCCGTTCACGGCAACGCTGGCCATGGTCGCCAGCGCGGCGATGGCCGGGGTGCCGTTGCTCAACGGTTTCCTGTCCAAGGAAATGTTCTTCGCCGAGACCGTCTTCATCTCCGCCACGGCCTGGGTCGAACTGTCACTGCCCATTATCGCCACCGTCGCCGGAACCTTCAGCGTCGCCTATTCCCTGCGCTTCACCGTGGACGTGTTCTTCGGCCCCACCGCCACCGACCTGCCCCTCACACCCCACGAACCGCCCCGTTGGATGCGGGCTCCGGTGGAGTTGCTGGTGTTTGCCTGCCTGCTGGTGGGGATCTTCCCGGCCCAAGTGGTCGGCTCCCTGCTCGCTGCCGCTGCGTTGCCGGTCGTAGGCGGTTCCCTGCCTGATTACAGCCTGGCGATCTGGCATGGCCTGAACGCGCCGATGATCATGAGCCTGGTGGCGATGACCGGCGGCATCGTCCTGTACCTGCTGCTTCGCAAACGACTCAAGCGCGGGCAGATCTTGCAGCCACCGCTCATTGGCCGGCTCAGCGGCAAGCGGCTGTTCGAGCGCAGCCTGGTGTTGATGATGCGCCTGAGCCGCCGGCTGGAACGGCAAATCAGCACCCGGCGCCTCCAGGCCCAACTGTTCCTGCTGGTGCTGGTCGCGGTTCTGGCCGGGTTGATTCCGATGTTGCACAGCACGCTGGTCTGGGGTGATCGACCGAAGATTCCCGGTTCCATCGTGTTCGTCATTCTCTGGCTGCTGGCCATTGCCTGCGCGTTGGGCGCGGCCTGGCAGGCCAAGTATCACCGGCTCGCGGCCCTGACCATGGTCAGCGTCTGCGGCCTGATGACCTGCGTGACCTTCGTCTGGTTCTCCGCCCCCGACCTGGCCCTGACCCAATTGGTGGTGGAAGTGGTGACCACTGTGCTGATCCTGCTGGGCCTGCGCTGGCTGCCACGGCGGATCGAGGACGCCTTGCCGCGCCCCAACAGCGAACGGCGTGCTCGCGTGCGTCGCCTGCGCGACTTGCTGCTGTCCTTCTCCGTAGGTGGCGGCATGGCGCTGCTGTCCTATGCGATGCTGACACGCCAGACCCCTAACGACATTTCTTCGTTCTACCTCAGCCGGGCCTTGCCTGAGGGCGGCGGCAGCAACGTGGTGAATGTGATGCTGGTGGATTTCCGCGGCTTCGACACCCTGGGAGAAATCACCGTGTTGGTCGCGGTCGCCCTGGCCGTGTTCGCCCTGTTGCGGCGTTTCCGGCCGCCAAAGGAAAGCATGCAGCTCCCGGCGCAGCAGCGACTGCTGGCACCTGACGTGGTCACCGACCTGGTCAACCCGCGTCACGCCAGTGACACAGCCCTGGGCTTCATGATGGTGCCGTCGGTGCTGGTGCGCCTGCTGCTGCCGATTGCCCTGGTGGTGTCGTTCTACCTGTTCATGCGCGGTCACAACCAACCGGGCGGCGGCTTCGTGGCCGGGCTGGTGATGTCGGTGGCGTTCATCCTGCAATACATGGTCGCCGGCACCCAGTGGGTCGAGGCGCAAATGAGCCTGCGCCCCCTGCGCTGGATGGGCACCGGGCTGTTCTTCGCCACGGTCACCGGTCTTGGCGCAATGGCCGTGGGTTATCCGTTCCTGACCACCCACACCTGGCACCTCGAGTTGCCGTTGCTGGGCGATATTCATGTGGCCAGCGCGCTGTTCTTCGACATCGGCGTGTATGCGGTGGTGGTCGGCTCGACCCTGCTGATCCTCACCGCCCTGGCCCACCAATCGGTGCGGGCCCACAAGCCGGGCCTGCAGGCCAAATCCACCGCACCCGTCACAGGAGCCGCCGTCTGATGGAAGAAGTCATCGCAATTGCAATCGGTGTCCTGGCCGCCTCCGGTGTCTGGCTGGTGCTGCGGCCACGGACCTTCCAGGTGGTCATGGGCCTGTGCCTGCTGTCCTACGGCGTCAACCTGTTCATCTTCAGCATGGGTAGCCTGTTCATCGGCAAGGAACCGATCATCAAGGATGGTGTGCCCCAGAATCTGCTGCACTACACCGACCCGTTGCCCCAAGCCCTGGTGCTGACTGCCATCGTGATCAGCTTCGCCATGACCGCATTGTTCCTGGTGGTGCTGCTGGCCTCCCGGGGCTTGACCGGCACCGACCATGTGGACGGCCGGGAGCCCAAGGAATGATGTTGACGCCTCACCTGATCGCCGCCCCCATCCTGCTGCCGCTGCTGACCGCCGCCTTGATGCTGATGCTGGGCGAAAAGCACCGTACGCTCAAAGCGCGGATCAACCTGTTCTCCACGCTACTGGGACTGGGTATCGCGGTGTTGTTGCTGCGCTGGACCCAGGACCAGGCCCTGCCCGCCTCCATCGGCGTCTACCTGCCGGGCAACTGGCAGGCGCCTTTCGGCATCGTGCTGGTGGTCGATCGCCTGTCGGCCCTGATGCTGGTGCTGACCGGCATTATCGGCTTCAGCGCCCTGCTGTTCGCCATTGCCCGCTGGCACAGTGCCGGGGCGAGCTTCCATGCGCTGTTCCAGATCCAACTGATGGGTCTCTATGGTGCTTTCCTCACGGCGGACCTGTTCAACCTGTTCGTGTTTTTCGAGGTGCTGCTGGCGGCTTCCTACGGGTTGCTGCTGCATGGCTCGGGCCGGGCACGGGTATCGTCGGGGCTGCATTACATTTCCATCAACCTGCTGGCCTCGTCGTTGTTCCTGATCGGCGCGGCGCTGATCTACGGGGTTACCGGCACCCTGAACATGGCCGACCTGGCGTTGAAAGTACCCCTCGTCCCCGAAGCCGACCGAGGCCTGTTGCACGCCGGGGCGGCCATTCTCGCCGTGGCGTTCCTGGCCAAGGCCGGTATGTGGCCGCTGAACTTCTGGCTGGTGCCGGCGTACAGCGCCGCCAGCGCGCCGGTGGCGGCACTGTTCGCGATCATGACCAAGGTGGGTGTCTACACGATCCTGCGCCTGTGGACGCTGCTGTTTTCCGGCCAGGCCGGCGCCTCGGCTTATTTCGGCGGCGACTGGCTGATTTATGGCGGCATGGCGACCATCGTCTGCGCCGCCATCGCCATCCTCGCGGCCCAGCGCCTGGAGCGCATGGCGAGCCTGAGCATCCTGGTGTCCGCCGGTATCCTGTTGTCGGCCATCGGCTTCGCCCAACCAAATCTTGTGGGCGCGGCGCTGTTTTACCTGGTGAGTTCAACCCTGGCGCTGTGTGCGCTGTTCCTGCTGGCGGAGTTGATCGAACGTTCGCGCTCGGCCAACGAACTGCCACTGGAAGACGATGTCGATGCGCTGCCCCGTCCTTTGGAATCCCTGGAACCGCCCAAGGGCACCAACCTCGATGATGAGCAGAAGGCCGTGGTCGGACAGGTCATCCCCTGGACACTGGCCTTCCTCGGCTTGAGTTTCATTGCCTGTTCGCTGCTGATTGTCGGTATGCCACCCCTTTCCGGCTTCATCGGCAAGCTGGGCCTGTTGAATGCGCTGCTCAACCCCCTGGGGCTTGGCGAAAGCGCCGGACAGTCCGTCTCCCCTCAGGCGTGGGGCCTGCTGGCCTTGCTGATCCTCTCCGGGCTGACCTCGCTGATCGCATTCTCGCGCCTGGGCATCCAACGCTTCTGGACCCCCAAGGAGCGGCCATCGCCTTTGCTGCGATCGTTCGAATGCCTGCCGATCATCGTGCTGCTGGGCCTGGGCATCGTGCTGACCTTCAAGGCCGAGCCGCTGCTGCGCTACACCCGGGAGGCCGCCGAGGCCCTGAACAACCCTGAACATTACGTGATGTCGGTGCTCGCCACCGGCGCCATCCCAAGCCCCGATGCCCGTGCCGCGTTACAGGAGGTGCAGCCATGAAGCGCCTGTTCCCCGCACCATGGCTGTCCCTGGCGCTCTGGCTGCTATGGCTGGTCCTGAATCTGTCCGTCAGCGCAGGCCATGTGTTACTGGGGGCGGCGCTGGGCTTTCTGGCACCGTTGCTGATGCGACCGCTGCGACCACGGCCCATTCGTATCCGCCGCCCATGGACGGTGCTTCGGCTGTTCCTGCGGGTGGGCTTTGACGTGCTGGGGTCCAACCTGGCCGTGGCCTGGGGCGTGGCGAACGCCGGACGCCGCCCGCCTCGCTCACGCTTCGTCAAGGTGCCGCTTGAGCTGCACGACGCCAATGGCCTAGCGGCACTGTCGATGATCACTACGGTCATCCCCGGGACCGTGTGGTCGGAACTGGCGCTGGACCGAAGCATCCTCTTGATGCACGTGTTCGATCTGGACGACGAAGCCTCGTTCATCGCCCACTTCAAGGCCACCTACGAGCGCCCCTTGATGGAGATCTTCCAATGAGCCCGCTGCTGTCGAACGCGATCCTGTTGAGCCTGTTCCTGTTCTCCCTGGCGCTGGTGCTGACCTTGTTGCGGCTGTTCAAGGGCCCCTCGGCGCAGGATCGGGTATTGGCCCTGGACTACCTGTACATCGTGGCCATGCTGATGATGCTGGTGCTGGGAATTCGTTATGCCAGCGACACCTATTTCGAGGCGGCATTGCTGATCGCCCTGTTCGGCTTTGTCGGCTCGTTCGCCCTGGCCAAATTCCTGCTGCGTGGCGAGGTGATCGAATGAACGGGCAATTGTCGATGTGGATCGAAGGCGCAGTGGCAATCCTGCTGGTGCTCGGCAGCCTGCTCGCCCTGCTCGGGGCAATCGGTCTGGTACGGTTGAAGGACTACTTCCAGCGGATGCACCCGCCGGCCCTGGCCTCGACACTGGGGGCCTGGTGCGTGGCGTTGGCCTCGATCGTCTATTTTTCGGCGCTCAAGTCCGGGCCGGTACTGCACGCCTGGCTGATCCCGATCCTGCTGTCGATCACCGTACCGGTGACCACCCTGCTGCTGGCCCGGGCGGCGTTGTTTCGCAAGCGCATGGCCGGGGATGATGTGCCGGCGGAAGTCAGTAGTCGCAGGAGCGAATGAGGTACCTTCAGGCCCCCTGGTAACGAGCAGTGTCGCCTTTCAGGCCCAGGCGACCGCCAGCAATCCCGCCCCGAGCACGACACACAACGGCGAATAAACCCAGGTGTCGAGCTTGGCAAACGTCGAGTCCTTGAACTCCTTGAAAAAGCCCACAAGGTTCGACTCGCCGATGGCCCGGGCGAACATCAGCAAGGCAATCGCACTGATCACCCATTGCAAGGCCCGATGGGTGACCGGCGGCGCCAGCAGGCCGACCCGCAGGCATACCAGAGCGGCAATCAACAACAGCCCCAGGGCCACCAACAAGGTCAACCAGCCCGACGGATCGAACGCCGGACGCAGCGCGTCGCCCTGTCGCACCGGAACCTGGGGTACCACTGCCAGGACGGCCCATCGCCCGCCCAAGGCCCAATACAAATGAATCAAGCTGATGGCCGCGAACATCGCGACCAGCGACCGAGCCAATAACAGCGTCATTCGCCAGCCTCCTGGAAAGGTTGAACATTCATCCTAGGCTATGTACGAAATCGCTTGAAACTTGGTTATGCGGCGTTAAAAACCGGCTCGGAATGCTCATTGACAACCAGTCAAGTCGAGCGCGACCCCGGCCGTTCCTCGCCGGTTTTTGCCTTGCCTAACCTGCGTTTCAAACAATTTCGTACACAGCCTAGCTCGAATTTGGTATTTCGCTGGACCGGCGCAGATTGCCAGCTTCCAGCGAAACACTCATTGCCCAGGATCAAGAGTTCAACCGATGGCGGACGAGCGCCTATAGCTGCGCAGACACCTTGTCCGCCACGTCCTTGGGCAGCCACGCCTGCCAGACCTCAGGATGGGCCTTGAGGAAGGCCTCGGCGGCTTCGCGCGGTGGCGTACGCTTTTCGCTCATGTCGGCCAGGGCCTTGTTCAACGGATCGATGGGCAAATCGACCTTGCTGAAGAATTCGGCGATGTCCGGGTACTGCTTCTGGAACGGCGCCGATACGCCGATGGACAGTTTCGAGGCCAGTGACCGGGTCGGTTTCGGATTGGGGTTGTCGGCGTCGGTCAGGGTTTTCCACGCTTCGGCATCGAATGGCGGTTCCTGCAATTGCACCAGCTTGAAGCGCCCTAGCAGCGGCGTGGGCGACCAGTAATAGAACAGGATCGGTTTGCCCCGGCGGATCGACGAGGTGATTTCCGCATCCAGCGCGGCCCCCGAGCCGCTGCGGAAGTTCACGTAGCTGTCCGTCAGGCCATACGCCTTGAGCTTCTGCTTGTTGACCACCTCGGACGTCCAGCCAATGGGGCTGTTGAGAAAACGCCCCTTGTCGGGACTCTCCGGATCCTTGAACACGTGCTTGTAACGCGCCAGGTCGCTGACGCTGCGCAAGTCCGGCGCCAGGGGCTTGATCCCCTTGGCCGGGTCGCCCTTGATCACGTACTCCGGCACCCACCAGCCTTCGGTGGCGCCCTTGACCGTGTCACCCAGGGCAATCACCTTGCCCTCGGCTTCGGCCTTGACCCACACCGGACTGCGTCCGGCCCACTCTTCACCGATGACCTGGATATCGTTATTGGCCAGGGCGGTTTCCAGGGTGATGGTGGTGCCTGGCAATGTATCGGTTTTCAGGCCATAACCCTTTTCGACGATGACCCGCAGGATATCGGTAATCAGGCTGCCGCTTTCCCAGTTCAGGTCGGCGAAATGGATCGGCGCCGAAGCGGCCGCTGCCGGAAGTGGCGAAACCAACACCGCGAAGGTGGCCCAGGCAGCCAGCCACTGTCGAACTCGTTTCATGTGTTGTACCTCGTGCCAGACACAGCCATAGCTGAATGGCCCTGCGTAATTGAACGCGAGCCTGCGAATAATTCAGTCAACTGACTGTAGCCGAGGTTCCAGCGAGTTCTGGTGAAAACTGTTGCCAGGTTTGGGGATTCTGAACGTGCGCGGCCTACTTCCTACATTTTTTCACGGGGCTTGCATCGATCATTCGCTGGCCTTGAACGTCACGAGTTCGCCCTTGCGCCACTTCGCGGCTTTAGCGGTAACGGCCTTCAGGGTCTTGGTGATGCCTTCCTGAAGTTGTTCGTTCGCCGCGAATACGGTGACCACGCTATGGCCTTCCTTGAACAGGATCGCCTCGCCACCCGACGTCGTTACAAACGCGTAATCCCCAAGGCCATAGGCCGTCAGTTTGATCTCGCGAAACCTGATTTCGAACTTGCCACCCTCGCGACTTGGCAATACCGCCGCACGAAAGTGGTCACCGACCTTGAGCTCGAGTCTGGGCTTGTCATCGACCACCAGCGCCGACTCGGTATCGATTTCGGCGACATAAATACCTTCGGCGGTCTGCTCGGTGATGTAGACGAAACGTGACTGAAAGAGCTTGACCAGCTTTGCCCGAAGGTCACCCAGTACAAATAACGCATGCATGTCGAGATTACTTACTGCCAAGGAAACATCCCCATCTTTTGAAATAAGGTCCGCTCTGCACGATGGACGGACAACGAGAATCCGTGCCGACTGTATCGTCGCAATGAACCTGTAACTGAAATTCGAAGTGAACGGCGTGCCCTGTCCCAGGCGAGAGAAGACTAAAGGATTGTCGCTCTCGCCGTCTTTCCCGGGAGTCGTCAGGTGCTGAAGGAAATCGCCACTCTGAACGCCGGAAAAGGTCGGACTACTAACTTTAGGGAAATTTCACACTTAAAAAAGCATTTTTCTGACATCGAGCCTGAAAAAAATTGCTTTAGATAGGCACAACCGTCCATACGGTGCTACCGATTCTAGAGCACCCGTACGCACGGAGACTACTCAAAACCCCCGGCAATTCGTCGGTAAGCCATAGAAAAGGAATTCACATGGACACCTTCACACCCTTGATCAAACCCGCCACGCCTTGCATCGTCGATACCCACGAGCCACTAGGCGGGGTCGAATGCCTCAAGATTGCCCTGTTCCAACCGCGTTATCGGGTCGTCCTGGCCGGCAAGTGTTTTTTCCATATTGAAGAAACGTCGACTGGCCGTGTAAGAGGTTTCCGCGCGGATCATAACGAAGCCTGTTACCTCGCCAGGCACCTGGAACACAGCGCTTGAACATCGGCTTGCAAACAATAGAACTCTTGGCGTGCGCTTGCCTCAGATAAAGGAACGCAACCGAAGCGCCATGACGGCGCATGCCCCAAGGAGAATCCCATGGAACAGCCTTCCCACGAACTCAAGACTCTGTTCGACCAATTGGGCCTGCCCTCGGACGGCAAAGCCATCGACGACTTCATCATGGCGCATCCGCTGGCGCCGGAGACCAAACTGGTGGAGGCCGACTTCTGGTCGGATCAGCAGAAAGACCTGCTCCGCGAATGGCTACTCGCCGATGGTGAGGAGGCCGTGCTGGTGGATCAGTTGAATGTGCGGCTGCACGACGGTAAATAGTCCGGATTGGCTGCCGAGGCTGCCCTATTGGACTCGGGCTTGCTCCGGGCGGGGATCTGCCGATGGCGGTGGGTCAGCTTGCTGCCGTGTTGTTTGACCCCACGCTATCGCGAGCAGGCTCGTTCCCACAGAGTGGTGGCGAGCACACTTCCATTGAAATTCAGCGCGGTTTCTCGGGCTTGTAACCCAGTCGCAGCCCGCCCCAATGGCGCCCCTTGATCATGATCGGTACGGACAAGTCGTGCATCAGCTCGCCGGTGTCACGGGTGTAGGTCTGCAGTAACACGGGCTGCTGGTGGCTGCCACACCGTATGCCGGTGCGGTCGGAAAACTTGCGCTTGGTGCGGTTGTTCAGCGTATCCACCTGGGGATCGCCGGTCAGCGGCTGGCTGAAAATCTTGTTGTGCGTCGGCACGTAGCCCTGTTGGGTGCAGGCGATGGCAAACACCAGGCCTTCGTGCCGTGCGAGCAACGGCTCCTGGATGGCCGGCAGGACCTGATCGGTATAACGGTCGAAACGGGTCTGGTACTTGGCCGGCTGGGTGTTGGGAATGGGCTGGTAATGACGGTCGAACAGGTCGTCCAGGCTGATGCGGCCCTGGTCGATGTCCGCCTCGAATTGTACGGCGATCTGGTTGGCCCCTTCCTTTGCCAGGTCGTAGACCCGCTGGTGATAATCATCGAGCCCCACTTCGGCCAGACGTTCGCTGATGGTTTCGGCCTGGCCTTCCATCTGCACCGCCGCCTCGGCCAGGCGCTGGGTTTGCTGGTCGCTGACGCTAAGGTCGCTGCGCATCTGCTCGATGGCATGGAACAGGCTGTCGAGTTGTTCGCGATTGGTGTCGGTGCCCTGGGCGATGGCGCCGACCTGATTCTCGACGCCGGCGGCGAGCCGGGCGATGTTTTCCAGGTGCTGCCCGGTGTGCTCGACCTGCTGGACGCCACTGTCCAGGTCACCGGCCAATTGACGGATCTGCTCGACCACCTGGGCGGTGCGTTGCTGGATATCCGCGACCATGACCCCGACTTCCCCAGTCGCCGCGGCGGTGCGACCGGCAAGGCCACGCACCTCATCGGCCACCACCGCGAACCCTCGGCCATGCTCGCCGGCCCGCGCGGCCTCGATGGCGGCGTTCAACGCCAGCAGGTTGGTCTGGCTGGCGATGGACTGGATCACCAGGGTAACCCGCTGGATCTCATCGCTGCGCACGCTCAACGCCTCGATAAGCTCGCGGCTGTCGTTTGCACGCTGACTGAGCTGGTGCATGCGGCTGATGGACTCCACCAACTCGCTACGACCGGCCACGCTGCTGCGATGGGCCTCGCTGGCGGCGCCCAGGGCCTGTTGACTGAGTTGCGAGGTGGCCTGCTCGGTGGCGATCATCGCCTCGGCGTTGCTGACAATTTGGGCGGCAGCATCGAGCTGCGACTGGACCCTGCCGGCCAGTTGTTTGACCGAATAGGCGACACCGGCTGCCGACAAGGCGTTGTGGCTGGTGGTATAGGAGAGATCACGAGTCAACCTGGCCAGGGCGTCGGCGTCAGCCACCGCTTCAGGCGCGGTAGCCAGACGCGAGCGCAGGCGCGGTAACCAGATGATCAGCATCACCAACGGCAGGGCCAGGTACAGCGACCACCCGCCCAGCGCCATGCCGCACAGCAGCAGGGTCAACGCCAGACTCTGCAAGGTCGGCGTCAGCCAGCGCGCCGTACGTTGTGTCTCAGGCACCGAGGCAGGCACCGCACCCGCCAGAGATCCGTCTGTCGCCATGTTCGTCACCCACACTTCTCGTTGTTATGCCCGCATTAAACGCCACTACAGAGCCATTATCCATGGTCCATTAGTCGTGTTTTTTGCAGCAGATCAACGTTAGCCGGGAGAGAAAACACAAAAAGATCGCAGTCTTGGGCAGCGGTTGCCCAAGGTTGCGATCTTTTTGCCGGAAAATCAGGCCTGACGCTGGTGCTTGTCGATCTGCTCGTGGCGCTCCTGGGCCTCGATGCAGTACTTGGTGGTCGGGCTGATCAGCAGGCGCTTGAGGCCGATCGGCTCGCCGCTATCGTCGCACCAGCCGAAGCTTTCGTCGTTGATGCGATCCAGGGCCTGCTCCAGCTGGGGCAGCATGCGCTGGTCACGGTCGATAGCGTTGACCAGCCAGGTACGCTCTTCTTCTACGGATGCAGCGTCCGCGGGGTCAGCCGGGGAGTCCAGGCTTTCAATGGCGATTCGGTTCTGTTCGATGCGCTCGTGGGTTTCGACTTTCATGTTCTGCAACAGCTTGGTGAAGAAAGCCAGCTGCTCGGCGTTCATGTAGTCATCCGCCGGCATGGCCAGCAACTTTTCCTTTGTCATTGATTTCTCTATAAAAAACGTGCATTAAGGCGAATTATGGAGCGTCCCGCGACTTTTCATGCAAAGCCTAAGCTGCCACGCTCATCGGGAAAGGCGCCGTTTATTGCAGCGCCACCCGGCACTCAATTTACGAGGGGCGGCAGTCTAAGGCCGAGTGGAGGCCTCAGCAACTGAAAACATAGGGAAAATGTCCGACAACCCCTTCAAAAATCGTCTGACAGACGTCTGGCGATCATCGGAGTGCGTTTATAACAAGAAATTCGGTGCCGTGGCTGTATTAAGAAGACAAATGGCAACGCCACGCCGGTCAGGCGTGGCGCTTTGTCGCAACCCTTCGGGGATCAGCGCTTGAGTTTGCGCTTGTTGCGGTACTGGTCGATCACCACCGCCACGACAATGATCAGCCCCTTGATGATGTCCTGGATATAGGCATCGACACCGACGAAGGTGAAGCCGCTGGCCATGACGCCCAGAATCAGCGCCCCGATCACCGTACCGGTGATACGCCCCACCCCACCCGCCAGGCTGGTGCCGCCGATGACCGCCGCGGCAATCGCATCCAGCTCATAGGACATGCCCATGCCAGCCTGTCCGGTGGCGGCCCGAGCCGAGGCGACCACACCGGCCAGCCCCGCCAGCAGCCCGGCAATGCTGTAGACGATCACCAGGTGACGCTTGACGTTGATCCCCGAAGTCCGCGCCGCCTGCATGTTGCCGCCGATGGCGTAAGTGTATTTACCGTACTTGGTGTAGCGCAGGGCAATGTGAAAGATCACCGCCACCACCAGAAAGATGATCACCGGCATGGCGCCATGGCCGATGGCGGTGTAGGAATCCGACAGCATGCTCACCGGTTGGCCTTCGGTGTAGTAACGCGCCAACCCGCGGGCCGAAACCATCATGCCAAGGGTGGCGATAAAAGGTGGAATGCCGGTGATCGCGATGATGCTGCCGTTGATTGCGCCAGCCAATAATCCCACGCCCAATCCCGCCACCACCGGAATCCAGGCCGGCAGATCGGTCAGGGAAGGAAACACTGCCCGGGCAAAGTCCGACGTCTGGGCGAGACTGGCGGCGATCATCGCCGACAACGCCAGCACGGAGCCGGACGACAGATCGATACCCGTGGTGATAATGACCTGGGTCACGCCAATGGCCAGCAGGCCGATGATCGACACTTGCAGAATCATCAGTACCAGGCGCTGGGAATTCATAAGAAAGCTCTGGTCGCGCATGATCCAGCCAAACAGTTCGAACACCAGGCCGATGCCGATCAGCACCAGGAAGATGCTCAGCTCCGTCGGCCACCGCCGGCGCGCCCTGGCCGGTGCCGCCGCAGGTTTGTTTTCCAGTATCGCGTTCATAGCCATGCACCTTTTTCTGTTCTTTGGCGAGGGGGGTTGCTCCTTGCCGGGATGTGTAGCGATCCTGGGACTGAGCCGCTTCGCGGCCCAGCGGGGATAAATCCCCTCGCCACATGTTGCTCGACTTTATTCAGTTGAACGGACGGATATCAGGCCAGGCCCGAGGCCAGTTGCATGACCCGCTCCTGGGTCGCTTCGTCACGGCCGAGGATGCCCATCTGATCACCTTCGTGCATGACCAGCACCCGATCACTCATGCCCAGCACTTCGGGCAGTTCCGAAGAAATCATGATGACCGCCATGCCCTCGCTGGCGAGGTAGGCAATGAGTCGGTAGATTTCGGCCTTGGCGCCGACATCGATGCCGCGGGTCGGCTCATCGAGGATCAGAATGCGTGGGTTGGTCATCAGCCAGCGGGCCAGCAGCGCCTTCTGCTGGTTGCCGCCGGAGAGGGTATCGATGCATTGCTCCAGCGAGGGCGTCTTGACCCTCAACTTTTTGCACATGTCCTCGCACAGGGCGCGCAAGGCCCTCTGTTGGATGAAGCCGTTGCCGACGTAATGAGGCAACACCGCCATTTCCATGTTCTCCAGCACCGACAGGCAGGGGAACAGGCCGCTGAGCTTGCGGTCCTCGGTCAACAACGCGAACCCTTTCTCGATAGCCATGTGCGGGTCAGTAATGCGCACCGGTTGGCCGTCGAGCAGCATTTCGCCAGCGGTCGCGGGGGTCACGCCGAAGATCGCCTCGGCCACGTTGGTCCGGCCCGACCCCATCAACCCGGCGATTCCCAGGATTTCACCGGCGTGCAAATCGAAGGATACGTCCTTGAAAACACCTTCCAGGCTCAGGTCGCGCACCGACAACACACGTTCGCCGATGGGTTTTTCCCGCTCCGGAAACAGTTGGCTCAGTTCACGCCCGACCATCATCGAGATCAGGCTATCGCCGTCCATGCTGTCGGCCCGTTGCAGGCCGATGTAGGCGCCATCGCGGAACACCGCCACCTCATCGGCGATGGCGAATACCTCGTTCATCTTGTGAGTGATGTAGATGATGCCCTTACCCTGGGCCTTGAGGTCGGCAATGATCGAGAACAGATGGGCGACTTCCGTTTCGGTGATGGCAGAGGTCGGTTCGTCCATGATCAGAATGTCGGAGTCGTAGGACACGGCCTTGGCAATTTCCACCATCTGCCGCTCGGCAATGCTCAGATTGCCCACTTGTTCCTCGGGGTCGAGGTTGATGCGCAGGCGCTCCAGCAGCCTGGCAGTGCAGCGATGCATTTCCCTGTGATCGATCATGTGCAGGCCATTGAGCTGCTCGCGGCCGATCCAGATGTTCTCGGCGATGCTCATGTGGGGCATGAGATTCAGCTCCTGGTGGATCATCGCGATGCCGGCCTGCAACGCGGCCAGGGGCGTGTCGAACGACACCGGCTTACCCCGCAGGCGCAACTCGCCGGCATCCGGCTGGTAGATACCGGCGATGATCTTCATCAGGGTGGATTTGCCCGCGCCGTTTTCCCCCATCAAGGCCAGCACGGAGCCGGGACGTACCCGCAATTGCACATCGGACAGGGCCACCACGCCGGGGAAGCCTTTGCTGACATTCACAACTTCCAACAGATAAGGCTCATCGGCTGATGCGTACGGTAGGACTATCGGTGCCGGGGCGCTCGAAGCAGTCGCTGAAGCGAACATGATCAGGTACTCCCTCGGCAAGATCGGCGTGGCGACCTTGCCTGCTGATTATTGTGATTGGGCCTGGGGTCGTGGACGTTACTTGAACTGGTCGACATTCTCCGGCGTGATCAGCCGATACGGCACCCAGACGGCCTGCTCGACCGGCTGCTTCTTGACCATTTTCACCGCGGTATCGATCGAGCCATCGGCCTGGCCCTTGGCGTCCTGAAACACCGAGACGGTCATTTCGCCTTTCTTGATCGCACTCAAGCCGTCCGGTGTACCGTCGACTCCGGCGATCAATACACTGCCCTTCTTGGTGCCCGCTTGTTTGAGGGCCATGGCCGCACCAATCGCCATCTCATCGTTGTTGGCGACCACGGCCTGGAACTCACGTCCCTGGGTCAGCCAGTCGTTGACCAGGGTCATGCCCTTATCCCGCAACCAGGTGCCGGTCTGCTGCTCCTGAATCTTGATGCCAGGATACTTCTCCAGCACCTCCTTGACGCCCTTGGTGCGGTTGGTGGTGGAGTTATTAGCCAGGTCGCCCAGCAGAATCACGATGTCGCCCTTGCCGCCCATCTTGTCGGCCAGGTATTGCATCTGCATCCGGCCGGCCTCCAGGTCATCGGAGGCAACGGTCACCACGCCTGCGGGCAGTTTCAGGTCATCTGGCCGGCGATTGACGTAGACCAGCGGAATACCGGCGGCCACGGCAGCCTTGGTAATGCGCGCGGTGGCGGCGGTGTCCACCGGGTTGACGATGATAGCGTCGACCTTCTGGCTGACGAAGCTTTCCACCTGGCTCAGTTGCTTGACCACGTCGCTGCGGGCATCCTCGAATTGCAGCGTGACACCTTCCGGCATGGATTTGGCCTTCTTGTCCATGGATTCGCGCAGGTAGGTCAGCCAGGTGTCATCGAACTGGGACATGCTGACGCCGATCTTGAGGTCCGCCAGGGCTGCGCCGCTGGCAAGCATCAACGACAGGGCCAGCGAGGCGATACGGGTCTTGGTCTTCATGAACGGTCTTTCTCCACATTCTTTTTGGTTTTTATGGATAAGGCGTGGCGGATCAGGAACGGGGCAAGCACACGATGGGCGCGCCGGGCATGCAACACACCACGGCGCCCTTGCGCTGGATGCACAGGGACTCGAACAGAGGAAGGATTGCGGACAGGCGGAACAACTGAAAGGTAAAACGGCTGAAGGTTTTCATCGACGGTACCTGCTGTGTTTCTTGTTTTTGTTTAATTCCTTACCGTTGATGCAAGCTGGCACGGGAAGGAAAAGGATGTCGGTAACCTGGAAATGACTCTATTGGAAAATTTTTTCCATATCAACTTGTTTTAGAATTTTATTCGTTTTTCATTCCATGACCGACCGGTGCGGACAACACCACCACCTGGCCCTGTTCGGCGCTCTGCCGGGCGGCGTCGAGGATTCGGGTGGTCGCCAAAGCATCACGAGCCTCGACTGGCAGCGGGCCGCCCCCCTGCAACGCGCTTTGCAGGCGACGGTAGAACTCGATCCAGCAACCCCGCTCCGACGCCACTCGCTCACGCTCGGTGCCATGTTCGAACCAGCCCCAACGCCGATGTTCCTCAGCGCCCCAGCGCTCCCCTTCCGTCGCCGGGCTCAACCCGGCCAACGCCAGGGCTTCCTGCCCGTCGAGGCCTTCGACGGTATAGCAGCCCTCGCTGCCGCTGACCCGGAATCGCGGGCGCGGTGCGTTCTGCACGCAGCTGCCGCTCAAGTGGGACACCACACCGCTGACGTGGACCAATGACATGAATAAGCCGTTGTCGAACACCTGGCCGGGTTCCCGGTAGTCCAGCTCGCCGTAAACCCGCACTACCGGTCCGAACAGTTGCAGCGCCTGGTCCACCAAATGGCTGCCCAGATCGCGGAGAAATCCGCCACCGCTGCCTTTACCCACCGACGCGGGCGAATAGCGCTCGACGCTGGACTCGAATCGACTGATCTGTCCCAACACCCCGGAATCCAGAAGCTTGCGCACGGTCAGGAAGTCCGAGTCCCAGCGGCGATTCTGGTACACGCTCAACGGAACATTGTTCCGCTCGGCTGCCACGACGAGGGCTTGGGCTTGCAGGGCATCGGCGGCGAACGGCTTGTCGCTGACCACCGCGACGCCACGTTCGATGGCCTCCATCACCACAGCCGGACGCCCGTCCAATGGGGTGGACACCACCACCGAATCGACGCCGGCCGCCACCAATTGTTCCAATGTGTCAAACGCCTTCGCGCCCGGGTGCTCCGTCGCCAATTGCCGGCGCCGCTCGGCTGACCGGGTCACCACGCCCACGAACGTCGCCCCCGGCAAACTGCTGATCAGCGGCGCATGAAAAAACCGCCCGCCCTTGCCGTAGCCCACTAGCCCGATTCGCATGCAAGCTCCTTATCACTCACTGAATGAACACACCCCCTGTGGCAGCGAGCCTGCTCGCGACAGCGGCGGTTCAGTCGACATCTATGGTGACTGTCAGTCCGCCATCGCGAGCAGGCTCGCTCCCACAATTTGACGGCGTCCACTTAGGGCATTGGATCAGCCATAGAACCGCGGGCGTTCGGGCAGTTCGATTTTCACGATCTGTCCACTCTGCTGTGCTTCGATACAAGCATCGGCCGCCACCGCCGCGGCAAAGCCATCCCAGGCCGACGGACCGCCTACCTGACCGGCGCGCACGCCGTCGATGAAGGCCTGCAACTCGACGTCATAGGCCGCGATGAACCGGTCTTTCCAGTCCATCAGGATGGCGTTGGACAGCTTGGCGCCGCTGCGCAGTTGGACCTGGGAAGGTTCCGGCAGCTTGGCGATGCCGGTCTCCCCCACCACTTCGCATTGGATGTCATAGCCGTACTGGCAGTTGACGAACACCTCGACGTCGATGCGCGTGCCCCTGATGGTTTCCAGCAGGACGATCTGCGGGTCCCGCAAATGAGCCAGGGCCTTGCTGCTCTTGCGCGGGAACACCACTTGTACCGACACGTAGTCATCGGCCAGCAGCCAACGCAACACGTCCAGTTCATGGATCAAGGTGTCGGTGATCGCCATGTCGGTCTTGTAGTTCTCTCCCACGCGAGGGTTGCGGTGGGCACAATGCAGCATCAACGGTTCGCCGATCTGGCCGCTGTCGATCACCGACTTGAGCGCCCGATAGCCTTCATCGTACGGGCGCATGAAGCCGACCTGCACCAGCCGCTTGCCGTGAGCCACCTCAGCCTCGACGATCCGGCGGCAGCCTTCGGCCGTGACCGCCAGGGGTTTTTCACAGAACACCGGTTTGCCGGCGGCGATCGCCGCCAGCACGAACTCCTCGTGGCTCGGCCCCCAGGACGTGACCAGAATCGCCTCCACCTCCGGCGCCTTGATCAAGGCGTGGCCGTCGGGATACACCTCGGCCGTCAGGTTCAGATCGGCCACCACCTTCGCCGCCTGAGCAAGGTTGATATCGGTCACTGCAACCACCTGGCTGTGAAGCAATGCCTGGCTGCAACGACGGATATGGTCCTGGCCGATGGCCCCGGTGCCGATGACGCCCAGCTTCAAAGACATGTGCAACTCCTTGTTCGTGTTGTTTGGGTGGGGGCAATCAATACTGACGGGCCTGTGCCAGTCGTTCGTTGAGGGTTTTCGCGGCGGCATCGGTGCGGGCGCTGGTGGAGACTTGTGCCACGCCGACCCGCCACCACGACAGGTAGCCGTGGATCATGGTCTTGGGCAGCACCTTGATGTCGATCAGGGTCGAGACCGTTTGCAGGCGCGCATCGGCCAGGGCCGCGTACAGTTCTTCCAGATTTTTCACCTTGTAGGTCTTGCACCCGTAGGCCGCCGCGCTCATGGCGAAATCCACCGGTACGAAGGCGCCATCAAGCTTGCCGCTGTCCGGGTTGCGGAAGCGGAACTCGGTGCCGAAGCTGTCCATGCCGTTGCCCATCTGCAGGTTGTTGATGCAGCCGAACGTCATGTTATCCAGCAGCACCACATTGATCTTGCGTCGCTCCTGGATCGAGGTCGCCAGCTCCGAGTGCAACATCATGTAGGAGCCGTCGCCCACCAACGCATAGACCTCTTTGTCGGGCTCGGCGAGCTTCACGCCCAACGCTGCGTTCACCTCATAACCCATGCACGAATAACCGTACTCCAGGTGATAGGTGTTCACGCCCTTGCTGCGCCAGCTGCGTTGCAAGTCGCCGGGCAAGCTACCGGCGGCGGCGACGATGATCGCATCATCGGCCAGGACTTCATTGAGGGTGCCCAGTACGCGGCTCTGGGTCAGGCAGGAGCCGGTGAGCTCGATGAACTCACGAAACACCGCCGGGTCCATGCCGTCGTTGATTTCCGGAACGAAATCCTGGAGTTGATAATCCGCCTGGAAGACCCGATCCACCTCGGCGTCCAATTGCGCCTTGGCATCGGCGATCCGCCCGCCCCATTCGGCACGGTAGTCGCCCAGCGCGGCAGCCAGCGCCTCCAGGCCCGCTCGGGCATCGGCCAGCAGTTGCACGCCGTCCAGTTTCAGGGCATCGCATGGGCTGATATTCAGATTGAGGAACTGCACATCCGGATGCTGGAACAGCCACTTGGAACCGGTAGTGAAATCGCTGTAACGGGTACCGATACCAATGATCAGATCCGCTTCCTTGGCCAGCTGGTTCGCCGCCAGGCAACCGGTTTCACCGACGCCGCCCACGTTCAGCGGATGGCTGGACACCACCGCGCTCTTGCCGGCCTGGGTTTCGGCGAACGGAATGTCGAAGCGCTCGGCGAAGGCTTGCAGCGCAGCATTGGCACCGGAGTAGCGCACGCCGCCGCCACAGATGATCAACGGTTTACGCTTGCCCTTGAGCAACGCCAGGGCATCACCGAGCATCGCTTCGGTGGCCGGACGTCGGTCGATGCGATGCACGCGTTTTTGCAGGAAGTAATCCGGGTAATCGTACGCTTCGGCTTGCACATCCTGGGGCAGTGCCAGGGTCACCGCGCCGGTTTCGGCCGGATCGGTGAGCACGCGCATGGCATGGATCGCGGCAGTCATCAGTTGCTCGGGACGGTTGATGCGGTCCCAGTATTTGCTCACCGCCTTGAATGCGTCGTTGGTGCTGATGCTCAGGTCATGGAATTGCTCGATCTGTTGCAGCACCGGGTCCGGCTGGCGGCTGGCGTAGACATCGCCGGGCAACAGCAGCAAGGGGATGCGATTGGCCGTCGCGGTGGCCGCGGCGGTCAGCATGTTCGCCGCGCCAGGGCCGACCGATGAAGTACAGGCGTAAATCTTGCGGCGCAGGTGCTGCTTGGCGAAACCGATGGCCGCATGGGCCATGCCCTGCTCGTTGCGGCCCTGATGCACCACCAGGTCGCCGCTGTCCTGCTCCAGCGCCTGTCCCAGGCCCAGCACATTGCCGTGGCCGAAAATGGTAAAGACGCCGGCGATGAACTTGCTCTGGACCCCATCGACCTCGACGTACTGGTTATCGAGGAATTTCACCAGGGCCTGGGCCATGGTCAGTCGTGTTGTGGACATGCGTGCACCTTGTCTGGAATGCAAATCTGGCTGCTGGCTAAATCCCACAGGGCTGTTCCCTCATCTTGATAGTGACGTCATGCCTGCAGGTTCTGCAGGTGACTCATACTCGCCCCCAGCGCTTGGCGAATATCGGCCAGTTCATGAACGCTCTCGGCGAACGGTTCAAAGGATAAGTAGCCTTCATACCCACCGGCCCGCAACGCCTCGATCTGCCGGGCATTACCCAGGATGTCGCCCTCGCCCACCAGCACCCGATGGCCGTCGCGAATCGTTGCCAGGGGCGCCTGGGCATCTTCGACGCCGGAGATATGCACCAGCCCGGTCAATTCGGGAAAGAGCTCCCGCTCGCCCGCCAAATGATGGTGGAAGGAGTCATGCACCAGGCGGAACACATCCAGCCCGCCGATCGCCTCGATGGCGTCCACCGCCGTGCGCTTGAGCCGTAGCGAGCACTCCTCGAAACCCAGGGGCTCGATGAAACCATAGACACCAAAGGCCCGCAGAATAGGCGCCAGTTCACTGAGCGCCATGCGCAGCCCCGCCGCACGCTCGGCCTCGCTGCGGGGATCGGCACGATCGTTGAGCGGACACATCACCACGCCCTCGGCACCGCACTCGCGGGCATAGTCGGCGAGCCTCACGGCCTGGGTCCGACGGTCCTCATTCCACACATCGAAGGGGTACAGGGCGTTGATCGACAACACCTTGATGCCCCGGGACTCGCACAGTTCGCGCACGCGAGCAGGCGGCATGCCGTTCTCGATCTCCACGCCTTTGAGGTCGTTGCGGATTTCGATGCCATCGGTTTTCAAGGCCAGGGCCAGGTCGATGAAATCGGGCAGTGACAAGCGTGGGGCAACCATTCGGTTCAGGGCAAAACGCAGGGGCTTGTTCATTGTTATTCCTCCGGCATCGTTGCAACAGGCTATGGGCCATTCAGAGGTCCAGCAGCCAACTGTGCTGCGGGTCGTTATGGAACTGCCACACCCGCCTCGGTCCGGCCATAACGTTCAGGTAATAGGATTCGTACCCGTAGGGCACGCTGACCGGGTGATAGCCCTTGGGAACCACCACCAGATCGTTGTTCTCCACGGCCATGGCCTGGTCAATGCTGCGGTCGTCGGTATAGACCCGCTGGAACACGAAACCCTGGGACGGGTTGACCTGGTGGTAATAGGTTTCTTCCAGGAAGCTCTGGTGCGGCAGGTCGTCGGTGTCGTGTTTGTGGGGCGGATAGCTTGAGGAGTGGCCCGACGGGGTGCGCACCTCCACGACCAGCAGCGAATGGGCGGGCTCGCTGTCCGGCAAAATATCGCAGATGTATCGGGTGTTGGCGCCCTTGCCCCGCACGCTGCGCTTCATGCTGTCCGGGCGGATCAGCCGCGGGCCGTATTCGTTTTCACTGGAGCCCGGTGCCGCGCACACGGCCAGTTGCACGTCGCTCAAGGCGGTTATCTGGGCCTGGCTGCCGGGCGGCAGGTAAGCGGCGTACGGCGATTTGTCCTCGAACACCGACTGGCGATCGCCAAGGTTGTCCCAATCGAAAGCCCCCTGCCCCGGCGCCTCCCCCTTGAGGTGGATGCGACCGCTGAGCAGCACCAGGCACAGCTCCTTGTTACCGGCCGCCACGGGCAGGGTTTCACCGAGACTCAGGCGGTAGGCGCAAAACCCGATGTATTCCAGCTCTCCACGGGGCAGCTCGACCAGGGTCCGACCGCTGGATTGACTCTTGATCAACAGGCTCATGCCATCGTCCTCTCTTGCAGCAAGGCACGCAGGGTGTCGTAGCCTTTCTTGGCGTAGACATAGCTCGGTGCGACGGCAGGATCCTGTTCGGCCTCCACCACCAGCCAGCCCTGATAATCAGCGGCCAGCAGGACGTCCAGCAACGCGGCGAAGTCGATATCGCCATCCCCTGGCACGGTGAAGGTGCCGTTGATGATGCAGTCCGGGAAACTCCATAGATTGTTGCGCGCCAGTTGCACCACCGGTTTGCGCACGTCCTTGAAGTGCACATGACAGACCCGCTCGATGTGCTTGCGCAACACCTGCAAGGGCTCGCCGCCGCCCATGTAGCAGTGGCCCGAATCGAACAGCAGGCCGACTTCGCTACCGGTCAGGGCCATGAGTTTGTCGATGTCCGAGGGCGATTCCACATAGGCGCCCATGTGGTGGTGATACGCCAGGCGCACACCTCGGGACAGCGTGAAGCGCGCCAGTTCGGTCAATTTGTCGGCATAGGCCTGCCAGGCGTCGTCGGTGTGGAACCGCGGCCGCTCGACCAAAGGAATCCGCTGGCCCTGGATGGAATCGGCGACCTCGCCGTACACCAGCACGGTCGCGCCGTTCTGCGCCAGCAACTCGACATGGCTGGCGATGGCATCGATTTCCTCAGCCGCCGAGCGCCGGGCCAGGCGACTGGAATACCAACCGGAAACGAGGGCAAGGTCGTAGGGCCGCAGCACATCGCCGACCCCCTTGGCGTCCTTGGGAAACTTGCCGTTGAGTTCGAAACCTTCATAGCCGATGGCCTTGCCTTCGCTCAGCGCCGTGCTCAGGGGCGTCTCGCCACCCAACGATGGCAAGTCGTCGTTGCTCCAGGAAATCGGGTTGATGCCAATTCGAATAGCGGGCATGGCTGCACCTTTTATTGTTTTTACAGATCAGTAAAACGACGCTGAGTCCTTGTGGGAGCGGGCTTGCTCGCGAAAGCGGTGTGTCAGGCGGTATCGAAGTTGACAGTACCGCCGTCTTCGCGAGCAAGCCCGCTCCCACATTTGAATGTCATAGGCTGTCACGCCCGGGCTGCACGCCACGCATCGATCAACTCCACAAAAGTGCCCTGCACCTGCCGGATCAGCGTTTCGTCATCGATTTCCCCGGCGAGCCAGGCCCGGCTCGGTTCCTGGAAAATCGTGCGTCCGACCGCAAAACCCTGGCACGTCGTGCTCTGGCTGGCCTGGCGGAAACCTTCTGCCAGTGCCGCCGCCGGCGCGTTGAGGCCCAGCAACACCACGCCGCGGCAATACGGGTCACGTTGCTGGATCAACTCATCGAGCTGCTTCCACTCCTGCGCGGTCTGGGCTTCGATTTTCCACCAGGCCGGGAAAATACCCAGGTTATAGAGGCGCTTGATGGCCCGATACAGCACCTCCGGGTGCTGTGACGGATGATCCTTGGGTGGAATGACCTCCAGCAGCAATTCATGGCCGCTGACCTGGGAGGCCTTGTACAGCCCCACCAATTGGGCCTCTTGCTCCAGGCGCAGCAGTGGTTCGTCGTCGGGGTGGTACTGCACCAGGCACTTGATGATCTGCTCGGCAGGCCAGGCGATCAGGTTGCTGCCAATGGAACGCCCATGCTCGAACGCCAACGGTCGCGACCCCTGCACCTCCACCGGCCGCGCCACCCACCAGCCACGGCCGGTGGCGGCATTGAGCGCGTCCTGGCCGAAACGTTGGTCGGCCAACAACCCGACATCGGCCTCGATGCCCTGATGTCGCAGATCGGCTTCGACCCGCTCCACCGCCTGGATGAACAGTTGTTTGAGTTCGCCAATGCTGCTCAAGTCCCGCTCACCCTTTTGAGCCAGCTCCACCAGTTGACCGCGATGATCGAAGGCGAAGATGAACAGTTGCTTCCAGGTTTTGCGAGGCACACTGACCTGATGCAAGCGCTGCAACGCAACGTCCTGGTCCGGCCGCGTGATCGGCACCGGGCTGTTGAACAGGTAATCGAGTTCGGCCCGGGTCGGCATTGCCGGGGCACAAGCGTGGCGCGACACCACCAGGCCCCCGCAGGCGTTGGCCAGTTGGCAGCAGCGCGCATCGTCAGCCTCCTCCAGCCAACCGGCGAGAAAGCCCGACATGAACGCATCACCCGCGCCCAGGACGTTCAAGACTTCAACGCGTACCCCCGGATAAATCGCAGCGTCTTCCAGTCGACTCGGGATGGCACCATGGATCACCGTACACCCCTGCGGGCCGAGCTTGACCACCAGGGTGGCGGCCGTCAGCGACCGTACGGTGCGCAGTGCTGCCAGCAGGTCCGTGCTGCCGCCGGCAATCAGGAATTCTTCTTCGGTGCCGACGATCAGGTCGAAGCGCGGCAGGATGCCTTGCACATGGCGGCTGACGGTCTGGTCGGCGACGAAACGGGTTTGCCCATCGGCCTTGCCGGTCAGCCCCCAGAGCACCGGCCGATAGTCGATATCCAGGATGCGTTTGACGTTGTGCTTTGCCGCGTGGTCCAGCGCCTGGATGCTGGCCTTGTAGACGCTTTCGGTCGAGAAATGAGTGCCGGTGATCAACAGCGACTTACTGGAGGCGATAAAGGCTTCGTCAATGTCTTCGGCGCGCAGCGCCATGTCGGCGCAGTTTTCCCGATAGAACACCAGGGGAAAGGTTTCGCGGTCCTTGATACCCAGCAGGACCATGGCAGTAAGACGTTCCGGGTCGACCTTGATGCCGCTGACGTCGCAGCCCTCTCGCACCAGGGACTCCACCAGGAAGCGGCCCATGTGGTCGTCCCCCACGCGGCTCAGCATGGCTGACCTGAGCCCGAGCCGAGCGGTGCCGAACGCGATGTTGGCCGAAGACCCGCCCAGGTATTTGGCGAAGCTTGAGACATCTTCCAGCCGCGCCCCGACTTGCTGCGCGTACAGATCGACACCCAGGCGTCCCAGGCAAATCACATCCAATTGACGCCCACTGGCAAAACGAGTCTGGCCCATGCTGGCTCCTGTTATTTTTATCAGCCTGCGCTCGCTGCCGAGAGCGGCGCCAACGCGTTTGGTGGATGCAGACTAAAACGAGCCGCGGGCTTGAATCAACAAATATTCCATAAATTTTTTATGTGGAATATTTTTTCCAATACACTGCGCGACGAACCGGGTCGGGCGCAGTGCATCGTTTCAGCACGTAACGTGACTCGCCGCGCTCATTATTTTCCTTGCGCCTACGCTGTAGACTGCAACCAGCCAACCCGTTGTCGAGGGCCGGCCTGTTACCGGACCGCCCTACAAGAACAAGCCAGAAGGATTTTCTATGACCCGCCCCGATCTGACGGAGCCGTCCGAGCGCGCGTCCGCCCTCTCAAGCCCACCGATCAACGCCGAGCGTCTGTTGCAACTGATCACCGAAGAATACGAAAGCCTGCCGCGCCAGCTCAAACGCATCGCCAGCTACATGAGCCAGCAGAGCGACCGGATCATGGTCGACCGCATCAGTGACATTGCCCGCGAGTGCGAAGTACACCCTTCGGCCATCGTGCGCTTTTCCCAACGCTTCGGGTTCAGCGGTTTCAGTGAAATGCAGGCGCTGTTCCGCGAGGCCTACACTCACAAGGCCACGCCGGTACAGAACTACCAACAGCGCATCCGCAGCATGATCGCCAACAAGTCGCAAAAAGCCAGCGGCGGCGACCTGGCACGTGAATGCATCAGCGCCACGCTATCGGGCATCGAGCGACTGGGGCTTGAACTGGATGACCAGGCGTTCGACAAGGCCGTGGACCTGGTGGTCAATGCCGACAACATTTATGTTGTGGGCGTACGGCGGTCTTTCGCGGTGGCCGATTACCTGGTCTACAACCTGCAACACACCAACAAACGCATTCACCTGGTATCCGGGCTGGGGGGCAGTTATCGTGAGCAAATGCGCAGCGTACGGGCCAACGACCTGGTGATCGCCATCAGCTTCACCCCCTATGGCAAGGAAACCCAGCACTGCCTGCGTATCGCCCAGCATCATCAGGCCAAGACGCTGATCATCACCGACAGCAACCTGTCACCCCTGGCCAAACGGGCCAATACGGTGTTGCTGGTAAACGAAGGCAGCTCGTTCGCCTTCCGTTCGCTGAGCGCCACCCTTTGCCTGTGCCAGGCGTTGTTCATCGCCGTGGCCTACCGACTGGAGCTCAAGGTCGATGAGATCCATGAGCAAGCAGGATTCGAGGATTAATCTGCGCTTCATTAATTGCTGAAGGAAAAGCCATGAAACTGATCGGTATGCTGGACTCGCCTTATGTGCGACGCGTCGCCATTTCCGCCAAATGCCTGGGTATTCCCCTCGAACACGAGTCGGTTTCGGTGTTCAGGCATTTCGAGCAGTTCCGCAGCATCAACCCGGTGGTCAAGGCGCCCACCATGGTGCTCGACGATGGCACGGTCCTGATGGATTCGACGTTGATCATCGACTATCTGGAGGCGCTGGCCGTACCGGGCAAAAGCCTGGTGCCGAACGACCTCGGGCAACGGGCACACTCACTTCGCCTGATCGGACTGGCACTCGCGGCGTGCGAAAAATCGGTACAGATCTACTACGAACGCACTCTGCGGCCGGCGGACATTCAACACGCGCCGTGGCTCGAACGGGTTCAAGGCCAGCTATTGGCGGCCTATACCGCACTGGAGCAGGAACTACAGAAACAACCCCTGGCCTGCGATGGCTCGATCGATCAAGCCGGCATTACCGTAGCGGTGGCCTGGAGCTTCACAAATCTTGTGGTCCCTGACCAGGTGCAGGGCAAGCCCTTTACGTTGATCAGTGCGTTCACGGCATATGCCGAGGGGCTGGAAGCGTTTGTCAGTACGCCGATGGAGTAGCGTTTGTGGTCAGGTGACTGCAGACTTGCATTCACCACAGCACTCTTGTGGGAGCGAGCAGGCTCGCTCCCACATAGATTTTGGAGTATCCCCGGATCCGTGTATTCATCTCAGATCCCAGGGACCGCTCAGGCCAGTTCCATTTCCTTCGGCTCGGCAGCCGGCACCACCTCGAACCGATCCGCCAGGAACGGGGTGATGTCCAGCGGTAATGGCTCGTTGTTCACCAGCTTGTCCAGCAGCACCCCGGTGATCGCCGAGGTCAGGATGCCGGTGCGGAAATGTCCGCAGGCATTGAGGTATCCCTCCACGCCTCGCATCGGCCCCAGGATCGGCAACTCATCGGGAGAGCCAGGACGCAAGCCGGCCCAGGTCCGCTTGAGATTGATGTCGGCCAGTTGCGGGATGCAGCGCACGGCCCCCTGCACCAGCCCTTCGATCTCCGGGTAGGTGGTGGTCACGTCGAAGCCTTTGTCCTCGGTGGTGCTGCCGATCAGGATCTCGCCGTTGTCTTTCTGTGCCACGTAGCAATCGCTGGTGGTCAGGCAGCCGTTGAGAATCTTCGGCATGCGTTCGGTCAGCAGGATCTGGCCCTTGACCGGTTTGACCGGAATCCGCACGCCAGTCGCCTGCTCGCTCAGGTCTGCCGCCCAGGCGCCGGCGGCGTTGATCAGCGTCCGGCAGCTGAAAATGCCCGCCTCGGCGGTCTTCACCCCCGTGACCCGCGCACCCTCGCGCAGGACCTCAGTGACATTGGTATTGAAGAACAGGTCGACGCCGTTCTGCCGGGCGCCTTCGGTATAGGCGTCCGCCAGGCGGAACGGACTGACTTGATGGTCGCACAGGAACTCCAGCGCTCCCCTCGCCTCATGACTGACACTCGGTTCGGCCTCGCGCAGGGCGGCCTGGTCCAGCCAGCGCACTTGATCGGCCAGATGGGGAATGCAGGCGACGATATGTTCGGCGTACAAGCGGTCCTCGTCGTCATAGATCACGAATTTGAGCCCGGTCTGCTCGAACTTGAAATCCATGCCGTGGTTGTCGATCAGTTCTCTGTGCAACTGGGGGTACATCGCGTTGGACTGCAAGGCGAAGTCGAAAAACGACTGGGGCAGGATGTGCGGCGTACTGGCGTCCACCGCCACGGCTGCCCCCTGGGCCTGACGCTTGCGATTGGCGGACATCATGCGAAAGAAAATCACCCCGCAGCCAAGCCCCACGGATTCGCCGATGGCCCACAGGCCTCCGGCGGAAGCGCGGGTGGCATTGCCCGGACGCTTGGCATCGATCAGGGCGATTTTCAGCGCTTTGCGCTTGGACAGCTGATAGGCGCAAGAAGCCCCGATTACACCGCCACCGGCGATGACGACGTCATATTCCTTGAGGTACTGATGCTCAATCATGCTGTACGCCCTCCTGGCCTACATTGACGAATGCGGAAAAAGGGACAGGATCGATGGGAAAGCGCGGGCGCAGCCAACCGACATCCGTGCGGCCGGTGGCTTCGCGCAGCCGGTCGCTGCAATAACCGACGCACATCCGCCCCTGGCAGTCGCCCATGCTCACGCGGGTGCGCATTTTCAGGCTGGCCATGTCTTGCACGCCCTGCTCCAGCGCCCGATCGATATCGGCACGGGTCGCATGCTCGCAACGGCAGATCACCGTATCGGCGCTGGGCAATGCGGTCTGCCCGGCACCGCGGCGGGTATAACGATCCACGGCGGCGCGGAAACGAACGATACGGTCCAACTGCGCCTGGTATCGCTCGCGGCGTTCGAGGGCGACGCGGGAATCGATCACGTTGCCCTGCATCAGGATCGACAGGGCGGCGATGCGCCCGCTCAGCATGGCGGCTTCACCGCCACGGATCCCGCCCATGTCGCCGGCCAGGTGGATATGGGCCTCGCTGCTCTGTTGCCAGGCGTCGGACACCGCCCGCAGGTAGCCGTCGTCGCTGAAACCATGCTCCAGGCCCATCTGCTGGCTCAACTGGGTGCGCGGAATGAAGCCGTAGCCGACCGCCAGTGTCTGGGCCGGTACCTGCTCGGCACGGGCCAGGTCGGGCTCCCAGTCGCTGGAATAGGGAGCGACGGTGACGCAGCTCAATTCACCTTCGCCATCGGCCCGCACCACGCCCCAGCCGTAATGCACGGCAATACGGTGCAGCTTGAGGTATCCCAGCATGCTCAGGCCGTCGAGAAACAGCTGCGGCTTGTTCAACAAGGCCAGACTTTCCCTGGCGATCCTGCCAAATGCACATGCCTCGTAGACACCGGCCACCGCCACGCCCGCCGCATGCAGCTGACAGGCCACCAGTGGCAGCAACGGGCCAGTGCCCGCGATCACCACCGGGCTTGGCGGCTTGACTACGCCGCTCTTGATCTGCAACTGCAGCCCCCCCAGCAACATCACCCCAGGGAGCGTCCAGCCGGGAAACGGCACACTGCGCTCATGGCAACCGGCCGCCAGTACCAGGTGAGAATAGGTGATCTCCCGTGCGCGCTCTTCGGCATCCAGCAACATCAGTGCCCGAAACCCTTCGGCACCGATGACCCGGCTCTCCAGCCGGACATCGATCAGACCGGCATACCGATGGAACTCGCCATGGAGTTTGCCCAGGGCTTCACTATAGCGTGGCCCCAGGTAGTCAAGGCTCACGCCGTCGCGCAACGGCCCACGGTACACCACGCCACCCAGGCGCGGCGCCTCTTCGAGCAAGGTACAGCGCACCCCATGGGCGGCCAGCTCGATGGCCGCGGCCATACCCGCCGGGCCACCACCTACGATCACGGGATCGAGACTCATGGCGCCTCCGTTTCGGCAATGCGGTTGGTCCGGGTTTCGATCTGCATGCCGGGACGCACCCGGGTCTGGCAAGCGCGGCGCTTGTGACGCCCGTCGATCTTGACCAGGCAGCATTGGCACACACCCATGCCGCAATAGGCGCCACTGATCTGATGATGATCGTTGCGAGCCACCTGGCGCTGGCCCAGTGACTGGATGACCGTGAGAACGGTTTCGCCATGGGCGGCGTCGACGGTTCGCCCGTCCAGGCACACCGTCATGTCGGCCCTTGCCAACGGCTGGATATCGAATTTTCGACGTAGAGGGTCTTGAGGCTGCATGATGCTGCTCTTCCTTGATGTTCTTATTGAAGGACCAGTGAGGTCTCCGCTCCTTGCCGCACACCATCACCGGTGTGCGTCGGTGCCTGGATCAACGCGCCAAAGCGGGGCAACCGATGCAACATGATAGTGCGGGCGAAAATCATGTTATGGATTATTTGTGACCAAGTGTTGACCCAGGCCAGTGAAACCGCTTGCCGCCTCGATGAACTTTTTTTCAGAAAGCCGACAGGTAATCTTTGGCAGAATGCTGCGCAATGGCATCAATTTCCAACCTGGTATCGCCCATGAACCGCATCCTGACCATCGAAGACGACGCCGTGACCGCCCGTGAAATCGTCGCCGAGCTGACCCGCAATGGCCTGAGTGTCGATTGGGTCGACAACGGCCGAGAGGGTCTGGAGCGCGCGGTAAGCGGCGACTACGACCTGATTACCCTCGACCGCATGCTGCCCGAGCTCGATGGCCTGGTGATCGTCACTACGTTGCGCGACATGGGCGTAGCGACGCCCATCCTCATGATCAGTGCCTTGTCCGATGTGGATGAGCGGGTACGCGGCCTGCGGGCCGGCGGCGACGATTACCTGACCAAACCCTTCGCCACCGACGAGATGGCCGCCCGTGTCGAAGTGTTGCTGCGCCGCAGCAATAGCGCCCAAGAGACAGAAACCACGTTGCGAGTGGCCGATCTGGAACTGAACCTGATCAGCCGCGAAGCCAGCCGCAACGGGCAGTTGCTCAGCCTGTTGCCCACCGAATACAAGCTGCTGGAATTCCTGATGCGCAACAGCGGGCAGATCCTGTCGCGCATGATGATTTTCGAAGAAGTCTGGGGTTATCACTTCGACCCCGGCACCAATCTGATCGATGTCCACATCGGCCGTCTGCGCAAGAAAATCGACCCACCGGGCCTGGAACCCCTGATTCGCACGGTGCGAGGTTCCGGCTATGTCATTGCTGAACCCCGCTAAGGGCTGGCGCTCCTCCAGCAGTCGCCTGCTGGCGCTGTACAGTGCGCTGTTCGTGATCTGGAGCGTCTTGCTGATGGGGGTGATGTACTACGAAGTGTTCGGCTACCTCGACAGCCTGGCCAGACATTCCATGATGCAGCGTCAGCATCTGTTCGCCCATATCCGCGCCGATCAGTTGGAAGATGCACTCATGGCCAGCTTGACCCTGGACGAGCGCGGGGTCGACGCCTATGGCCTGTTCGACCCGCAACTGCGGCATCTGAGCGGGCCGATCCAGCGGATTCCCGTCGACCTGCCCCTCGATGGCAAGATCCACATGCTGGGCAGCTGTGTCGACTACGATGCCCCGGACGTGCCTTCCGACAGTTGCGACGCAGTGGCGACCCGGACCCAGGACGGGCGCTGGCTGGTGTTGGCGCGGGACAACGGTTCGCTCTTCGCGGTCACGCACATCATTCTGCGTGCGCTGCTATGGGGCGTCTCGCTGACCATCCTGCCAGGCCTCGCCGGCTGGCATCTGTTGCGTCGTCGACCGCTGCAGCGTATCCGCAAGCTGCAAGCCAGTGCCGAGGCCATCGTGGCGGGCGACCTCACCCACCGTCTTCCGCTGTCGAGCCGACGCGATGAACTGGACATGCTGGCGGCGATCGTCAATGCCATGCTCGATCGCATCGAGCGCCTGATGAATGAGGTCAAGGGTGTATGCGACAACATCGCCCATGATCTGCGCACGCCGCTCACTCGACTGCGCGCCCAGCTTTATCGCATACAGCAAGAAGCCGAGGAAGGCTCACCCGAAGCCATGCAGATGGATCAGGTGATTGCCGAGACCGATACCCTGATGGCTCGGTTTCGCGGGCTGCTGCGCATCTCCGAACTGGAAGACCAGCAGCGCCGCTCGGGATTCGTGCGCCTCGACCCCTTGCAACTATTGCAGGAACTGCACGATTTCTACTTGCCCGTGGCCGAAGAGCGAGAGCTGGCCTTCAGTCTCGAGGTGCCCGACAGCCTGCCCCTGCTCAATGGCGACCGGGCGTTGCTGTTCGAAGCCGTATCGAACCTGCTGAGCAACTCCATCAAGTTTACACCGCCGGGAGGCGTGGTGATCCTGCGCGGTGTCGACCAGGGCGACAGTACCCTCATCGAGGTACTCGACTCCGGCCCTGGCATCCCGGAGGCGGAACGCCAGGCGGTGTTCCGTCGTTTCTACCGTGCCGAAGGCAGCAGCCAGCACGGTGGGTTCGGCCTGGGCCTGTCCATCGTCGCGGCGATTGTCAATTTGCACGGGTTTACGCTGGAGGTGAACAGCAGCGAACAGGGCGGAGCGCGGTTGGCACTCGATTGCCGGGCTACGCTGCTGTAACGATCAGGCGGGATCGCCGCGATGCAGCGGGGTGTTTTCCAACTCGTAACGCAATTCGTCGATGAGCCTGGCGATGCTTTCTTCCGATCGGACGCTATCGACACTCATGCCGCTCACCACCAGGTCGACTTCACCGCTTTCCCGGTGGTAAAGGCGTACAGTGAGCGTGCCGTCGCCATTGAGGCTGCATTCACAAGCCAGTGGTGAAAAGTTCTCTTCAAGGCGCAGGCGTAAGGGAGCCAGATGAGTCATGCGCTGCACCCTTCAGGCCTTGACGTGCGAAAGAACGGTAAGCAGCACCGACCTCCCGCCTCCCTCGGACATCTTGTCGATCCCGCATTTGATTGGCTTGTTGCACATGTGCGTATTCCTTGACTGTTTCGTGGGGACGCGACGTCTCCTGCGACGTCGCACACAGAACAGCCTAAGGAACCCTACGCACCGGTAAAACCCATATTTGCACCAGCATGACCGGTGCATTTGCACTGCTATCACGGCGCCTTCATCCGCCATTCATTGGCAAACAGACCACGCTCCCGCGCCCAGACGATCGCCTCGCTGCGGCTATGAACGTCCAGCTTCGAATACAGCGTCGCCACATGATTGCGTACGGTATTGGGCGCTAATTTCAAGCGCGAGGCGATTTCCTTGTCGGCCAGGCCCTGGCAGATCAGCCCCAGCACGTCACGCTCACGAGCCGTCAGCTCGGTGAACGATACGCTGGGTACCGGTGCGTTGATGCTTTTCACATTCGCCAGTTTTTCAATCAGGGTCCGACTGAACCAGGAGGCGTCCTTCATGACCTCTTCGATGGCTGACACCAGTTCCAACTCCGAGCGCTTGCGTTCGGTAATGTTCATCAGCACCAGCAGGTAGCAGGGCTTGCCCTGGATCTGCACCGTATCGGCGGCCACTTCACAGTCGATGAGTTCACCGCCCTTCTTCTGCACCTTGACATCGAGCCTCGACACGGCAGCAGCGTCTTCCAGCCTGGCAAACAGCGTGGCGCTGGCGTCGTTGTCGATAAAGCCGATTTCCTCCACGGTCTTGCCCAGCAGCTCCTCGCTGGCGTAACCGGTGGTCCGTAGAAATGCCTCGTTGACTTCCAGCAACTGTTGTTCAGCGCTGCATACCAGGGTAGGCACCGGGGACAGACGGAATGATTTGGCGAAGCGCTCCTCGCTCTGGCGTAACGCAGTCTCGGCCTTGCGACGCGGCTCCATATCCATGAAGGAAAACAACATGCAGTTCTCGTCCTGCAAGTCCAATGGCTGGCCGGCGACGATCACCTGCTTGCAGCCACCGTCGGGCAGCCTCAGTTCAGCCTGCATTTGCGGGATGGTCGCGCCCTGCCCCAGGCGCTCGATGGCCAGGTCACGTTTTTCCGCGGCTTCGAGCACGTCCAATTCGTACACGGAGCGGCCGATCACCTGGTCGCGACTGTAGCCGGTCATCTCCAGGAAGCCCTGGTTGACCTTGATATAGCGCAGGTCGCTGAGGCGGCAGATCACCGCCGGCGCCGGGTTGGCAGCGAAGGTTTTTTCGAAACGTTGTTCGGCGCTGGCCCACTCGGTGGCATCACTGAGGATCAGCACCAGATACTCCGGCTCGCCGTCACGGTCATTCAGGACCATGCTGCGGATGCGGTGGACCCAGGTGCGATCCGGCTCGGCCTCGGGCGTGACTTCAACCAGCACGTCGCTGAACTCATCGCCACGCGCCACGCGGGCGATGGGATAGTTGTCCTCGGGAAGCGGGTGGTTATTGCGGTAGCGCAAGGCGAAGCGTCGGGCGTACTCCTTGGCATTGCCACCCAGTTCGTCGAGTTCCTTGACTCCGTGCATGGTCAAAGCGGCCTCATTGGCCCAGGCAATCGTCTGGTCGACGCCGATCAGCATCACTCCGTCCGACAGCCCGGCGATAATCTGCAACAACTGACGACGATTGGTATCGGCGTTGGGGACTTCTTGGTTCATTGGGTCTCCATGTGATCAGCAACGCATGGTGGTTACGACCCTACCTGCCAGCGACGCGTTCCCTGTGGAGAGCATCGGACGCGGCAATCCGAAGTTGACCTTCGACTAATGTCTTAGACCGGCCATCGCACACCAAAAACCATTGATCTTTTTTCCACCGTACCGGATGGCCCAGGCGCAGCGGCTTTACCGGGCCCCCTCCCTTCCCAACGTTCGGGACAGTCGCCCGCGATGGGACGGGTTTTTCGCCAGGAAATCAAATAATGGCCAGTTGACAACGAGCGTCCAGCCACAAATAATCTCGCCCATGTTGTACGACGACGTATGACAAATAAAAACAACAAAAAAGTAAGGGAGCGCCATAGTGAGTACACGTGTCCGTTTTTCGCCCATCAACCGTCCACACCGCCGTACTTTTTTCAAATCCACCCCCGCGCTGACCCTTCTCGGTTGCAGCAGTCTGGCAGCATTGCTGCCCCTGACCGCGCAGGCCGAAGGCTTCATCGATGATGCCAAGGCCACGCTGAACCTGCGCAACGCCTACTTCAACCGCAACTTCATCAACCCCAACAACGCCCAGGGCAAAGCCGAGGAATGGACCCAGAGTTTCATCCTCGACGCCAAGTCCGGCTTCACCCAGGGCACAGTAGGTTTTGGTGTGGACGTGCTGGGCCTGTACTCGGTCAAGCTCGACGGCGGTAAAGGCACGGCCGGCACTCAGTTGTTGCCAGTGCACGACGACGGCCGCCCGGCCGACGACTTCGGCCGTTTGGGCGTCGCCCTGAAGGCCAAGGTGTCGAAGACCGAACTGAAGGTCGGCGAATGGATGCCGGTGCTGCCGATTCTGCGTTCCGACGATGGTCGCTCCCTGCCACAGACCTTCCGCGGTGGTCAGATCACTTCCACCGAAATCAGCGGCCTGAGCCTGTATGGCGGACAGTTCCGCGGCAACAGCCCGCGCAATGACGCGAGCATGGAAGACATGTTCATGAACGGCCGTCCGGCCGCCACGTCCGACCGCTTCAACTTCGGCGGCGGCGAATACGCCTTCAACGAGAAACGCACCCAGGTCAGCGTCTGGTACGCGGAACTGTCTGACATCTATCAGCAGCAGTATTTCAACCTGACCCACAGCCAGCCCATCGGCGACTGGACCCTGGGCGCCAACCTTGGCTACTTCATCGGCAAGGAAAACGGCAGCGCGCTGGCCGGCGACCTGGACAACAAAACCGCCTTCGCCATGCTCTCGGCCAAATACGGCGGCAACACCTTCTATGTCGGCCTGCAAAAAGTCGGCGGCGACGACGCCTGGATGCGCGTCAACGGCACCAGCGGCGGCACCCTGGCCAACGACAGCTACAACTCCAGCTACGACAACGCCAAGGAAAAATCCTGGCAAGTGCGCCACGACTTCAACTTTGCCGCCGTCGGCGTGCCGGGCCTGACCCTGATGAACCGCTACATCAGCGGCGAAAACGTACACACCGCCACGGTCGACGATGGCAAGGAATGGGGACGTGAAAGTGAACTGGCCTATACCGTCCAGAGCGGTGCGCTGAAGAACCTCAACGTGAAATGGCGCAACTCGTCGCTGCGTCGTGACTTCAGTACGAACGAGTTCGATGAGAACCGCATCTTTATCAGCTATCCGATTTCGCTTCTCTGAACAAAGGATCCGCTGCCATGACCTGCCATGCGCAGGTCATGAGCGTGGTGTAACGAATGGCAAGGACGCCGGTTCAGAGCGATTCGTCGATCAAACGTTGACAAGGTAGCGGAAGGATAAGGATATTCAGCTCAGTCGTACGACAACCTATAACAACTGATACCTTTCACTGCTTGCTCAGGTACCTCCATGACTACGACAACCATTCGCCACCCCTTCAATCGCCTGCTGTTGACCGGCGCCGCCGGCGGCCTGGGCAAAGTGCTGCGCGAACGCCTCAAACCTTACGCCCGGTGCATCCGGCTGTCGGACATCGCCAGCATGACCCCGGCCATCGACGAAAGCGAAGAAGTGGTGCTGTGCGACCTGGCCGACAAGCAGGCGGTGCATCAACTGGTCGAAGGCGTCGACGCCATCCTGCATTTCGGTGGCGTATCGGTGGAGCGCCCATTCGAAGAAATCCTCGGCCCCAACATCAGCGGCGTCTTCCACATTTATGAAGCGGCCCGCAAACATGGCGTCAAACGCGTTATCTTCGCCAGCTCCAACCATGTCATCGGTTTCTACAAGCAGGACGAGCACCTCGATGCCCTCTCGCCTCGTCGCCCGGACGGCTACTACGGCCTGTCCAAGTCCTATGGCGAAGACGTCGCCAGCTTCTATTTCGATCGCTACGGCATCGAAACCGTGAGCATCCGTATTGGCTCATCGTTTCCCGAGCCACAAAACCGCCGGATGATGAGCACCTGGCTAAGCTACGACGACCTCACCCAACTGATCGAGTGCTCGCTCTACACCCCGAACGTGGGGCACACCGTGGTGTACGGCATGTCCGCCAACCGCGACGTCTGGTGGAACAACAGCCAGGCCGCGCACTTGGGCTACCAGCCCAAGGACACCTCCGAAATCTTCCGCGCCAAGGTCGAGGCACAGCCGATGCCGGCTGCCGACGATCCGGCCAGGGTCTACCAGGGCGGTGCCTTTGTCGCCACCGGCCCGTTCGACGACTGATTCGCCTGTTTTTCCATGGGTTACAACGCCATAAGGGAATCACCATGCAAGCCGAATTGATTGTCGATGCACGCAACGCCGTCGGGGAAAGCCCGGTCTGGGTCCCCGAAGATAACGCCTTGTACTGGGTGGACATCCCCAGCGGCGGCCTGCAGTGCTGGAATGCTGGAACCGGGCAACTGAAGGGTTGGAATGCTCCGGAAATGCTCGCCTGTATCGCCCGTCATCAGGACGGCGGTTGGGTGGCCGGCATGGAGAGCGGTTTCTTCCGCCTGCACGCCAACGACGATGGCACGCTGGACAGTGAATTGTGCGTCAGCGTCGAGCACAGCCGCGTCGACATGCGCCTCAACGATGGCCGTTGCGACCGCCAGGGTCGCTTCTGGGCCGGTAGCATGGTGCTGAACATGGGCGCCAACGCCGTCGAAGGTCGGATGTACCGTTATCAGGCCGGGCAACGCAGCCCGGTCGAGGCGCAACTGAGCGGCTTCATCGTGCCCAACGGCCTGGGCTTCAGCCCGGACGGACGGACGATGTACCTCTCCGACTCGCATCCGTTGGTGCAGCAGATCTGGGCCTTCGAGTACGACATCGACAGCGGCACCCCGTCCAACCGGCGGCTGTTTGTCGACATGATGCCCCTGGCAGGACGCCCGGACGGCGCAGCGGTAGACGCCGACGGCTGCTACTGGATCTGCGCCAACGACGCCGGCCTCATTCACCGTTTCACCCCGGATGGCCGGCTGGATCGCTCGCTGCCGGTGCCCGTGAAGAAACCGACGATGTGCGCCTTTGGCGGCAGCCGCCTGGACACCCTGTTCGTCACCTCGATCCGCCCCGGCGACGACACCGATGACGACTCTCTGGCCGGGGGCGTATTCGCGCTCAACCCCGGCGTTACGGGCCTTGCAGAACCTGCATTCGGAGGAGTGAAACACTCCGCAGACTGATCCGCTTCACCGCTTTACTGGAAGAACCATAAAAACAACAAGACTGGAGATTGACCATGAACTTCAAACGCACACTTCTGATCGCAGCCCTGCCCCTGGCCTTCCTGGCCCAGGCGGCGCATGCCCTTGAACTCAAGATCGCCGACATCCACCCAAAGGGCTACCCGACGGTGGTCGCCGAGGAATCCATGGGCAAAACCCTGGAAAAAGAGAGCAACGGCGAGCTGAAGTTCAAGTACTTCCCGGGCGGCGTACTGGGCTCCGAGAAGGAAGTCATCGAGCAGATGCAAGCCGGCGCAATCCAGATGTCCCGCGTCAGCCTGGGCATCGTCGGTCCCGTGGTGCCGGACGTTAACGTCTTCAACATGCCATTCATCTTCCGCGACCAGGCTCACATGCGCGCCGTCATCGACGGGGAAGTCGGCGACGCGATCCTCGACCGGATCACCAATTCCGAGTTCGGCCTGGTGGCCTTGGCCTGGATGGACGGCGGCACGCGCAACCTCTACACCAAGAAACCGGTGCGCAAGCTCGAAGACCTCAAGGGTATGAAGATCCGCGTCCAGGGCAACCCGATGTTCATCGAGACCTTCAACGCCATGGGCGCCAACGGCATCGCCATGGACACCGGCGAGATCTTCAGCGCCTTGCAGACCGGCGTGATCGACGGCGCGGAAAACAACCCACCGACCATGCTTGAGCACAACCACTACCAGAACGCCAAGTTCTACAGCCTGACCGGTCACCTGATCCTGCCCGAGCCGATCGTGATGTCGAAGATCACCTGGAACAAGCTCACGCCGCAGCAGCAGGACATGGTGAAAAAAGCCGCCAAGGCCGCCCAGGCTGAAGAACGCGAACTGTGGGACAAGAAGTCCGCCGCCAGTGAAGAAAAACTCAAGGCTGCCGGCGTCGAGTTCATCACCGTGGACAAAAAACCGTTCTATGACGCCACCGCACCAATCCGGGCCAAATACGGCGCGCCGTATGCGGACCTGATCAAGCGTATCGAAGCTGTCCAGTAACACTTTTCGATCTCTTCTCATGAAAAGGCCCGGCGCGCCTGTGGTTGATGGCGCGCCCGGTTACGGTGGAACCCGATGAAGAATTTGCTGCTGCGTATCAACGACACGATTTACATGACTTGCATCTGGGTGGCCGGCCTCTCTGTCCTCGCCGTTGCGCTGATGATTCCCTGGGGGGTGTTTGCCCGCTACGTGCTGGGCTCCGGCGCCAGCTGGCCGGAACCCACCGCCATCTTGCTGATGATCGTATTCACCTTCATCGGCGCCGCCGCCAGTTACCGCTCCGGCTCGCACATGGCCGTGGATATGGTCACCAGCCGCTTGCCATCGCACTGGCGAAAAGCAGCGTCGGTTTTCACCCAGCTGCTGATGGCTGCGGTGTGCATTTTCATGACCATCTGGGGCACCAAGTTGTGCATGACCACCTGGAATCAATTCATGAGCGCCATCCCTACCCTGCGCGTCGGCATCACGTACATGCCGATTCCGGTGGGTGGCTTCCTGACCCTGATTTTTGTCCTGGAAAAACTCCTGCTGGGCGATCAAAGCCAGCGTCGGGTCGTGCAGTTCGACCTCGTTGAAGAAAGCGAAGGTGCCGTTTAATGGACGCTCTGATTCTGCTGGGCAGTTTTTTGCTGTTGATCCTGATCGGTATGCCGGTCGCCTATGCGTTGGGCGCCGCCGCCCTGATCGGGGCGTGGTGGATCGATATCCCGTTCCAGGCCATGATGATCCAGGTCGTGGGCGGGGTGAACAAGTTCTCGTTGCTGGCCATTCCGTTCTTCGTGCTGGCCGGCGCAATCATGGCCGAGGGTGGCATGTCCCGCCGGCTGGTGGCGTTCGCCAGTGTGTTGGTCGGGTTCGTGCGCGGTGGCCTGTCCCTGGTCAACCTCATGGCCTCGAGTTTCTTTGGCGCGATCTCCGGTTCATCGGTGGCCGACACCGCCTCCGTCGGCTCCGTGCTGATCCCGGAAATGGAGCGCCGTGGCTACCCGCGTGATTTCGCCACCGCTGTCACCGTCAGCGGATCGGTACAGGCGCTGCTGACGCCGCCAAGCCATAACGCGGTGCTGTACTCGCTCGCCGCTGGCGGGACCGTCTCGATCGGTTCGCTGTTCGTGGCCGGCATCGTCCCCGGCATCATGATGAACGTTTGCCTGATGGTGTTGTGCCTGCTCTTTGCGAAAAAGCGTAATTACCCCAAGGGTGAAGTGATTCCCCTCAAGGAAGCACTGAAGATTTGCAAGGAAGCCATGTGGGGCATGATGACCCTGTTCATCATCCTGGGCGGTATTCTCTCGGGTGTCTTCACCGCCACTGAATCGGCCGCCATCGCCGTGGTGTGGGCGTTCTTCGTGACCATGTGCATCTATCGCGACTACAAGTGGAGCGAATTGCCGAAACTGATGCACCGCACGGTGCGCACCATCTCCATCGTCATGATCCTGATCGGCTTCGCCGCCAGCTTCGGCTACATCATGACGCTGATGGAAATCCCGGCGAAGATCACCACCGCGCTCCTGACCCTGTCGGACAACCGCTATGTGATCCTGATGTGCATCAACGTGATGCTACTGGCCCTTGGCACCGTGATGGACATGGCGCCGCTGATCCTGATCCTGACCCCGATCCTGATGCCGGTGATCGTGGGCATCGGCGTGGACCCGGTGCAGTTCGGCATGATCATGCTGGTGAACCTGGGCATCGGCCTGATCACGCCACCGGTGGGCGCGGTGTTGTTCGTCGGTTCAGCCATTGGCAAGGTCAGTATCGAACACACAGTCAAGGCGCTGCTGCCGTTCTACGGCGTGCTGTTCCTGTTCCTGATGGCCGTGACTTATATCCCTGCCATTTCGCTGTGGTTGCCGCATCTGGTGTTGTAACTCTTCAGTAACCAGCAAGCCCTCATATGGCTTGCTGGCTTTTGTGGCGAGGGCGCTCGCTCCCTCGCCACAAAAGCATTCACACAAGACCGCTCCAACTGATTAACTCCGGCAGACAAGGCACCATGACCCCACCTCTTCTGCACCTCGAAGACGAACTGACCCACCTCACCCTCGCCCCCCACCTGGGCGCCAGCCTCGTCGAGTGGACCCTGCGCAGCAACGGCGCGCCGCTGCTTCGCCCGCCGGCCCCACAGGCCGTGGAGAACGGCCTGCCCGGCAAGCTTGGAGGATTCCCCCTGATTCCCTGGTCGAACCGGATCGCCAACGGCGGTTTCGACTGCCCGGCCGGCTGGCTCGCATTGGAAGCCAACAGCCCCAACGACCCGTTTCCGATCCATGGCAGCGCCTGGCAGCAGCCGTGGCAAGTCATCGAGCACGGTGCGCAGGACGTCCTGCTGCAACTCGACAGCCAACAACCCTTCGCCTACCGCGCCAGCCTGCGGATCCGCTTGAGCGGCGGCCAGTTGCAAATCGCGATGCACGTCACCCACATGGCCGAACAGGCGGCGTGGCACGGGCTCGGTCTGCATCCGTACTTCCCTCGCACTACCGGAACGCGCCTGCAAACCCGTGCCCGTGAAGTGTGGATGTGCGATGCCACGAAGCTGCCGACCGAACGGGTGGAGGTTCCGCCGCCGTGGGATTTCCAACAAGCCCGACTGCTGCCGGATACCCTGGTCGATAATGGTTTCGGCGGTTGGGACGGACAGTGCCTGATCCAGCAACCGGACCTGGGTTATGAGCTGCAATGCCAGGCCAGTGGCAGCGATTACTTTTTACTGTACTGCCCGGTGGGCCTGGATTTTTTCTGCATCGAACCGGTCAGCCATCCGGTCAATGCGCACCACCTGCCAGGGCGCCCAGGCTTGCGCCTGCTGGAGCAAGGTCAGTCGGTGGCATTGGGGTTTTCGATGCAGTGCAGAAGGCTATAAAACTGCTCACCCTGTGGCTCTCAAACAGGGTGAGGTTTAGCCAGTTACGCCCGCACCACCATGAACACCGCCACCCCCAGGCACACCCCGGCAAATCCCACCTGCAACGCCCGGGCCGGGACCTTGGCGGATAATCGCCGGCCCAACACCATCCCCGCAATGCTCGCTGCGATGAACGTCGCCCCGACCCGGTCGATGCTCACCCCGGCATGAAACGCCCCCACCACACCGATCAATGAAATCAGGCTGATGACCATCAAGGACGTCGCGACGATCCCGCGCATCTGCACATCGGTCAGTTGCTTGAAGGCCGGCACGATCAGAAACCCGCCGCCCACGCCCAGCAGACCCGACACCAGCCCCGTCACTGCGCCCAGCGCCGACAGCGTGGCGGTGCAGCGAGCGGTCCAGGCCAGGCGCCCGGTCTTGTGGTCGAGCATGCAGTTTTTCTGTCCCCAACTGGCGGCGCCATGGTCGCTGGGCCCCGGCTGCGGGCGCTCCCCGCGCAACATGCGCGCCGCTACCAGCACCATCAGCAGGCTGAACAGAATCATCAGGATTTTCTCAGGCAATCGATGGGCAACGTAGATGCCCACCGGCGAAAACACTGCACCCAACAGCGCGATCAACATCGCCGCGCGGTAACGCACCAGGCCGTGGCGCAACCCGTCGATAGCCCCCACCGCCGCCGCGCTGCCCACCGCGAACAACGCCACGGGAACCGCCTGGGTCATGCTCCATCCCAACCCCAATACCAACGCCGGCACGGCCAGGATGCCGCCGCCGGCCCCGGTCAAACCCAGCACCAGGCCCATGATCACGCCAAAAAGACTTGCCAGTAACATAGAGCTCTCTCAAGCCGCGCACACCTGTTGGCAGGTGCGATCGCATTTGCAGGACGCCTTGGCCCTCACTAAGCTGCGGACCATATGTTGTAACCCTCAAGCGTTGCAACCGGTTCTTCCCGCACAGGTTCGTTGTCATGCCCGCGCAGATTCAAAGCTTTCTCGACCCCGCCTCCAAGACCTATACCTATGTCGTCTATGAACACGACGGCGGGCAATGCGCGGTGGTCGATCCGGTGCTCGACTACGACCCGGCCTCGGGACGCAGCGGCACCGCCCAGGCCAATCGGGTGATCGCCTTCGTGCGTGAACATCGGTTGACGGTGCAATGGCTACTGGAAACCCATGCCCATGCCGATCACCTGTCCGCCGCGCCCTACTTGCGACGGGAGCTGGGGGGCAAGATCGCCATTGGCCAATCCATCGGCCAGGTCCAGGGCGTCTTCAAGACACTGTTCAACCTTGAGCCGCAGTTCGCGGTGGATGGTTCCCAGTTCGATCACCTGTTTGCGCCTGACGAATCGTTTTCCATCGGCAACCTCAAAGCCACTGCGCTGCACGTGCCCGGCCATACGCCCGCGGACATGGCCTACCTGATCGATGGCGACGTGATCCTGGTGGGCGATACCCTGTTCATGCCGGACGTGGGCACGGCCCGTTGCGACTTTCCCGGTGGCAACGCCCATCATCTCTTTGCCTCGATCCGCAAATTGCTGGCCTTCCCCGCCGGGGTGCGGCTCTATGTGTGCCACGACTACCCCCCCGATCATCGCGACCCTCAGTGCATGAGCACCGTGGGCGAGCAACGCCAGCACAACATCCACGTTCACGACGGCATCGACGAAGCCACATTTGTCGCCATGCGTACTCAACGGGATTCGACGCTGGGCATGCCGACGCTGTTGCTGCCGGCGATTCAGGTGAATGTGCGGGCGGGGAATCTGCCGCCGGCCGAGGATAATGGCGTGACGTACTTGAAGATTCCGATCAATCAGCTCTAAAGAAAATTCAAGAACCTGAGGCCGTTGGAATCCACACGATCCCTGTGGGAGCGGGCTTGCTCGCGAAAGCGGTGTACCAGTCGACGTCAATGGCGCCTGACACGCCCCCTTCGCGAGCAAGCCCGCTCCCACATTGGGCCAGTGTGGTGGCGTGCTTCAGGTGCCCAAGGTCAATCCATTGGCCGGTAGCGGCAATGCCGTCTTGTAGCGCACTTGCTTGAGCGCAAAGCTCGAACGGATATTCGCCACGCCCGGGACCTTGGTTAAAAAATCCATCATGAACCGCTCCAGGGACTGGATCGTCGGCACCAGCACACGGATGAGGTAGTCCGGATCCCCCGCCATCAGGTAGCACTCCATCACCTCGGGCCGGTCGGAGATCGCCTCTTCAAAGTGCTGCAACGCCTCCTCCACCTGCTTCTCCAGGCTGACATGGATGAACACGTTGACGTGCAAACCCAGCAGATCGGCGTCCAGCAGCGTGACCTGCTCGCGGATGACGCCGAGTTCCTCCATCGCCCGGACCCGGTTGAAACACGGCGTCGGCGAGAGGTTGACCGAACGAGCGAGGTCGGCGTTGGTGATGCGGGCATTTTCCTGGAGGCTGTTCAGAATGCCGATGTCGGTGCGATCCAATTTACGCATGAGACAGATATTCCTGATTTTTATCGTTGTGCAGATTTTTTATCTGCAAATAACCTGAACAGCAACCCAACAGAGAAAAATATTCTTCTGCGTCGAGCCTATGATTGTTGTAGGACAATTTTCCTTACCCAGGGAAATTGTCAGCTAGCGCGCCCACTACAAGAAATTCACAAGATCGAGCGTAGAAAGCCATGAACCCAGCGTATGAACCGCTACGCCTGCACGTCCCGGAACCCTCGGGCCGTCCCGGCTGCAAGACCGACTTCTCCTACCTGCATCTGAGCGATGCCGGCACGGTGCGCAAACCGTCCATCGACGTAGAACCTTCCGACACCGCCGACCTGGCCCGCAGCCTCATCCGAGTGCTCGACGACCAGGGCAATGCCCATGGACCATGGGCTGAAGACGTGCCGCTGGAGATCCTGCGCAAGGGCATGCGTGCCATGCTCAAGACGCGGATCTACGACAACCGCATGGTGGTTGCGCAGCGTCAGAAAAAAATGTCCTTCTACATGCAGAGCCTCGGCGAAGAGGCCATCGGCAGCGGCCAGGCCCTGGCGCTGAACATCGATGACATGTGTTTCCCCACCTACCGCCAGCAAAGCATCCTGATGGCCCGTGAGGTACCGCTGGTGGGCATGATCTGCCAGTTGCTGTCCAACGAGCGCGATCCGCTCAAGGGCCGGCAATTGCCGATCATGTACTCGGTCAAGGACGCTGGTTTCTTCACCATCTCCGGCAACCTCGCCACCCAATTCATCCAGGGCGTGGGCTGGGGCATGGCGTCGGCGATCAAGGGCGACACCAAGATTGCCTCGGCCTGGATCGGCGACGGCGCCACCGCCGAGTCGGACTTCCACACCGCCCTCACCTTCGCCCATGTCTACCGGGCGCCGGTGATCCTCAACGTGGTCAACAACCAGTGGGCGATTTCCACCTTCCAGGCCATCGCCGGGGGTGAAGCCACGACCTTCGCCGGACGCGGCGTCGGTTGCGGCATCGCCTCGCTGCGGGTCGACGGCAACGACTTCATGGCCGTCTATGCCGCCTCGCGCTGGGCCGCCGAACGCGCCCGGCGCAACTGCGGCCCGGCACTGATCGAATGGGTCACCTACCGCGCCGGCCCGCACTCCACCTCCGACGATCCGTCCAAGTACCGCCCCGCCGATGACTGGAGCCACTTCCCGCTGGGCGACCCGATTGCCCGCCTCAAGCAGCACATGATTCGTATCGGCCAGTGGTCGGAGGAAGAGCACGCCGCCGTCACCGCCGAGCTCGAAGCCGAGGTGATCGCCGCGCAGAAGGAAGCCGAGCAGTACGGCACCCTCGCCGGCGGGCAGATTCCAAGCGCCGCGACCATGTTCGAAGACGTCTACAAAGAGATGCCGGAGCACTTGAAGCGCCAGCGTCAGCAGTTGGGGATCTGACATGAACGATCACAACAACAATATTGCGTTGGACACCGCCATGACCACTACCACCATGACCATGATCCAGGCCCTGCGCTCGGCCATGGACGTGATGCTCGAACGCGACGACGACGTCGTGGTCTTCGGCCAGGACGTGGGCTACTTCGGCGGCGTGTTCCGCTGCACCGAAGGCCTGCAGAGCAAATACGGCACCTCGCGGGTGTTCGACGCACCGATTTCCGAAAGCGGCATCGTCGGCGTGGCGGTGGGCATGGGCGCCTATGGCTTGCGTCCGGTGGCCGAGATCCAGTTCGCCGACTACGTCTACCCGGCTTCGGACCAGATCATTTCCGAAGCGGCACGCCTGCGCTATCGCTCGGCCGGCGAATTCACCGCACCGATGACCCTGCGCATGCCTTGCGGCGGCGGCATTTATGGCGGCCAGACCCACAGCCAGAGCATCGAGGCGATGTTCACCCAGGTCTGCGGCCTGCGCACGGTGATGCCATCGAACCCCTACGATGCCAAGGGACTGTTGATCGCCTCCATCGAGAACGATGACCCGGTGATCTTCCTCGAACCCAAGCGCCTGTATAACGGCCCGTTCGACGGCCACCATGACCGCCCGGTAACCCCGTGGTCGAAACACCCCTCGGCGCAGGTGCCGGACGGCTATTACACCGTACCGCTGGACGTCGCCGCGATCACTCGTCCGGGCAAGGACGTGACCATCCTCACCTACGGCACCACCGTGTATGTGTCCCAGGCCGCCGCCGAGGAAACCGGTATCGATGCCGAGGTCATCGACCTGCGCAGCCTGTGGCCGCTGGACCTGGAAACCATCACCAAATCGGTGAAGAAAACCGGGCGCTGCGTGATCGTCCACGAAGCCACGCGCACCTGCGGCTTCGGCGCCGAGCTGGTGTCGCTGGTGCAAGAGCACTGCTTCCACCACCTGGAAGCGCCCATCGAGCGCGTCACCGGTTGGGACACTCCCTACCCGCACGCGCAGGAGTGGGCGTATTTCCCTGGGCCGTCCCGTGTGGGCGCGGCGTTGAAACGGGTCATGGAGGTCTGAATGGGCACGCACGTTATCAAGATGCCGGACATCGGCGAAGGCATCGCGGAAGTCGAGTTGTCGGTGTGGCACGTCAAGGTCGGCGACATGGTGGTCGAGGACCAGGTACTGGCCGATGTCATGACCGACAAAGCCATGGTGGATATTCCGTCGCCGGTGCATGGCCGGGTCATCGCCCTGGGCGGTGAACCGGGTGAAGTCATGGCGGTGGGCAGCGAACTGATCCGCATCGAGGTGGAGGGTGCGGGCAACTTGAAAGAGTCGGCTGCACAACCGGCTGCTCCGGTCCAGGCGCCGAAGCCTGAACCCGTCTCGGCTCCCGAGCCGGTCGTCGAGAAAGCCGCCGCGCCGCGTGCGGCGCCAGCAGCCCAAGCACCGGTAGCCCGTGCGCCCGATGAGCGTCCGCTGGCCTCGCCGGCTGTGCGCAAGCACGCCCTGGACCTCGGTATCCAATTGCGTCTGGTCCAGGGCAGCGGCCCTGCCGGGCGGATCCTGCACGAAGATCTGGAAGCCTATCTGACCCAGGGCCCGTCGGCCCAGGCCAAGGGCGGCTCCAACTACGCCGAACGCCACGACGAACAGCAAATCCCGGTGATCGGCATGCGTCGCAAGATCGCCCAACGCATGCAGGAAGCGACCCAGCGCGCCGCCCATTTCAGCTACGTCGAGGAAATCGATGTCACCGCGTTGGAAGAGTTGCGGGTCCATCTGAATGAAAAACACGGCGCCACCCGCGGCAAGCTGACCTTGCTGCCGTTCCTGGTGCGGGCGCTGGTCGTGGCGCTGCGGGACTTCCCGCAGATGAACGCCCGCTACGACGACGAAGCCCAGGTCATCCACCGCTCGGGGGCGGTGCATGTGGGCGTCGCCACGCAAAGCGATGTCGGCCTGATGGTGCCGGTGATGCGTCACGCCGAAGCCCGCAGCCTGTGGGACAGCGCGGCGGAAATCTCGCGCCTGGCAACCGCTGCCCGCAACGGTAAGGCCAGTCGCGATGAACTGTCCGGCTCGACCATCACCCTGACCAGCCTCGGCGCCCTCGGCGGCATCGTCAGCACGCCGGTGTTGAACCTGCCGGAAGTGGCCATCGTCGGCGTCAACAAGATCGTCGAACGACCTGTGGTGATCAAAGGCCAGATCGTCGTGCGCAAGATGATGAATCTCTCCAGCTCCTTCGATCACCGGGTGGTCGACGGCATGGACGCGGCGCAATTCATCCAGGCCGTGCGCGGCCTGCTCGAACAACCCGCTACGCTGTTTGTGGAGTAAGGAATGCAACAGACTCTGAACACTACGTTGCTGATCATCGGCGGCGGCCCTGGCGGTTATGTGGCAGCGATCCGCGCCGGTCAGTTGGGCATTCCGACCATCCTGGTGGAAGGCCAGGCGCTGGGCGGGACCTGCCTGAACATCGGCTGCATTCCGTCCAAGGCATTGATCCATGTGGCCGAGCAGTTCCACCAGACACGCCACCACAGCCAGGGCTCGGCCCTGGGCATCACGGTATCGGCGCCGAGCCTGGACATCGGCAAGAGCGTGGAGTGGAAGGACGGCATCGTCGACCGCCTGACCACTGGCGTCGCCACGCTACTTAAGAAGCACAAGGTCCAGGTCATTCATGGCTGGGCCAAGGTGGTCGACGGCAAGACCGTGGAAGTCGGCGACACTCGCATCCAGTGCGAACACCTGTTGCTGGCCACCGGTTCGAAAAGCGTCGACCTGCCGATGTTGCCGATTGGCGGGCCGATCATTTCCTCCACCGAAGCCCTCGCCCCGACCTCGGTGCCCAAGCATCTGGTAGTGGTCGGTGGCGGCTACATCGGCCTGGAACTGGGCATTGCCTATCGCAAGCTTGGCGCAGAGGTCAGCGTGGTCGAAGCCCAGGAGCGGATTCTGCCGGCCTATGACGGCGAGCTGACCCAGCCGGTGCACGAGGCGCTCAAGCAATTGGGCGTGAAGCTCTACCTCAAGCACAGTGTCGAAGATTTCGATGCCCAGGCCAGCACCTTGCAAGTGCGCGACCCGAATGGTGACACGCTCAACCTGGACACTGACCGGGTGCTGGTGGCCGTCGGGCGCAAGCCCAACACCCAAGGCTGGGGCCTCGAAGTGTTGAACCTGACGATGACCGGTTCGGCGGTGAAAATCGACAACCGCTGCCAGACCAGCATGCGCAACGTCTGGGCCATCGGCGACTTGAGTGGTGAACCAATGCTGGCCCACCGGGCGATGGCCCAAGGCGAAATGGTCGCCGAGCTGATCGCCGGCCAGCATCGCGAGTTCAACCCGGCGGCCATTGCGGCGGTGTGCTTCACCGATCCGGAACTGGTAGTGGTCGGCAAGACGCCGGACGAAGCCAAGGCGGCCGGGCTGGACTGCATCGTCGCCAGTTTCCCGTTTGCGGCCAATGGCCGGGCGATGACCCTGGAGTCGAAAAGCGGTTTCGTGCGGGTCGTGGCGCGTCGGGACAATCACTTGATCGTGGGTTGGCAGGCGGTTGGCGTGGGTGTCTCGGAGTTGTCCACGGCGTTCGGCCAGTCCCTGGAGATGGGCGCGCGGCTGGAAGACATCGCCGGCACCATCCACGCCCACCCGACCTTGGGTGAGGCGGTGCAGGAAGCGGCGTTGCGGGCGTTGGGGCATGCGTTGCATGTGTGACAGTTGTGGGTGAATAACTTGTGGGAGCAAGGCTTGCCCGCGATGCAGGCGATGCGATCCTTCATAAACCGAGTCGCCTGTATCGCGGGCAAGCCTTGCTCCCACAATCCCTCACAACGACCGCAGGGCTATTTTCAGCTGCAGGAGCCATGTAACAGGCTGCGAAACACCCCTGGAATGAAGTATTGTTGTCCCCATCCAAAAAACGTCAGAAGCCTTGAACCGTTTCGACGGTTGTTAAGAGATAGAGGGTGTCATGGGTAACGAGAGCATCAATTGGGACAAACTGGGCTTTGACTACATCAAGACCGACAAACGCTACCTGTCGCACTGGCGCGATGGCGCCTGGGACGCCGGCACCCTGACCGACGACAATGTGCTGCACATCAGCGAAGGCTCCACGGCGCTGCACTACGGCCAGCAATGTTTCGAAGGCCTGAAGGCCTATCGCTGCAAGGACGGCTCGATCAACCTGTTCCGCCCGGACCAGAACGCCGCCCGCATGCAGCGCAGCTGCGCCCGTCTGCTGATGCCGCACGTGGAAACCGAACAGTTCGTCGAAGCCTGCAAGCAAGTGGTCCGCGCCAACGAGCGCTTCATCCCGCCTTACGGCACCGGCGGCGCGCTGTACCTGCGCCCATTCGTGATCGGCGTGGGTGACAACATCGGCGTGCGCACCGCACCCGAGTTTATCTTCTCGATCTTCTGCATCCCGGTCGGCGCATACTTCAAGGGCGGCCTGACCCCGCACAACTTCCTGATTTCCAGCTTCGACCGCGCAGCTCCGCAAGGCACCGGTGCGGCCAAGGTCGGCGGCAACTACGCCGCCAGCCTGATGCCGGGCTCCCAGGCCAAGAAGGCGAGCTTCGCCGACTGCATCTACCTCGACCCGCTGACCCATTCGAAAATCGAAGAAGTCGGCTCGGCGAACTTCTTCGGCATCACCCACGACAACAAATTCGTCACCCCCAACTCCCCTTCGGTCCTGCCGGGCATCACCCGCCTGTCGCTGATCGAGCTGGCGAAATCGCGCCTGGGCCTGGAAGTGGTCGAAGGCGACGTGTTCATCGACAAACTGTCGGACTTCAAGGAAGCCGGCGCCTGTGGCACCGCTGCGGTGATCACGCCGATCGGTGGGATCAACTACAAAGACAAGCTGCACGTCTTCCACAGCGAAACCGAAGTCGGCCCGATCACCCAGAAGCTCTACAAGGAACTGACGGGTGTGCAGACCGGCGACATCGAAGCGCCAGCGGGTTGGATCGTCAAGGTCTGATTCGGCTGTAGGCAAGTTGGCTCGCGATACGGGCGCCTCGGTCCCTGGTGAACCGAGGTGCACTCATCGCGAGCAGGCTCGCTCCCACAAGGTCATCGGTTGCTCCCGAATCCTGAGTTCACCGCAGATCCACTGTGGGAGCGGCTCGCGATGGCGCCCGTAGGCTCCACCTCATTCTCGGCACTGACCCCGAACCGCCCCACTATCTCCTTGTGTCCAAGGGCCGTCACCCCCAGCGCCCGGCTATCCAGGTCCTGGACCACCCACTTGCGCTTGATCGCCATCTGCAACAACGCCGCTCCCAACGCGCCTCCCAGATGCGGACGACGCATGCTCCAGTCCAGGCATGGACAGGCGAACCGGCGTCGCTGCGCGGCAAGCGCCTGGACATCGATGCCCAACCCGGTGAACACCCCCTCGCCCAACTCGCTCAAGCGATAACCTCGCCCTTCCACATCCTCTAGCCATCCGGCTTCGATCATACGGTCATGCAACCGCACCGCCAGCGTTCCAGCCATGTGGTCGTAGCAGGTACGGGCAAATTGCAGGCGATCCGGGGTACGTGACGTAAACGTCGACGCCGCGTTCCGGCCGATCACCATCAGCGCCTCCAGGGCCTGGGCCACGCGCTTGTCCGCCAGGCTGTAATAGCGATGACGGCCCTGTACATGCAGGCGCACCAGGGCCAGTTCCTTGAGTTTCGCCAGATGCGCGCTGGCGGTGGAGGGGCTGACGTCGGCGATGCTCGCCAGTTCGGTGCTGGTACGCGCATGGCCGTCCATCAACGAACAGAGCATGCGGGTGCGCGCCGGTTCGGCAATCGCCGCCGCCACGTGGGAAACGCCAAGATCATGCTGCTCTGCATTCATATTTCGCTCCCGGACGAATCAAGCCATGACGCCGCCGAGGATAGTAGCAGCACTTTCCCGATCATGAACAAGGCAGCGCTCCATGGACCCGATCACCGCCGCGACCCACTTTGATCCCTATCCTTACTATGCGAGCCTTCGAGCGGCTGGCGGAATGACCTTCGACACGCACCTGAAGCTATGGATTGCCAGCAGCGCCGAAGCGGTGTGCGCCGTGCTCCGTCATGCCGACTGTCATGTGCGTCCGCCCCACGAACCGGTGCCGCAAGCCATCGCCGACGGTCCCGCCGGCCAGGTCTTCGGGCTGCTGATGCGCATGAACGAAGGCGAACGCCAGCGTTGTCCGAGGTCGGCGATTGCGCCGGGTTTGCAAGATGTCCCTCAACAACAGATCGAGGCCCTGGTCAGGGCCCGCTTTTTCAAGGACGGCGCCGAAGGCCTGCATCACGCTCAATTCATCGGACCGGCTGCCGTTGTGGCAGCCCTGCTGGGTTTCAGCCCGGCGGACAGCCGCCTGGTCAGCCAGTTGACGGGGAATTTCGTCGCCTGCCTGTCCCCCCTGAGCAATGCGACACAACTGCAGGCGGCGCATCGCGCCACCGAACAACTCAAGGCCCTGTTCCGCGAGCGGATCGAGGCAGATGATCATGCCAGCGCCTTGCTCACCGGCATCTGCCAACGCTTCGAGGGCGCCAACCCGGACAGCCTGATTGCCAACCTGATCGGTCTGCTTTCGCAGACTCATGACGCCACGGCGGGCCTGATCGGCAATGCGCTGCTGGCATTGCGGCACGATCCGGCGCTGCTGCTCAGGCTCAGGGAAGATCCGACGCACATCGGCCCGTTGCTGGCTGAAATCCAGCGCTACGATCCTGGTGTGCAGAACACCCGCCGCTTCGTTGTCGCCCCCAGCGAGATCCTCGGCGTTTCGCTGGAACCCGGGGACGCCATCCTGGTATTGCTCGCCTCGGCCAACCGCGATCCGGCTCTCAACCCGCATCCGGACCTCTTGCTGATGGATCGCCCAAACCGTCGCAGCTTCAGCTTCGGTGCAGGACGCCACGAGTGTCCGGGACAGGCTCTGGCACTGAGTATCGCCCGTGCCACGCTGGCGACCCTCCTCGAGCGAGAGCCGCCGCTGGAGCGACTGGACTGGCGCTACCGCCCTTCGGTCAACGGTCGCATCCCGGTGTTCAGCGACCGGCCCTGAAAGGCCCTGCCAAAACGGGTTCAATCGTCGCGGGTCAGGACTTCCAGCAGCTCGATTTCAAAGACGAGGTTGCTGTTGGGCTTGATGTGCGCCCCCATGGAGCGCTCACCGTAGGCCAGGTGAGCCGGCACCAGCAGTTTGCGCTTGCCGCCGACCTTCATACCCATCAGGCCGATGTCCCAACCCTTGATGACACGACCGGTGCCGATCACGCATTGAAAGGGTTTGCCACGACTGTAGGACGAATCGAATTCGGTGCCGTCTTCGAGCGTGCCGCGATATTGGGTGGTGATCAGCGCCCCTTTGACTACGCTTTTACCGTCGCCCTGCTCCAGGTCGATAATCTGCAGTTCTTCGTTCATGGGTCATATCCGTGATTTCAAGGCGCGGTTTTTCGCAGAAATCGGTGCGCCTGGCAAACTTTTGTGGCAAGCGGTCTTCCAGTGGGAGGGAACCGCGATGGCCGCCTCGGTTCACATGGGTATCGACCCTGCATTTCAGATAAGGATGTTCTGATGATCGACTCTCGCCCACTCCACGGTTTCATTCCACCCTATATTCTCAATCGCATCATCGCCCACGGCTCCGAACAACAACGTTCCAGCGCCCTGGGCACACTGACCCACGTGCGCAACCTGCGGCACAATCCTGGCCCACCCAACCATCCGCCCGCCGCAGCCGCGCTGCCCAAGCCTGGCAAGGCCGGCCGCCCTCAGCGCAGCGTGCATGACGCACAGAACACCATGGATCTGCCCGGCCAACCGGTGCGCCTCGAAGGTCAGCCGGCCAGCGGCGACCCGGCGGTCGACGAAGCCTACGATGCCCTGGGCGCCACTTACGATTTTTTCTGGAACGTCCTGGGCCGCGACTCCATCGACAACAAGGGCTTCGCCCTGGTAGGCAGCGTGCATTATGGCCAAGGCTACGAAAACGCCTTCTGGAACGGCGCGCAAATGGTGTTCGGCGACGGCGATGGGGAAATTTTCCAGCGCTTCACCCGTTCCCTGGACGTGGTGGCCCACGAGCTTGCCCATGGCGTCACCGAAAGCGAAGCGGGTTTGATTTATGCCAACCAGTCCGGCGCGTTGAACGAGTCCATCTCCGATGTGTTCGGTGTGCTGGTCAAACAGTTCGTCCTGGAGCAGACCGCCGATCAGGCAGACTGGCTGATCGGCGCCGACCTGCTCACCGACAAGATCAACGGCGACGGCCTGCGCAGCATGTCCAACCCGGGCACGGCCTACGACGACCCGCTATTGGGCAAGGACCCGCAACCGGCGCATATGCGCCAGTTCGTCATTACCCGCGAAGACAACGGCGGCGTGCACATCAACTCAGGCATTCCCAACCGCGCCTTTTATCTGGTCGCCACCGCGCTGGGCGGATTTGCCTGGGAAAAAGCCGGCCGGATCTGGTATGACACCTTATGCGATAGAAATCTGGCCAACGACGCCACCTTCAGCGCCTTCGCCCACTTGACCGTCGAGCACGCCCGTCGGCGCTTTGGCGAACGAGAGGTTCGAGCGGTGCAGGACGGCTGGGCTCAGGTCGGCGTCAACCTGACCGAGGAGAGTTGATGAAGCACCTTCCAGACCTCGACGATAACGCCGTGGTACGCCTGTCCCGCCAGGGCGGCGTGGCGGCCATCCATGCCCTGACCCGGCCCCGGGAGATCGAGTTCGCCCAATGCGACATTGACCAGCGAACGCGCATCTGCTCGGTGCTGGAGGGCTGCGTGCCGCTGGCCTCGGCGGAATCGGGCCGTGGCGACCAGCGGTTTTTCCGTATCGAAGTACGCTATCGCGCCAATGACCAGGACGACGAAATGGTGCTGCAAGTGCCCGAGGACCGGGCACCTGGCGAGCTGGTTCATCTGTGGGACAAAGGTGAAGTAATCTGAGAGCCTGGGCTTTGTACGAGAAGTCGCCCAGGCACTTTGCGTACAAAGCCTAACGCGTGGCCGGCACGATCTTGACGATGGCGCCCGACACGGTTTCGATCAGCAGGTATTTGTCGTCGATTTGCACCCATTGCTGATCGCTTGTCGGCTGCTCGAGTTGCTTCTGCTTCCAGTCCTTCACGGCCCTGTCGGCGCGCTGGTAGTCCGCCGGTACGCGGTCGTTCTCTACCAGCCTGCGACCATTGCTCGGCGAATGCTCCAAGGCATCGCCGGTCTTCTCGACTGCCTGCGCAGCAGGCCCAAGGGCGGCAAGGCCGACGATCAGGAGCAGGCTGGCGGTCAGGGTTGGTTTACGCATAGAAAAAACTCCAGTTTTCCGAGGGACTGAAGCTGGGACTTCACGGGCGGCGAATCATTCCGTTGACTGTGGCCATGACGACAGGAGCTTGCTCCCTCGCCACGGGATATAGTGATCCCCCCTGCACGACGGACCCCACCATGACGACCCCGACCACTGCCTCCCCTGCCCTCAAGGAAATCTTCAACGCCGCACGCCTGGAACACATTGCCAGCGAAATGAGCGCGGTGTACCCGGCATTCGACGCCAAGGCCTTCCTGCGCATGGCCAACGACGGGCTGGCCGAGTTGTCGGTGATGCAACGCATGGCTCGGGTCAGCGAGTGCCTGCATGCCGTGCTGCCCCTGAGCTACGAAGCCTCGCTGGACGTGCTGCGGGATCTGGCCCCGCGCCTGAACAGCATGTTCGTCAGCATGTTCCTGCCTCACTACGTCGCCTGCCATGGCCGGCACGCCTTCGACCTGTCCCTGGACGCACTCAAGTATTTCACCCGGTTCGGCTCTTCGGAATTCGCGGTGCGGTACTTCCTGCGCGACGATCTGGAACGCAGCCTCAAGGTCATGCACACTTGGGCGCTGGATCCCAACGAGCACGTACGACGCCTGGCCAGCGAGGGCAGCCGTCCGCGGCTGCCGTGGTCGTTTCACCTGGAGCCGATCCAGGCCAACCCCGAACTCACCGCCGCGATCCTGGAGACCCTCAAGGCCGACAGCAGCCTCTATGTGCGCAAGTCCGTGGCCAATCACCTCAACGATGTGACCAAGCAGCATCCCGACTGGGTGCTCGACCGCATCGAAGGCTGGCCACTGCAAGACCGTCATACCGCCTGGATCGCCCGGCATGCGCTGCGCAGCCTCATCAAGCATGGCGATCCCAGGGCTCTGGCCGTCATCGGGGTCGGCGGCAAGGCCCAGGTCCAGGTTTCGGAATTGAAGGTGACACCTGCAGTGATTCGCCTCGGCGAGCAAATCACGCTGTCCTTCAAGGTGCAGTCCACCCTGGAAGAACCCCAGCGCCTGGTGATCGACTATGCAATCGATTATGTGAAAGCCTCGGGCGGCACCTCGGCCAAAGTCTTCAAGCTAAAGACCTTCGATCTGCCGGCCCACGGCTGCGTCGCCCTGAGTCGCTCCCAATCCATCCGCGAGCTGACCACTCGCCGGCACTACGCGGGCCGGCACGCGGTGCACCTGCTGGTCAATGGCGAGCGACTGGGAAGCACGGCGTTCGACATCCTTGCGTGACGCCCCATCAGACCGCCACCATCCGTGGCACCTGGCGGATATTCTGCAGGAAGCGCTCGGCCGGCATCGGATGGCCCAGCAGGTAACCCTGCAACGAATCGCACCCCAGCTGAGTCAGGAAGTCTTGCTGCACGTCCGTCTCCACCCCTTCGGCAACGATCCGCAGCCCCAACGCCTGGCCGAGGGCGACGATGGCTGACACGATGGCGGCGTCGTCGCTGTCATGCTCCAGATCGCGCACGAAGCCGCGATCGATCTTCAGCTCGTTGGCCGGCAGGCGCTTGAGGTACATCAGACTCGAATAGCCAGTACCGAAATCATCGATGGACAGGTCAACGCCCATGTCCGCCAACTGTTGCAACACCGTCATGCTCGCGTCCGCGTCGCTCATGGCGGTGGTTTCGGTTATTTCCAGGGTCAGGCTGTTGGCCGGCAGGCAATGCGTCTCCAGCGCCTTGGCCACGCTTTGCACCAGCCCCGTATGGCAGAACTGCAAGGCCGACAGGTTCACCGCGATCCGCCAGTCGGTGTAGCCGAGCACGTACCATTCGCGCATCTGGCGGCAGGCCTCGTTCAGCACCCATTCACCGATGGCGATGATCAGGCCGGTCTTTTCCGCCAGGTCGATGAAGGTGTCGGGCATCAACAGGCCCTGGGTCGGATGGTTCCAGCGCAACAACGCCTCCGCGCCCACCGGACGGCCGTTGGCAGCGTCGAACTTGGGCTGGTAATGCAGGCTGAATTGCCGCTGTTCAACTGCGATACGCAAATCCTGGAGCAATTGCAGTTGCTTACGAGCGTTGCTGTTCATGGAGGCATCGAAGAAGCTGTAGCCGTTCTTGCCGGAACCCTTGGCGTGGTACATCGCCGCATCGGCATTCATCAGCAACTCTTCGGCGTTCTGGCCATTTCCGGGGTACAGCGCGATGCCGACGCTGGCGGAGATCTGCAGATCATGTTCGGCGACCCGGAACGTACGACCAATCAACCCGACCTGGCGTGCCGCCAGCCGCAAGGCATCGTCCGGCTCGGCCAGTTGCACCAGCAGCACGAACTCATCGCCGCCAATTCGCGCCAGGGTGTCCTGGCTGCGCAGGTCTTCGCGCAGGCGCAGGGCCACATCGCGCAACAACAAGTCACCCATGTGGTGACCAAAGGCGTCGTTGACCGGTTTGAAGCCGTCCAGGTCGATAAACATCAAGGCGAAGCAGCCCCCCTGCTCCTGCACCCGGTGCATGGCCTGGCCGATGCGGTCGGCCAGCAGCACACGGTTGGGCAACCCGGTGAGCGGGTCATGCAGGGCCAGTTGGGTCAGCTCACGGTTGGCCAGGGTCAACGACTGAGCCAGCTCCGCGGTACGGGCTTCCAGGCGCGCATCGAGAATCGACGTCAGCAAGGCAATGGCCAGCACCGCCAGGGTGGTGATCAACACGATGTTGTCCAACCCCTTGCCGCTGAGACCATCCAGGGCGCCGCAAAAACTGCCTTCGCGAAACTGGGCCCCGGCCATGCCGGTGTAGTGCATGCCGACAATGGCGCCCCCCATGATCACCGCAGCACCGGCCCGCGCCAGGCGCACATATGGGGTGTTCTGGCGCAGGCGAAAGGCAATCCACAGGGCCGCCGCAGAGGCGCCCACCGCGATCAGCAGCGAGGCACTGAACAGCGTCGGGTCATAGTCGATGCCGGGTTGCATCTGCAACGCCGCCATGCCGGTGTAATGCATGGCGCTGATGCCGGCGCCCATGATCAGTGCCCCGAATGCCAACTGCCACGCAGGTAACCGGGGCTGGCTGACCAGCCACAGGGCGAAACCGCAGGAAAGGATGGCGATGAGCAACGACAGCGCGGTGATGGATACGTCGTAGCCCAGCTCCACCGGCAAGGTAAACGCCAACATGCCGATGAAGTGCATGGACCATACGCCCACCCCCATCGCCAGCGAGCCACCGGCCATCCACAAATACGCCGCGCGCCCTTGGGTGGTGGCAATACGTCCGGCCAAATCCAGCGCGGTGTAGGACGCCAGCACTGCAACCAACAGGGAAATCAAAACAAGGGCGGGGGAATAGCTGCCGATGAGCATGGAGTTTTCTCGTAACTGGAAAGCCGAACTGCCTCCATGCCCGGTTTAGGAAAGCGATTGTACACAACCGTATCGCGGGCGCACGGACCAAATATCAAAAAGCCATTATTTACGACGAAATACAGCTTTCCCATTTTGTGGGAACGCAGGGTAAGGGCAACATCGGGACCGGCGCGCAGACGCCTTCATAAAAAACAGCTTCCTTGCAATGCGGGTTGGCTAAGCTGGGAAAAGCCACTTCAGGAGAAGCCATTCATGTCCCTTCCAGACACCAGGGCCACGACCACCGCGCTGCTGGTGATCGATGTCCAGAACGATTTCATCCCCGGTGGCCAACTGGCCGTCCCGGGGGGCGACGAGATTGTGCCATTGATCAACCGCCTGGGCCGCTCCTTCGCACAGGTCGTCCTCGCACAGGACTGGCATCCGGCCGGACACGCCTCGTTTGCCTCCAGTCATCCCGGCAAGCAGCCTTTCGACCTCATCGAATTGCCGTATGGCGAGCAGAAGCTCTGGCCCGACCACTGCATACAAGGCACCCAAGGCGCCGCGCTGCACCCGGCACTGGACCTGCCCCACGCGCAACTGATCATTCGCAAGGGCTGCAATCCGGCCATCGACAGCTACTCGGCCTTTATGGAAGCCGACCGTCGAACCCCCACCGGGTTGGCGGGCTACCTCAAGGAGCGCGGCATCGACACCGTCTACCTGGTGGGCTTGGCGCTGGATTTCTGCGTCATGTTCTCGGCCCTGGATGCCCGGGCCGCCGGGTTCAACGCGTTCGTGGTGGTCGACGCCTGCCGTGGCATTGATATCGACGGTTCGATGATCACGGCGATCCGGCGGATGCAGGAGGCTAACGTGGCATTGATACAGTCCAGCGCCCTGGCGGGCTAGCGCCCATGTCTTTTCTCGCTCGCACCCACCCACGCCTGTCCGCGGCCACGGCCCTTGGTTTGATCGCGGGTTTCCTGCTGCCCGTGGACTCGGTCATCGGCAAGATTCTGGCCGGCTGGAACGTTGGAGTCTGGTCCTATCTGGCGCTGATGTTCTGGCTGACGGTGCAAGCCAAGGCGCCCGATGTCAGGCGCATCGCCGAGATCGAAGACGAAAACGCGGGGCTGGTGTTGCTGATGGTCTGCATTGCGGCATTGGCCAGCCTGGCGACGATCACCTTCGAGCTGGCCGGCAGCCGTGAGTTGCAGACCGCCGGCAAGTTGCTGCATTACGGTTTTACCGCGCTCACGGTCATAGGGTCGTGGCTGCTGATCGGCGTGATCTTCAGCCTGCATTATGCCCGGCTGTTTTATACCTGGGACGGCAAGGAGCCGGCCCTGCGCTTCGCCGAGGGCTTGACCACCCCCAACTATTGGGACTTCCTGTATTTCTCGTTCACCATCGGGGTGGCGGTGCAGACATCGGACGTGGGTGTCGCCACCCGGCAGTTGCGCAAGATCGTACTGGCGCAATCGTTGATCGGGTTTGTGTTCAACACGGCGATCCTGGGGTTCTCGATCAATATCGCGGCGGGGTTGTTCGGGTGACAGGGACCGCTTCGCGGTCCAGCGGGGATAAATCCCTTCGCCACAGGGAACTGCCAGGTTAGGACTGGGGCGCCGGCAGCCACAACCTGAACCGCGCCCCGCCCAGCGGCGATGCCTCGACCGTCAATGTGCCGCACTGGGCCTCCAGTGCCCGACGACTGATAGCCAGGCCCAGGCCGAAGCCGCCCGTGGCGCGGTCGCGGCTACGGTCCAGACGGTAGAACGGCTCGAACACCCGCTCACGCTCGTCGTCGGGAATGCCGATACCGTCGTCGTCCACCCAGATCTCGCAACCTTGATCGCTGACCAGCACCCCGACCTGGATCCGTTTCTCGCAATAACGCATGGCATTGCGCAACAGGTTCTGCAACGCCCGAGCGGTCAGGCGCGGGTCCAGCACGAAACGCTCCAGGGTGCCGTGCAGCAGCACATCGATCACCACGTCCGGCGCCGCCAGGTCCTCATCGACGCTGCCCAGGATGCTGTCGATGAACTCGTCCAGCGGCACTTCGACCCGCTCGGGCAGCCGCTCCGGATTCTGCAAACGGCTATAGGACAGCAACTCCAGCACCAACTCATCCAACTCGCGAATGTGTGCCACCAACCCCTGCAGGCGTTCGCGGCTGGCGGGCGGCAGGTCGTCAGACAGCGCCAGGGCCAGGCCGAAATCGAGCCGGGTCAAGGGGGTGCGCAGTTCGTGGGAGACAGCGTTGAGCAAATCGCGCTGCTGGTTGAGCAGCTTCTCGATATCGCCAGCCATGGTATCGAAAACATGGGCCAGGCTGCCGATGTTCGAGCTGGAGGCGATGTGGGTTCGTTCGCTCAAGTGCCCCTTGCCAAAGCGTTCGGCGGTGCGCCTGAGGCGCTCCAGATCGCGCCAGTGGGGACGCAGCCAGAGCAACAGGCAGGCGAGCAGTGTCGCGCCGATCAGCACGTTGATGCTCCAGTACAACCAACTGACATCGGCCGGGTCCGGCGGGACAACCATCTTGACCGCCAATCGCCCATCCAACGGCGACACCGCCAGGGTCCGCCACCCCCATTCGCCGAGGCGTACCACGTTCTCACCGCGTTTGAGGCGCGCCTGCTCGTCGCTGCTGAAGCCATTGTCGTCGATGGGCACCAGTTCGATGCGCAACGGGTCGAATTCCTTGTCCATCTGCGCCGCCAGCGCCGGCCACTGCGCTCCGGGCGCCGCATGGAACTGCTTGACCATCAGGGTTTGCAGGCCACGGGAATAGTCGAGGTTGTAGGTCAGGAAGCGCTCGTGGAACAGGCGGATCACCAGTTCCGGCATCAGGTAGATCGCCGCGCTGTAGGACACAATGGTGACAAGGTAAAGACGGATCAGCAGCTTCCACATGGGCTCAGCATTCCCACTCGGAACGGCTGAACAGGTAGCCCTTGCCCCATACGGTCTTGATCTTGCGCGCCTCGCCGGCGTTGTCGTCGAACTTGCGCCGCAGCTTGGAAATCGCCACGTCCACCGAACGGTCGGTGCCGTTGAACTCGATGCCCCGCAGGCGTTGCAGGATCTGGTCGCGGCTCAGTACTTCACCCGAATGCCGGGCCAGCACCACCAGCAGGTTGTACTCGCCACTGGACAGCTCCACCGGCTGGCCGCGCCAGGTCACGGTGCGCTCGGACAAGTCGATGCACAGGTTGCCCATCAGGATACGGTCATTGACCGTCTGAGGCTCGGTGAGGCTGCTGCGCCGCAGCAAAGTACGGACCCGCGCCAGTAAAACCCGGGGCTCGCACGGTTTGGTGACGTAGTCGTCGGCGCCCATCTCCAGGCCCAGCACCTGGTCATGACTGTCGTCCCGGGCGGTGAGCATCAGGATCGGCAACGTCGCCGAATCCGCTCGCAACAAGCGACAGACCTGCAAGCCGTCCAGCCCGGGCAGCATGAGGTCAAGAATCACCAGGTCCGGCGGATCGACCCGCGCCCGCTCACGCACATGATCGCCGCGGCTGAGCACGCTGACCTGATAACCGTTGCGTTCCAGGTAACTGGCGATCAGTTCGCAGAGGGCGGGGTCGTCTTCGACCAAGAGGATGTTGGGCATCAGGTTTATCCAGAACGTGCTGTGGCGCCTGTCATGCCGCTATCGCGAGCAGGCTCGCTCCCACAGGTTGTACGCAGGCCAATGTGGGAGCGAGCCTGCTCGCGATGAGGTCTTGTCAGGCGCAGGGAATCTCAAGCCGCCAAGGATATACGCCCTCACCCACCCCCGAGCAAACCCCTTACACAATTTCACATACCGCCTACAAAGCTTTACCGCTGTCGCCATTAGCAGTCTTTGAGCGGTGAGTAAAAGCACAAGCGTATCGAGCGGTATACTGTCAACTCTTACAGTTTACAACCCCTCGGATAAGGCATTACATGAAGTCGATCTCACCTGTACCTCATTGGTGGGGCACCCTTTGTCACGACAATGGAGATTGATATCGATGAGCGCACTAATGAGAGAAATCACACAACCGGTCGTACTTGGATTTTGCCAGGGAGAGATCGGATCAGTGCCATTTAACGCCAACTTGGTGGAGCTGTCCGAGATTGACTATCCCAACCACCCCTCCCCCCATGACAAAGCCCGCGTCATGCTGGCAACGCAGCTGGCGCCAAGGCCGGACTACACCACCAAGGAACTGCAGGTTTCCTTTACCAAGGACTTGAATGGCGGCACATATCCGGTGGGTGAAACGACCTTTCCCGTAGGGGTTACATTCATTGATCGCTCAGTTCCCAATGCGCCTGTGATTTATAGACAACACAATGGCATCGCAAGGATTGAATACAATCCCACAAGCGCGTCACTCTCAGGTGAAATCAGTGTGGATCTCGAAAATCGCGATGATGGGACGATCACCCCGTTGAGCCTCAGAGTCATTTTTAATGCCCATACCCCTGTACGCGTCCGAAGAAACCTGCGTCGCCCTTCATCCCGGGCGAGAAACTGCTGACCAGCCCTTACCGGACTCAGGCCAGTCCAATGCATAAAAAGGAGGCCGAAGCCTCCTTTTTAATTCGACAGGTTCTATTTATTAAAATGCGTAACGCAAACCCAACGTCAACCCAACCGGCTGCCGAAAGTTTTTCCCATCGCTGTATTCATAATCCGCGTGCAATTGCAGTTTCTCTGACATGGATGCAGCAATCCCCGCTCCCAGCCCCGTGCGTGAGCCGGACAGGTCATTATTGAACACATGATCATTGACTTGTACTTCATTATTTTTTGCGAATTCATAAGCACCGGACACACGAACATAGGGTTGCAATTCAACCTCATTGTTCACTTTAAAGTTTCGCCCGGCAGTCAGGCCAACCTCGCCCAGCAGGGATCGCGCACGGTCACCTTCAGCGTGCAGGCCGTTGTCCAGGGAGAAACTTTTACCCTGAATGACCACCGCAGACCATTTGGTAAACGGCTCGATGAAATAGCCATCGTCGAGCTTGATATGCCGACCGAACTCGACAGATCCACCGACGCCGCTGTTGTCATAATCACCCTTGGCCCGGCTACCATCACTCAGGCTTGCCTTGGCTTTGTTACGAAACTGGTTAACTTTCAAGACAGCATCGGCGTAATACCCGCTGCTCGCATCGAGCCAGGTGGCATAAGTACCCAGGTAGTAACTGTCGACATCACCCGAGCTGCCCGCGTCCAGATTCAGGTCGGAGGTACTATGGCCTCCCATTACACCCACCAGCCATTGACCATCCCCCAGCTCCAGTGCGGCGTCAGCACCAAGGGTAAATCCCTGCTGGCTTTGCCGATACGCCAGGCCGGAGCCGTTGGCAATTTCGTATTTATTGCCGTAAGTCCGTCCCCACGCTCCAGACTGGCCAGGGTTCATTCGCAACTCACCCATACGGGTGCGCAACGACGTCAACTCGCCATACCAGGTGGGCAATGGCGTGTTGAAAAGCGCCATCACCGAGCGGGTACCCGGGCTGATGACACGAGTATCCGGGTCCAGAATCCAGTCATTGCCGCTCTTCGCCAGACTATACGAATAGGCACCTTGATCTACCACGTCATTGAACAGCGTGAACTGCGCGTCGCCCCCGCCGGTGGTCACGACCGTGATCGGCTGACCGGCGGCCGGCTCGGACCCGCTACTGGCGATCAGCAGTTCATGCGTACCGCTAGCAGTACCGGTGACATTCAAAACATCCGTGCGACCCGTGGCGAAATCAGTGCCCATGATGAATCGCCCCTGGCCCGACAAACTCGCCACATCCAGCTGATAGAACGCACTGTCAGCGCCGAAACGGACTGAACCGCCATTGAGTACCAGGCTTTCAACCTGGCTATTGTCCACCAGCACCCACTCGGAGCTTCCATTGATAGTCGCACTGGCCACATTTTCCAATCGCCCGGTCAGTACGGAATTGTTCTGCAAGGTCAGATGGGTCGTGCTGCCGGACTCCGTCACGATATCCCCCGTCAATGAGCTGCCGTTTACCGTCATCGCCGTGGTGGCCCCACCCTTGACTTCAAGCAGCGTGCCATTGCCGGCTAACAGATTGGAGTTAGTCACGTTCAACGTGGCAGTTGCGGCCCCCTCATTATTGAAGTCGACCACGATCGCTGAGCCGTCCCTGCCCTGAACGGTGGTGTTCTCCAGATTCAGAGTAGCCGGTGCAATGCCCGTCACATCGAGCTCGATGAACACGCCATTTTGCCCGCCGACAATCGTACTGTTGTTGGCAACCGCAGTGGCGCTCTGAAGCCACAAGCCATAGCCGGTGGAGGCGGTACCTTCAAGCGTCGAGTCGGAAATGTTGAGCACGCTGTGGGACGAGGCAAATGCACCGGCGTCCTCTCCTGTAACAGTGCTGTTACCCGTTACATTGACGACAGAGCCATCCAGGCCGGTGGAAAACCGCACCGCCGATATCCCGAAAACATCACCGTTGATGTTGCTGTTGTTGATATTGCCCTGGCTGGAAACCAATTGAATACCCGCAAAGCCGGAACCCGAAACGTTGGCCCCGTTCACGTTGACAGTCGAACCGTTGCTTCCCGTAATCGCCTGGGTACTGCTGCCCGCGTTGACATTGACCGTTGAAGCATCCGCGTCGATGCCAAGCGTTTGGGCATTATTGACATCCAACGTTGCGTTTTGACTCAAAAACCAGCTTTCAGCCACATCGCCATTATCTACAGTCGCACTCCCACCAATAAGCGACCCAGCCTCAGCACCAGCAGAAAGTAAAAATACGGGAAGGCACAGTATGGCCTTCAAAAAGGGCGGCGGCGGAGACGCTATGGATTTGGAATGCATACTGGATACCTGCTTCGAGAAAATGGATTAAGTCCGGGGCCGGTCGCATAGAGATCCGCGACCACATTTTTCAAGGTCCGCAAGGCTATCGAGTAATGGCGAATTGTTATGTAGGACTTATCTATATGTATCATCAGAAAAATCCTGCAAATATTCATTGCAAAACATCCAAACCCTCAACCCACACAGGCATGAGCACAACAAGCTCATGCCCAGCGCCGGATCGTTAATATGTCTTACGGTATTGGATTGGCAATCTCACAAAAATCGTCGTTATTATCCTTCAAAAATACAAAGTGGATAGCCGGATCAGACTCCGGTACGACATCGGTGACGGTATAGGTGAGCTTTCCAAAGCCGTCTGTCACCGGCTTGAAGTTAACGAAGTAATCGCCAATCTCCATCTCTATTCCTTCCGCAGGTACGGTACCGACAATCGTATGGGTGGCGGTGACCTCGGTTCCGGCGATAGGGATCGTCGCGTTCTCATCGCTGAACCCTCCCCATTTTAACGTCACGACTCGTGTATCGATAAGCGATGGGCTGAACGGAATCACGACTTTTAAATTGCGACGAGACGTTCCATCATTTGGAGGTACAAAGTTCAAGGTTGGGCAAGCGATGGCATCATGCTCGAGTCCCTGTACTTCCGGCGGGGGCAAGTCGATTTTGGTAATGTCGACGTCGACATCCTCATCTAATGACCAGACCGGGTTATTACCCAACACCACCGACAGTTGATATTTTATTTTAATGACCTGATTCGGCTTTCTTGCAATCACATCCCACGGAACCGTCGCAGCCGGAATTTCCGTACCTTCTTCGCCCGGTGCCAGGAAATAAGCAGGGGTGAGCGGCACGTCATCGTACCAGACCGTTATACTTTGCCCGGACTCGGTGGCTGGAGCAGCCCACAATTGAATATAAATATCGGCAGGTTCACCATAGTCATTATCGTCCAGTACGTTATCAACGTTCTGAGACGAAACCAGACGAGGTAAATTCAGAGCCGGATTCACTTCATCTGGATCGCCTGGATTTACAGGGCCAGGGTACGAAATATCGACTTGAATCGTTGTCTGATTTTGTGCAACGACATCGCCCGACCCCCGTAACATGACATAGCTGACCGTGGTATCGACCTCACCATCAGTCGCCCCATAAGCGGGTTTAATGATCGTCGCGTAGTCCACAGGAAGAACCAACAGGGTGTTGTTTTCCACCCGCACAAGAGGAAGATCCCTGCCCTGCCAAGTAGCCTGGATCATATCGTTGTATACACTTGGCTGGGGTACTTCGATCTCTACCGTCACCCCCTGATTGCAATCCGCCAGATTAATCAATGTGTCGCCATCCGTGCCGTCCGCCAGCGGTACGACAGGCGGAACGGACACGGGCGGCGGCAAACGCCGGACAGTACGCTGTACCGCCTTGGACGGACGGCTGACGTTACCGGCCAGGTCCGTCATTATAAAGCGCAAGGTATTCACACCTTCCTGCGAGTTTTCAAAGATATCGATGGTCATTGTGATCTTGCCATCGGGCGGCACAGAAACATCGCTCATAATGGGTGTGGAAAAATAGGCCGGATCAGATACATCTCCCCAATAAATATCAACTTTGTCCGTCGCCTCTGCGTTGAATGGCGCTAATGTCAGCGTGATTTCAATTCCGTTGGGGTGATTGCTGATGTATTCGTCATCGATTTCTTGGGTCTGCGGTAGATCCGCGGGAAATGTGACGCCATCAGGGGAAAAATCAGAAGGTGGTGTTTTGACCTGATAAGGCTTCGTCTTGTCGATATGGAACTCAGCAACAGTCGGCGGAGTTGGATTGACGCCGGCGGCATACATTATATAAACCAGCTCGTACTGGGTAGGTGCTTCCGGCGTCGGCAACTCGACAAGATGGGCGAGAGGGATATTCAACTCTTTCGGCCAAATACGATCAGCGATCGCCCCCAATGGCAAGCGTGTTTCGAGGGGCGTTGTTGCTGTATCGCCTTTGACTCGCAAGAAAACGGTCAGCGTGTCCCGGTCATGTTGAGTGACGGGTTGGGGGATACGATATTCCAGCGCAGCGTTCAGAGCTGCCACTGGAATACGCAAATCATTACCCGGTAATGTTTGTTCAGGGAAGGTAGCTGGATCAAGCAGTATGCCACCGCCACTTGACAGGGAAATTTGCTTGCCTGCACCGATACGTCCAACTTTAGCATTCATGAAATAAACTCCATTTTTATACACAACGGCGCCGGATAATTAATGCTCTGAACGTGGCGCGCATTTGACAATGCGTTGGTTGACATCAATAAGCCTCAAGGGCCGCAAGGTTGCGACTCTCCCGGAATCATTCGATCAATTTTCACTGCCCTCTTGACTGAAGCGCCTATCCTCCTGCTACCACGGTAGAGGGTGTAATTCGCCAAGGCGGACGCTTTGTCTATCATCGGTTCCAGATGCGGCCGGAAGGGTTCTATCGTTACCGAGAACCCGTGAGTTATTTCCAAAGCCGTTAACAGCGTATCGACTCTTTTGTAAGTAGCCGCAATGGGAGGGCCACTGCCGTTCAGACTTTGATATCCAATCCATTCCACGGCACAAGTGTCACCAGGTCGGCAAAAACCAGGGAGCGGAGGAACCTTGACTTCCACGCCCTGCCAGATAGGCGGTTGCGTGGCGCAATTGAGATAACCAAATAAATTTGCCGCAGGAAACTCAACCTCAGTGAGATCCAACGGAATCGGCGTATGATCGATCGTCAGTGTTCGAGGAAACGATGGATGCGGATTTCCGAGATAATTTCTGGTCGTATAGGAAACCTCAACCACACCATCCGTAATGAGATACTGCGGACCGACAGAAATGAAAAATTCCGTTTCGCTGATCGGCGTTGGATAATGAGTCGTCGAGCTGAACTCCACGATACCATTACGTTTTATCTCAACAATGAGTGTATCGGTGTTACCAGGAGGAGATTGTAAAGGCCAGACAGGTATTCTGACTTCGATACCCGTCTGTAACAGATCGAGCGGGATATAGCCGTCCGGGTCGTTTTCGTCCACGCCAACGACAGTTGGCGAATCGTATTCCTGAACTTCAACAGGCGGCATGATGGGTTACCTCGACCTTTCACTGAAGCATCAAGTCGAAGCAAATTAAGCACCGTATCTACCTTATGAACTACTGTCAGATCTAACAGGTCTGACTACCGCTTGTCGGCTTTCATCGCGACATTGCTATCAGGCTCTGTCTGAAAAGTGCCTGCGCGACTCGGCCAGGGCAACCTGCCCGTTACACAATTTCACACACCGCCTACAAAGCTTTACCGCTGCCGCCGGTTGTCCCCCGTAGCATTGCCCCGTTCACTATTGGGGAAGCACCATGTCAAAAAACGCCTTCGCCACGCTCGGCCTGATACTCGGGGTATCGCTACTGAGCGCCTGTGACACGTCATCGCCCCCCACGGATGAAGCCCCTTTGGTGACGGTTACCATCGAAACCATCGAAGCCAGGCCCCTTTCCATAAGCGCAGAACTGAGTGGGCGCATCGCCGCGCCCCGAACCGCCGAGGTCCGCGCCCGGGTGCCGGGGGTGGTGTTGCAACGGGTCTACCGCGAAGGCACTGACGTGAAGAAAGGTGATGTGCTGTTCCGCATCGACCCGGCACCGTTCAAGGCCGACCTGGACAGCGCCGAAGCCGCGCTACGCAAGGCCGAGGCCAACGCCTTCCAGGCCCGCTTGCAGGAACAGCGTTACGCCCGGTTGATCGAAGACAACGCCATCAGCGCCCAGGATTACGACAACGCCCGCGCCGCCGTGCGCCAAACCGCCGCCGACGTCTGCGCCAACAAGGCCGCCGTGGAACGGGCCAGGTTGAACCTCGGCTATGCCACCGTCACCGCGCCGATTGCCGGACGCATCGGCCGGGCGCTGGTGACCGAAGGCGCGCTGGTGGGCCAGAACGAAACCACGCCGTTGGCCCTTATCCAGCAACTAAACCCGATCCACGCCGACCTCACGCAATCGACCCGCGAACTCAACGAACTGCGCCGGGCCCTGCGTGTTGGCCAGATACAGCAGGTTGGCCAGGACCAGGCCAAGGCCACGCTGATCCAGGATGACGGCAGCCTCTATCCGCTGCCGGGCAAATTGCTGTTCACCGACATCACCGTCGACCCGGGCACCGGCCAGATCACCCTGCGCAGCGAGTTTCCCAACCCCGACCTCGATCTGTTGCCGGGCAGCTTCGTGCGCGTGCGCCTGGAGCAGGCCTTCGACCGCCAGGGCATCAGCGTGCCGCAACGGGCCATCCAGCGGGACAGCGCTGGCGTCGCCCAGGTATTGCTGGTCGACGCCGAGCAGCAAGTCAGCCTGCAACCGGTGGAGTTGGGTGGCGTGCGGGACGACCGCTGGATCGTCACCCATGGTCTGAAACCCGGTGACCGAATCGTGGTGCAAGGCCTGCAACATGCACGTCCCGGCGAAAAAGTCCGGGTCGAAGACTCTCCAATTGCCCAGCACCCGTAAGCAGGACATCGCTCATGCCGCAGTTCTTTATCGATCGTCCGGTGTTCGCCTGGGTGGTCGCCTTGTTCATTCTTCTGGCAGGCGCCCTCGCCATTCCTCAGTTGCCGGTGGCGCAATACCCGGATGTGGCGCCGCCGCAAATCGAAATCTCCATCACGTATCCGGGTGCTTCGGCGCAGGCCGTGGACGAAAGTGTGGTCAGCCTGATCGAGGAAGAGCTTAACGGCACCGATAACCTGCTGTATTTCGGCTCCCAGAGCAGCCTCGGTAGTGCCACCCTCACCGCGACCTTCAAGCCCGGCACGAACCCCGAGCTGGCCCAGGTCGACGTACAGAACCGCCTCAAGGCGGTGGAATCGCGACTGCCCCAGTCGGTCATCCAGCAAGGCTTGCAGGTGGAAAAGGTCTCGGCCGGTTTCCTGTTGCTGATCACCCTCACCTCCAATGACGGCAAGCTCGACGACGTCGCCCTCAGCGACTACCTGGCGCGCAACGTGATGAACGAGATCAAGCGCCTGGACGGTGTCGGCAAGGCGCAGCTGTACGGCGCCGAACGGGCAATGCGGATCTGGATCGACCCGCAGAAACTGCTGAGCTTCAACCTGACCCCGGCCGACGTCAACGCCGCCATCGTGGCACAGAACGCTCAGGTGTCGGCGGGCAGCATCGGTGACTTACCGACCCGTACCACCCAGGAAATCACCGCGACGGTGTTGGTGAAAGGGCAACTGTCGACGCCCGAAGAATTCGCAGACATCGTCCTCAAGGCCAACTCCGACGGCTCCACTGTGCGCATCGCCGATGTGGCCCGAGTCGAGGTCGGCAGCCAGGAGTATCAATTTTCCACACGTTTGAACGGCAAGCCCTCCACCGCCGTCGGGGTACAGCTGTCACCGGGCGCCAATGCCTTGAACACGGCCACCCTGATACGGGAAAAAATGGACGAACTGGCGCGCTACTTCCCGGCCGGCGTGGAATACAAGATCCCCTACGACACCTCGCCCTTCGTCAAGGTCTCCATCACGAAAGTGGTCTACACCCTCGGCGAAGCCATGCTGCTGGTGTTTGCCGTGATGTTCCTGTTCCTGCAGAACATCCGCTACACCTTGATCCCGACGCTGGTGGTGCCGGTGGCACTGATGGGCACGTTCGCCATCATGCTTGCCCTGGGTTTCTCCATCAATGTGCTGACCATGTTCGGCATGGTGCTCGCCATCGGCATCCTGGTGGACGACGCCATCGTCGTGGTGGAGAACGTCGAGCGGATCATGGCCAGCGAAGGCTTGTCGCCCAAGGAAGCAACACGCAAGGCGATGCGGCAGATCACCGGCGCCATCGTCGGCATTACCCTGGTGCTGGTGGCGGTGTTCATCCCGATGGCGTTCATGCAGGGTTCGGTGGGGGTCATCTACCGACAGTTCTCGCTGTCCATGGCGACGTCGATCCTGTTCTCGGCGTTCCTCGCCTTGTCTCTGACACCGGCTCTGTGCAGCACTTTGCTGAAGCCGATCCGCCAGGGCGAGCTCCACGCCAAGGGCGGGTTCTTCGGCTGGTTCAATCGGCGTTTCGATCAGCTGGGCGACCGCTACCAGGGCTGGGTCGGCTATGCCTTGAAACGCAGCGGGCGCTTCCTGTTTATCTACGGTGTGCTGCTGGTGGGCATGGGCCTGTTGTTCAGTCGCCTGCCCTCCTCGTTCCTGCCGGTGGAAGACCAGGGCTATACCATCACCGATATCCAACTGCCGCCCGGCGCGAGCAAGAACCGCACGGTGCAGGTGGTCGAGCAGATCGAAGCGCACAACGCCGGCGAGCCGGGGGTGGGCGACAGCACGGTGATCCTGGGCTTCAGCTTTTCCGGCAGCGGGCAGAACGCCGCGCTGGCGTTCACCACCCTCAAGGACTGGTCAGAGCGTGGTAGCGACGACTCAGCCAGCGCCATTGCCGACCGCGCCAACCTGGCCCTAGGCCAGATCAAGGACGCCATGGCCTTTGCCGTGCTACCTCCACCAGTGGATGGCCTCGGCACGTCCAGCGGGTTCGAATTCCGCTTGCAGGACCGTGGTGGCCTCGGCCACGCCACATTGATGCTGGCACGCGACGAACTGCTCGCCGCCGCCGAAAAAAGCCCAGTGCTGATGAACGTCCGTGAAAGTGCCTTGGCCGAAGCGCCGCAAGTGCAATTGGAAGTCGACCGCAAGCAGGCCAATGCCCTGGGCGTTTCATTCGCCGATGTCGGCAGTGTGCTCGCCACGGCGGTGGGCTCTAGTTACATCAACGATTTCCCCAACCAGGGACGGATGCAGCGGGTGGTGGTCCAGGCCGAAGGCGATCAACGCAGCCAGGTGGCCGACCTGCTGAAGATCCATGTGCGCAACGACGCTGGAAAGATGGTGCCGCTGTCGGCCTTCGTCCAGGCCAAGTGGACCCAGGGCCCAACCCAACTGACCCGCTACAACGGCTACCCGGCCATCAGCATTTCCGGCGAACCCGCGCCCGGCCACAGCACCGGCGAGGCCATGGCGGAAATCGAACGCCTGGTGGCCCAAGGCCCGGCAGGACTGGGCCAGGAATGGACCGGGCTGTCGTTGCAGGAGCGCCTGTCCGGCAGCCAGGCGCCAATTCTGCTGGGCCTGTCGCTGCTGGTGGTGTTTCTGTGCCTGGCGGCCCTGTACGAGAGCTGGTCGATCCCCACTTCGGTGTTGCTGGTGGTGCCATTGGGCGTACTCGGCGCGGTTCTGGCGGTGTCGTTGCGCGGCATGCCCAACGACGTCTTCTTCAAGGTCGGGCTGGTCACCATCATCGGCCTTTCGGCCAAGAACGCCATCCTGATCATCGAGTTCGCCAAGAGCCTGTACGACGAAGGTCATGACCTGGTCGACGCCACGCTTCAGGCCGCGCGCCTGCGCCTGCGGCCAATCATCATGACCTCTCTGGCGTTCATCCTTGGCGTGGTGCCATTGGCCATCGCCAGCGGCGCCAGCTCGGCGAGCCAGCAGGCCATCGGGACGGGGGTGATCGGGGGGATGATCACGGCGACATTGGCGGTCATATTTGTGCCGGTGTTTTTCGTCGGAGTGATGAGGCTTGTGGGCAGGACCAGCCAGCGAGACGCGCACTGACACACCGCAATCATCGGATTTCCGCCGAAGCAGGCTCGCCCCCATAGAATGCCTACGGTGAAACGCAGACATTGAAATCACCCAAATCATTGTGGGAGCGAGCCTGCTCGCGATGAGACCTTCAAGTCAGGCACCGTCCCCTCAGGCTAGACGCTGCCGCAACACGCCCTTCGCGCACAAGACGATCCGTTGGCAAGCATCTGTCAGCTTCAGTCGATCGATCACCAACCCGATCCGAATATGCCCCGCCACGCTGGGCCCGAACGCCTCACCGGCCAACACCGACACCCCATAGCCGTCCAGCAGGCGCTCGGCAAAAGCCTGGGCGTCGAGCCCCGTCTGGCGCACGTCGACCATCACGAACATGCCGCCGTCGGGCCGCACCGGCCTGAGGCCTGGACAGTCATCGAGCATGGCGCACACCAGATCCCTGCGCCGACGATACTCTTCGCGCATCTGCGTCACTTCAGGCAGATCCGCCTCCAGCGCGACCTGGGCGGCGCGCTGCACGAAATCCGGCAGACCGAACAGCATGCACAACGACAGATTCGCCAAGTGTTCTGCGAGAAGTTCGGGCCCGATAACCCAACCGATGCGCCAGCCGGTCATGGCGTGGGACTTGGACAGGCTGTTGATGGTCGCGGTGCGTTCGGCCATGCCCGGCAGGCTGGCCGGGCTGATGTGCGTGCCTTCGTACAACAGGTCGCTGTAGACCTCATCGCTGATCAGCCACAGATCATGCGCGATGCACAACTGCGTCAGTTCTTGCCAAATGCGCAGCGGCAAGCTGACGCCGGAAGGGTTGTTGGGACTGTTGAGCAGCAGCGCGCGGGTCCGAGAATTGACCCGCCGGGCCACATCGGCCGGATCGACCCGAAAGCCGTTTTCCGGACGCACCGGCACGGGCACGACCTTCGCCCCACAAGCGCCGAATACCGCTTCGTAGGTGACGTACATCGGCTCTGCGACGATCACCTCGTCACCGGGATCGAGCAAGCATTGCGCGACCGCATACACGCCGCACTGCGCCCCCGGTAGCACCGTGACGTGGGCGGCCTCCACGGCTTGACCGCTACGCTGGCGATGGCGCCGGGCAATGCTCTGGCGCAGCCCATGCAGCCCGCGAATGTCGGAATAATGCGTGTCTCCGGCCCGCAGGCTATCCACGGCGGCGTCGACAATAGTGCGCGGCGTGTCGAAGTCCGGATCGCCCACCGACAACAGCAACACCTCCTTGCCCTGCTCTCGCATGGCTAGCGCCCGGTCGTGTATTCCCCAGGCAGCGGCACCGTCGCCGGTGATGCGTTGGGTCAAGGCTGAATAGCGCATGCATGTCTCCTGATTGCGCGGTGTCCAACCTCAACCCTATCTCAAATCACAAACCGCGCCACCATCGCATTCAACGCCACCGCCAGGCGCGACAGTTCATGGGTGGCGTCGCTGGTCTGCTGCGCGCCCGATGCCGATTGGGTGGCAAGGTCGCGGATGTTCACCAGGTTGCGATCCACTTCACGGGACACCTGGGCCTGTTCTTCCGAAGCGCTGGCGATCACCAGGTTGCGCTCGTTGATCTGGTGGATCGACTGGGTGATCTGCTCCAGGGCGACGCCGGCGGCGCGGGCCATTTCCAGGGTGCTTTGGGTACGTTGATTGCTCTGTTGCATCGAGTGCACGGCCTCGCCGGTACCGTTCTGGATGCCGGCAACCATTTTTTCGATTTCCTGGGTCGATTGCGCGGTGCGATGGGCCAGGGCCCGGACTTCATCGGCCACCACCGCGAAACCGCGTCCGGCTTCCCCGGCGCGGGCGGCTTCGATGGCGGCGTTGAGGGCCAGCAGGTTGGTCTGCTCGGCAATGGCGCGGATCACGTCCAGTACCTTGCCGATGTCACGGCCCTGGACCGCCAGGCCTTCGATCATCGAGGCGGTGGCTTGCACGTCGTGGGTCATGGTCTGGATTGCCTCGACCGTTTCCACCACCCGGCTGCGTCCTTCCTGGGCGGCCTGGGTCGACTGGTTCGAGGCCTCGGAGGTGGACACGGCGTTGCGGGCAACCTCCTCCACGGCGGCGGTCATTTCGTTGACCGCCGTGGCGGCTTGTTCGATTTCGTTGTGCTGGCGTTGCAGGCCACGGGAAGACTCCTGGGTCACCGCGCTCAGCTCTTCGGCCGCCGTCCCCAGTTGGGTGGCTGAGCCGGCGATCTGCTCGATCGTCTTGCGCAAGCTGCTCTGCATGTCCGCCAGGGCCTTGAGCAACCGGGCGGGTTCATCCTTGCCATCGTCCGAGATGACCTGCACCAGATTCCCGCCGGCAATGGTCCGGGCGGCTTCCAGTGCACGGTTGATCGGCGCGACGATGCTGCGGGTCAACAACAGCGCCAGCACCACGGTCGCCAGCGCCGCAACGATAGAGACCACGATGATGCCCATCAGGGCGCTGTCATAGTGCTCGCCGGCCCTGGCCGACGCCTCGCTGGCGCCCGCCACGTTGATCGCGATGAGTTTGTTGAGTTGTTCGCCCATCAGATCGGTGCCTTCCTTGATCCGCGTGTTGATGTGGGCGCGCAGCTCATCCATTTTGTTTTGCCGCGAGAGGTCGAGCATCTCTTTCTGCGCTTGCAGGTACTTTTCCAGCGTCGCGGAAAAGGTCTTGTACAGCTCGGTTTCCTCCGGCGTGGCCGGCAACGCGGCGTAGCTGTTGTTAGCCTTGTGCAGTTTATCCACCAGCACGCCAATGCGGGTCTCGGCTTCTGCCAGGCTGGCCGGGTCCCGGTTCACCAGAATTCGAAACGAGAGGATGCGCATGCGCAGGGCGCTTTCCAGCACACTGGCGAGGTGGGCGACGCTGGGAACTTGGGTCTGCTCCATGTCCAGCGAGGCCTGGCGGATCACGGACATGCGACTGGCGGCGAATACGCCGAGGCACACCACCAGCAATGCAATGAAAGCAAAGCCGAGGAAAGCACGGGGCGCGATATTCAGGCGACGTAAGGACATGGGAAGACCTCGGGGTTGGGTCGAGCGTCCATGCCGGAAAACGCATTGGTTAGCAGGTTTTGTAAATGCGCTTAATCCGTTATCGGCCGGGGTTGAGTCTCTTTACAGGGGAGCGCAAAAAAATTTCCGTAGAAGATCCCTGGTCACTGTGACAGCAAGGTCGTTATTGCGCGGCTACTCGCCAGAGCCGTGCGATATCCCGGGCACGCTCGCCCAGCAGACGCGACGCGTCGGCGCAGGCCTCTTGCAGCGTCATCGGCCCGTTGACCAGCGCAAAGGCTGCATCGATGCCATGCTCGTACAACGCCGGGTATCCCTCTCCCAGCGTACCGGCGATGACCACCACCGGTACGCCGTGCCGGCGGGCGATACGCGCCACGCCAAACGGGGTCTTGCCACGCAGGGTCTGGGCGTCGAAACGGCCTTCGCCGGTGATTACCAGATCGGCACCTTCGATCGCCTCGGCCAGTCCGGTCAACTGGGCAACGACGTCCACGCCCGTGCGAAATTGTGCCCCCAGGAAGGCCTTGGCCGCGAAGCCCAGGCCTCCGGCGGCGCCGCTACCCGGTTCATCGCGCACATCTTTTTTCAACGCTTGGGCGCAGTGCCCGGCGTAGTGCGCCAGGGCTCGGTCCAGTGCATGCACTTGCTCGGGGGAGGCACCCTTCTGCGGTCCGAAAATCGCTGAAGCGCCGTGGGGTCCGCACAGTGGATTATCGACATCGGCGGCGATTTCGAAACTGACCCGGGCCAGGCGCGGGTCCAGGCCGCCAAGGTCGATGCGCGACAGGTTCGCCAAAGCCAGGCCTCCAGGGGCCAGTGGTTGGTCTTGTTCGTCCAGCAACGCCACGCCCAGGGCTTGCATCGCACCGGCACCGCCATCATTGGTGGCACTGCCGCCGATCGCCAGGATGACCCGTATGGCCCCTTCATCCAGCGCCGCGCGGATCAGCTCGCCGGTGCCATAGGTACTGCTGGAACAGGCATCGCGCTGCCCCGGCGGCACCAGTTGCAAACCACTGGCCTCGGCCATCTCGATGATCGCGGTGCGGCTGTCGGCCAACCAGCCCCAACGCGCCTCGACGGCAGCGCCCAAGGGACCGCGGACCCGGCTACGGCGCCACTCGCCGTTGCAGGCAGCCAGCACCGACTCCACCGTCCCCTCCCCGCCATCGGCCATCGGACACTTGACCAATTGGGCATCCGGCCAGACCTGGGCCAGCCCGAGCGCAATGGCATCGGCCACGCCCTGGGCGCTGAGGCTGTCCTTGAACGAGTCGGGGGCGATGATTATTTTCATAGTGTTCTCCGGTTCCGATGCCCAGCATGCTGCCAGCTGACCGCAGCCGTGACGCCGGTCCGCCGCACAAAAGACACCGGGCATTATTGTTCAATTTCACAAAGATGGGTTTGGCAGGGATTGGGTTGGGGCTCATCGCGAGCAGGCGAAAAAATTCATGCTCACGGCAAATCCAAAATGTGGGAGCGAGCCTGCTCGCTCCCACAGGGTTATCCCTCTGCTTGGGGCAATAGCTGCACGCCCAGGTACAACGCCAGCATCCCATCCAGCCGCAGCGGGTCCACGCCACTGAGTTCGGCGATGCGCTCCATGCGATAGCGCAGGCTGTTGCGGTGAATGCCCAGAGCGTCGGCGCAGGCCTGGCTCTGGCCGTCGTGTTCGCACCAGCAGCGCAGCGTGGCGAGCAGTTGGCCGTTGCTGTCCTTGGCGATGACCTTGCGCAACGGGGTCAGCAACTCGTCCAGGGCATCGTCGCTGCGATGGCGCCAGAGCATGACGGGCAGGCGATAGCGGTTGAGGACAAGCAGGCGATGGTGCGGCAACACATCCCGCCCGTAGGCCAGCAAATCCCCGACCCGCCGGTAGCAGCGACGCAGGCCCGCCAGCCCTTCGGCCTGGCCACCCACCGCCACCCGCAGGATGTTCCAGCCCAATCCGTCCAGCTTGCCCAGCAGCCGCTCGTTGTCCACCGACGCACTGACCGGCCGGCACCAGAGCAACGACGATTTGGACGAGGTGAGGCACCAACTGTCGGGATAGCGGGACATCAGCCAGGCACTCAGCGCCTCGACGGTCTGCCCCGGCCCATGCTCGAGACCCAACTCGAACAGATAAGGCACCCGCGACAAGTGCGGCTTGAGGTCCATCTGCTGTGCCTCATCCAGCAAGCGTGGCGAATCCCCGCTGTCCCCCAGGAGCAACGCCAACAGGTCATCACAACGCTGGCGGCGCCATTGCTGTTCGGCCTGCTGGTTGCGCTGGCCCAGCAGCATTTCGGCCGTCATGCGTACCAGTTCGGCGTAGGTGCGCAACTGCTCCGGCTCGCCGGTGATCCCCAGCACACCGATGAGCCGCTGGTCGAGCATCAGCGGCAGGTTGATTCCCGGCTGTACGCCCTTAAGATGCTTCGCCGTATGGGCGTCGATTTCCACCACCCGTCCATTGGCCAATACCAGTTGCGCGCCCTCGTGACGGGTATTGATCCGCTCGCGCTCGCCACTGCCCAGGATCAGGCCCTGGTTGTCCATGACATTGACGTTGTAAGGCAGGATCGCCATCGCCCGGTCGACGATGTCTTGCGCCAGGTCGTGATCGAGTTCGAACATGCACGGTGTTCCTTGCAAGGTGATTGGTCAGGCGCACAGGGTCCACGCTCAAACCCTGTGCTCAGGCACAAAGACACGGGGCCTTGGGCTGGCCGAGACTCAAGGGGCGGCCAACGTTACCCCCTTGGCTCGCAAAAATCATAATAAAGAGAGACTCGCCATGTCCCAGAGCGCAGCAGCCGTCCTGGCTACTCCAGACGAAAAGAACATCGTCTACAAACGCATTACCCTGCGTTTGATTCCCTTCATCTTCATCTGCTACCTGTTCAATTACCTCGACCGGGTCAACGTCGGCTTCGCCAAGCTGCAGATGCTCGACGCGCTGAAGTTCAGCGAAAGCGTATATGGCCTCGGCGCCGGCATCTTTTTCATCGGCTACGTGCTGTGCGGTGTGCCGAGCAACCTGGCCCTGACCCGGTTCGGCCCGCGGCGCTGGATCGCGCTGATGATGATCACCTGGGGCACGCTGTCCACCTGCCTGTTGTTCGTCACGACGCCCACCCAGTTCTATACCTTGCGACTGTTCACCGGCGCGGCTGAAGCCGGCTTCTTCCCGGGCGTGGTGCTGTACCTCTCGCAATGGTTCCCGACGTTCCGGCGTGGCCGCATCATGGCGTTGTTCATGTCAGCCATCCCGGTGTCCGGTCTGCTGGGCAGCCCGTTCTCCGGCTGGATCCTCAACCACTTCGCTGCCGGCCAGGGTGGCCTCGCGGGCTGGCAATGGATGTTCCTGCTGCAGGGTATCCCGACGGTCGTCCTCGGCGCACTGGCATTCTTCCTGCTCAGCGACACCTTCGCCAACGCCAAATGGCTGACCGCCGAGGAGCGCGCCGTGCTCACCGCCGACCACGCCGAAGACCTGGCGAACAAACCGAAAACCACCAGCGACTCCTTGCTGGCCGTGTTCAGGAACCCGGCGATCTGGGCGTTCGGCCTGGTCTACTTCTGCATCCAGAGCGGGGTCTATGCGATCAACTTCTGGCTGCCGTCAATCATCAAGAACCTGGGCTTCAGCGATAACCTGGTGATCGGCTGGCTGAGTGCGATTCCTTATCTACTGGCGGCGCTTTTCATGTTGCTGGTGGGTCGCTCGGCAGACCTGCGCAAGGAGCGCCGCTGGCACTTGGTGGTGCCGATGCTGATGGGTGCGGCCGGGCTGCTGATCGCGGTCAATTTCGCCAGCACCCCGGCCATTGCCATTGTCGGCCTGTCCATCGCCACCATGGGCGCCCTCACCGGCCTGCCGATGTTCTGGCCGGTGCCCACCGCCCTGCTCAGCGCGGGCGCGGCGGCCGGCGGACTGGCGCTGATCAACTCCATGGGGCAGATGGCGGGCTTCCTCAGCCCGTACCTGGTGGGCTGGGTGAAGGACGCCACCGGTTCGACCGATGCGGCGTTGTATTTGCTGGCAGGGGTGATTGTCTGCGGCAGCGTGCTGGCGTTACGCATGACCCGTACCCTGCGGACCTGACGCAACGCCCCTGTGGAGCGAACCTGCTCGCGATGGCACCGACTCAGTCGACCTTGATATTGGCTCCACCGCTATCGCGAGCAGGCTCGCTCCCACAAAGTGATTTGCGGCGTTTGATAAATCCGTTTGATCCACGCGGTGGTTCTGGGGTTTGATTGGGCCTTTCCCATCGATGAAAAGGATCTTGTCATGAGCTACCGCACGCTTGGCCACTCCGGGTTGCAAGTCTCGACCCTGACCTTGGGCACCATGATGTTCGGCGAACAGACCAGCACCGAGGATTCGCTGCGGATCATCGACAAGGCCTGGGACCAGGGCGTCAATTTCATTGACACCGCGGACGTCTACACCAACGGTCGCTCCGAAGAGATCGTTGGCGAGGCGATTGCCAGTCGCCGCCAGGAATGGGTACTCGCCACCAAGGTCGGCTTCGGCCCGGCGGACGGCGTGCCCAACCGCAGCGGCCTGAGCCGCAAGCACATCTTCAATGGCATCGACGCCAGCCTGACCCGCCTGGGCACCGATTACCTGGACATCTATTACCTGCACCGCGAAGACCACAACACGCCGTTGCACGTCACCGTGTCGGCCATTGGCGACCTGATTCGCCAAGGCAAGATTCGTTATTGGGGCCTGTCGAACTACCGTGGCTGGCGCATCGCCGAGGTGATCCGGATCGCCGACAGCCTGGGCATCGATCGCCCGGTGATCAGCCAGCCTTTGTACAACATCGTCAACCGCCAGGCGGAAACCGAGCAGATCACCGCCGCGCAGAACTACGGGCTGGGCGTGGTGCCTTTCAGTCCCCTCGCCCGTGGCGTCCTCAGCGGCAAGTACGCACCGGATGTAGCACCGGACGCCAACAGCCGCGCCGGTCGCCAGGACAAGCGCATCCTGGAAACCGAATGGCGGGTCGAATCCCTGCGCATTGCCCAGCAGATCCAGCAATACACCCAGGACCGCGGCGTGGGCATCGTCGAGTTCGCCATCGCCTGGGTGCTGAACAACCGCGCCGTCACTTCGGCCATTGTCGGGCCACGCACCGAGGAACAGTGGGATGCGTACACCAAGGCGCAGGCGGTAACGATCACGGCGGAAGATGAAGCCTTTATCGATTCACTGGTCACACCGGGACATGCCTCGACACCCGGGTTCAATGATGTGGGGCATTTCGTGTCGGGACGTGTGCCGCGTTCGTCATAAGCCAATATGAACTGAACCTCTGTGGCGAGGGGCTGCTTCGCAGCCCAGCGGGGCGGTGCGACGTTTCGCTAAATCCCCTCGCCACAACGTGCTGATTGCTCGGCCCCAAGAGAATCCAAGTGTCCAAAGGCATCGCTCTATCGGTCACAGCCTCCGCGCTGTTTGCCGTCATGTACTACTACACTTCGCTACTCGCGCCATTGACTGGCGTGGAAATCTTCGGTTGGCGCATGCTGCTGACGATGCCCTGCATGACGGTGTTCATGTGGGCGGCAAAGGAATGGGGACTCGTCACCCGACTTGCCCGGCGACTGATCGCCACGCCGCGCCTGCTGCTCGGCGCAATGGTTTCCTCGTTGCTGATGGGGTTGCAGTTGTGGTTGTTCATGTGGGCGCCGCTCAACGGCTATAGCCTGGATGTGTCGCTGGGGTATTTCCTGTTGCCGCTGGCGATGGTCCTGACCGGCCGCATCGTCTATGGCGAACGACTTTCTCGTTTCCAGAAAATCGCCGTCTCCTTCGCCACCCTTGGCGTACTCAATGAGTTGTACCGCATGGGTGGCTTGTCCTGGGCGACGTTGCTGGTCGTGGTGGGTTATCCGATTTACTTCATCCTGCGCAAACGTCTTGGAACCGACAACCTGGGCGGGCTCTGGCTGGACATGACCCTGATCCTGCCGCTGGCGCTCTGGTTCGTGCTCAGCGGCGGACAGGGCTTTGCCGTTTTTGACCAGCAGCCGTGGTTGTCGGTGCTAATCCCGTTGCTCGGCGTGATCAGCACGTCGGCCCTGGTGACCTACATCATTGCCAGCCGGTTGTTGTCGTTCAGCCTGTTCGGGTTGTTGAGTTATGTCGAACCGGTGTTGCTGCTGGGGGTTGCTTTGCTATTGGGCGAAAGCATCCAGGCCGGCGAATGGTTGACCTACATCCCCATCTGGATGGCGGTAGCGGTGCTGGTGCTCGAAGGGTTCCGGCATCTGATGCGTCAACGGCGTCGGTCCTGAAGCCACCCGCTCCCACAGGGGGCTTGCATTGGTAATAAAAAGCCCGCCCGACATCACTGCCGGGCGGGCTTTTTCAGGGTGCAGGCATTATTCGGTAGCCAGCACACCCCGACGCACCTGATCCCGCTCGATGGACTCGAACAACGCCTTGAAGTTGCCTTCACCGAAGCCATCATCGCCCTTGCGCTGGATAAACTCGAAGAACACCGGCCCCATCAGGGTTTCCGAGAAAATCTGCAGCAGCAGACGCTTGTCGTCAGGGTTGGATGAGCCGTCCAGCAGGATGCCCCGCGATTGCAGCTCAGCGACCGGTTCGCCATGGTTCGGCAGGCGGCCTTCGAGCATTTCGTAGTAAGTGTCCGGCGGCGCGGTCATGAAACGCATGCCGATCTTCTTCAGCGCGTCCCAGGTCTTGACCAGATCGTCGGTCAGGAAGGCCACATGCTGGATGCCCTCTCCGTTGAACTGCATCAGGAACTCTTCGATCTGCCCGGCACCCTTGGACGACTCTTCATTCAGCGGGATACGGATCATGCCGTCCGGGGCGGTCATCGCCTTGGACGTCAGGCCGGTGTATTCACCCTTGATGTCGAAGTAGCGGATCTCGCGGAAGTTGAACAACTTCTCATAGAAGTTAGCCCAATAAGCCATGCGGCCGCGATACACGTTGTGGGTCAGGTGATCGATGATTTTCAGGCCAGCACCCACCGGATGACGGTCGACACCTTCGAGGAACACAAAATCGATATCGTAAATCGAGCTGCCTTCGCCAAAGCGGTCGATCAGGTACAGCGGCGCACCGCCGATGCCCTTGATCGCCGGCAGGTTCAGCTCCATCGGGCCGGTTTCGATGTGGATCGGCTGGGCGCCAAGCTCCAGGGCACGTTTGTAGGCCAGTTGCGAGTCCTTGACGCGAAACGCCATGCCGCACACAGACGGGCCATGCTCGGCCGCGAAGTAGGACGCCACGCTGTGGGGTTCGTTGTTGAGGATCAGGTTGATCGCGCCCTGGCGATACAGGTGAACGTCCTTGGAACGGTGCGTCGCCACCTTGGTGAAGCCCATGATCTCGAAGATCGGCTCCAGGGTGTTGGGTGTCGGGGATGCGAACTCAATGAACTCGAAGCCCATCAGGCCCATTGGGTTTTCGTATAGATCTGCCATGTCGGCGCCTCATCATGCTTGTCAATTAACGGAACGTTAGTGGCTGGCGATGCTGAGGGCACAAGGTGGCGCGCAGGAGATACCGCGAACGCTGCGGGCGAGGAAATCGCCATAGATCAGTTGTAACCCGAGTATCTTCATTGTCGACCCAAGGCTCTTGCGGGCGAGGCTTCTGCTGCCAGAAGACGTTATTCTTATATGCGTAAACCGATTCTACACAGCGTAACCTGATTTGTCCGCCTTGCGTATCAAATCGCCTTTTGCGTCGATCGTGCAAGGGGCTTGTTGCACAGGAAAATGCCCGCCAGGATCAGCCCTCCCCCCAGCCCCATCAGCGTCGTGAGCCGTTCGTCCAGCAGCAAAGCCCCCAATAGCACAGCGGTCAGCGGGTTGAGCGCAATGAACACACCGCAGCGGGTTGCACCAATCCGACGAATCCCGTCGTACCAGGCTATGTAGGCCAGGGCCGAGCCCAACACACCGAGGTAGAGCAGACTGAGCCATTGGCGGGCATCCAGTCCGCCCAAGGGTTCGAATTGAGCCTCGCCGGCGGCCATGCAAGCCAACCACAGCATCGCCGTGCCCAACAGAATCGACCAAGTGACAGTCTGTAACGGGCCGAGGCTGTCGTTCAGGCCCCTGGAAAACAGCGAATAAATGCCCCATCCCAGCACGCAGCCGAAAATCAACAAGTCGCCCCTCCAGCCTTGCGCGGTGCTCTGAAGCAAGGATGGATCACGGCTGATGATCACCAGCGCAGCCCCGCCGATGCACAGCCCGATGCCCAGGACTTTCCACCGTCCCAGCCGCTCCTTGAACAAGCCCCAGGACGCCAGGCCGATGACTGCAGGGTTCAAGGCCACGATCAGCGAAGCGCGCGACGCCTGGACGTATTGCAAGCCATAGAAAAAACACAGGTTATAGAAAAGGATGCCGAAAAACCCCAGGACGGCCAGTTGCAGCACCTGTCTCAGGGTGGGCCTGACCAGGGGAATCCTGGCCAGGCCCAGAAACAGCAGCAGCGCGATACTGGCCAACGAAAAGCGCAGGCTGGCGGCCAGCAAGGGTTCCAGAACGCCAGACAGAATCCTGCCGGCCACAAACGTACCGCCCCAGACCATGGTGACCATGGACAGTTTCAGGTACACCGGCACATCCGACGAGGTCGGGACAACGTGTTCAAGGGTCTTCATGGTTCACCACATCCGTTCAATCGACTACCGATATGGCGTATTCTCCGACTCATGTTCGATAATCGTAAAATGAGTAAATACTCATGACACTCACCCAGCTCGAAATTTTCTCCCTGGTGGCCGAACTGCGAGGGTTCACCGCTGCGGCGATGCGACTGGGCATCAGCCAGTCAGCGGTGTCCCATGCCATCAAATCGTTGGAGCAAGAGCTGGGTGTCGAACTGCTCAGGCGCCATCAATCGGCAGTGGAGCTCAGTGACATTGGTCAACAGCTGCTGTTACGGGCACGGGCCATGCTCGGGCTGGCCAACACGCTGCGCCAGGAAGCCGCCGATGCCCAAGGCATGCGCCGAGGCACCTTGCGCATCGGCTCGTTTGGCCCGACTTCGTCAATGAAATTGCTGCCGCCCCTCCTGCAGCGCTATCGCGCCCTGCATCCGGGGATTGAGGTACACATCGACGAAGGGCCGGACCGCCAGGTCATCCAATGGCTGGACGAGCGACGGATCGACGTCGGTTTCGTGGTACTGCCCGAAGAGCGTTTCGATACGGTCGCGCTGATGGAGGACCAAATGGTGGCCCTCCTTCCGGCCGCCCACCCCCTCGCCGCCCAGCCAGGCCTGTCCCTCAAGGAACTGTGTCACGACCCTTTCGTACTCACCGAGGCTGGGTCCTCGGAGCTGGTCACCCGCCTGTTCAACGCCGCGAAACTTACGCCCAACGTGCGTTACCGCTGTTCGCAACTGCTCAGCACGCTGCATGTCGTTGGCCGAGGCGACGCCGTGTCCGTGGTCTCCGAAGGATCGCTGCCAGCGGGCGAACGTCCAGGTTTCGTGGTGCGCCCCCTGATGCCCCGGGTCCGGCGCCAGATCGGCCTGGCAGTGCTGGATAGCCGCCAGATTTCGCCCGCTACCCGGGCGTTCATCGACCTGGCTCGCCCGGCCTGAGTGCCTCTGCCGCGCGCAGGTGATAACGCAACGCAATTAAGAGACTGTCGGCCGGCAACTTCACAGCGAACTATCTATTGCCTGGTAGTTGCTCGTACATTTGGGCCAGCGTGCCTGCCAGGATTCAAATTGAGGAAAACGTTTGCCATTGTTACATGACGAAAAAGTTGCGATTTACACTCTCCGGTTTAACTACTACAATTTTTCTACCTGTGCTGATTGGCAAGGGGGAAACATTTATCACCGGGTCGCGTCAAGGCGCTTGGCTTATAGCTTTGTTTGCGGTTGGTATCAGCCACCTATTTGATTGGAGTAACGATAATTGTCCAGACTCGCTGAATTTCGTAAAGCCGAAAAAGACCTTCAAGCCCAGCTCAAACAGCTGGAAATGCTGAAGAACGACGCCGGCCTCAAGAAAGAAATCGAATTCGAAGAAAAGCTCCAGGGACTGATGAAAACCTATGGCAAGAGCTTGCGCGACATCATTGCGATTCTTGATCCGGGTCCGTCCAAGGCAGGTGTGGCATCGGCCAGGAAGACGCCCAAGACACGCCGTGCCCGCGTGGTGAAGGTCTACCAGAACCCGCACACCGGTGAACTGATCGAAACCAAAGGCGGCAACCATCGCGGCCTGAAAGCCTGGAAAGAAAAGTACGGCGCCGAGACCGTTGATTCCTGGGTACGTACCTGACATCCAGCCTTGAATAAAAAAGCCCTGATCATCGGGGCTTTTTTATGGATTTGAACTTTTGGATTAACTCCTGAGTATCGGACGGCCAGGCTTATAGTTTCAGGCTATTTCGTACCGACTGTATTTCACCATCGCTGTCGACAATCGCCTGCGCCTGCCCGGCATAGGACAATACATAAGCTCGCCCGGCATATAGTGCAGCAACCAGCGTCTGAGACAACACATGCCGGCCATTCTGCGTGATGGTGCAAGTGGTTTCCAGGGCGGTGACGCCACCCAGGAGGGAAGCATGGATCTTATTGCAGACACTTTGATAACCACCCTGGAAAAAATCTTTCTGGACTGACTTGCGCATTTCCAGCAACACGCCTTGCAAGTTGACTTGATGATCCGGCTCCACGGGCGTTGCGGTCAGTTCCATGACCAATAATGCATTCCCCGCGGCATCGCTTTTGGTCCCACGCTGACGTGTCGTCCCCTGGCCGGCTGTGGTGGCGGAAGCATCGGAAGGCAACGATTCGATGACCCAACCTTGGGGCCATACGACCTGCGGTTCGGCCGCCCAGACCTCGGCACTCGCAACGAAGGCAAACGGCAGGACAAACAGCGAAAGGAGCGGTCGAATCATCAGGTTGCACTCAAGGACGGATTGGCAAGTCTGAAGCCGACCGCAAACCCAGGCAATAGCCACCTGCGGTTTGGCGTGGCCGCGTCCCTTGCGTATCATGCTGCAAGCCATTCAGCGCAGCCCGAGAACCGTCGCGACAAGCTCTGCGACGCCGTCTGCCTCATTTCTTTCCGGAGGGCCCATGAGCCTGCACGAACTCAATACTTTTCCGGGTGTCACCGCCCAACCCGATGCCGCCACTCACAACTTCGTGTTCAACCACACCATGCTGCGGGTCAAGGACATCACCAAGTCCCTGGACTTCTATACCCGTGTCCTGGGGTTCTCGCTGGTGGAAAAACGCGACTTCCCGGAAGCCGAATTCAGCCTGTATTTCCTGGCCCTGGTGGACAAGCGCCAGATCCCGGAAGACGCCGCGGCCCGCACCGAATGGATGAAATCGATCCCCGGCATCCTGGAGCTCACCCATAACCACGGCACCGAAAACGACCCGTCGTTCGCCTACCACAATGGCAACACCGACCCACGAGGGTTCGGACACATCTGCATCTCGGTACCAGACGTCGTCGCGGCCTGCGAACGCTTCGAAGCACTGGGCTGTGATTTCCAGAAACGCCTGAGCGACGGTCGCATGAAAAGCCTGGCGTTCATCAAGGACCCGGATGGCTACTGGGTGGAAATCATCCAGCCTGCGCCGCTCTGAAGCCTGCCAAAGCCCCTGTGGGAGCGAGCCTGCTCGCGATAGCGGTCTGCTAATCAACTATTTACTGCCTGATCTGACGCCATCGCGAGCAGGCTCGCTCCCACAGGGTTCGGTAGTGAATGTAGACGCTCAATAAAAAACCCCATGAGCCAGGCCCATGGGGTTTTTTCCCGCTTTCGGCGTTTTATGCCGGCGCGGAGGTGCGGATCAAGTGGTCGAAGGCACTCAGCGAGGCCTTGGCGCCCTCACCTACGGCGATCACGATCTGTTTGTACGGCACGGTGGTCACGTCACCGGCGGCGAACACACCCGGGATCGAGGTTTCCCCCCGGGCATCGACAACGATCTCGCCACGCGGCGACAGCTCGACGGTGCCCTTGAGCCAATCGGTGTTGGGCAACAGGCCGATCTGCACGAAGATACCTTCCAGCGCTACATCACGCACTTCGCCGCTTGGACGGTCCTTGTAGCGCAAGCCATTGACCTTCTGACCATCACCGGTCACTTCGGTGGTCTGGGCATTGGTAATCACGGTCACGTTCGGCAAGCTGTGCAGTTTGCGCTGCAAGACCGCGTCGGCACGCAGTTGCACATCGAACTCCAGCAAGGTGACGTGAGCCACGATACCGGCCAGGTCAATGGCCGCTTCGACACCCGAGTTGCCGCCGCCGATTACCGCCACGCGTTTGCCCTTGAACAGCGGGCCGTCGCAATGTGGGCAGTACGCCACGCCCTTGTTGCGGTACTGCTGCTCACCCGGCACGTTCATTTCGCGCCAGCGGGCACCGGTCGCCAGGATGACGGTCTTGGCCTTGAGGCTGGCACCACTGGCGAAGCGGACTTCGTGCAGTGCGCCGTCCTTGCCCGGTACCAAAGCATCGGCGCGTTGCAGGTTCATGATGTCAACGTCGTACTGTTTGACGTGTTCTTCCAGGGCGACGGCCAATTTGGGGCCTTCGGTTTCCTGAACCGAGATGAAGTTTTCGATGGCCATGGTGTCCAGCACCTGACCGCCAAAGCGTTCGGCCGCCACACCGGTGCGGATGCCTTTACGGGCGGCGTAGATCGCCGCCGACGCACCGGCCGGACCACCGCCGACCACCAGCACATCGAAGGCATCCTTGGCGCTGATCTTCTCGGCCTGGCGCTCGATGCCGCTGGTGTCGATCTTGGCGAGGATTTCCTCCAGGCCCATGCGACCCTGGCCAAAGTTCTCGCCATTCAAGTAGATGCTTGGCACCGCCATGATCTGGCGCTCGTCGACCTCGGCCTGGAACAGCGCGCCGTCGATGGCGACATGGCGGATGTTCGGGTTCAGCACCGCCATCAGGTTCAGCGCCTGGACCACGTCCGGGCAGTTCTGGCATGACAGCGAGAAATAAGTCTCGAAGTTGAACTCACCCTTGAGGGCGCGGATCTGTTCAAGGACTTCGACACTGGCTTTCGAAGGGTGGCCGCCGACTTGCAGCAAGGCCAGCACCAGCGAAGTGAATTCGTGCCCCATGGGAATGCCGGCGAAACGCAGGCTGATATCGGCTCCCGGGCGGTTCAACGAAAACGACGGCTTGCGCGCATCGGTGCCGTTGTCGAGCAAGGTAATCTGGCTGGAAAGACTGGCAACGTCTTTGAGTAACGCGAGCATTTCCTGGGATTTCGCACCGTCGTCGAGGGAGGCAACGATCTCGATCGGCTGGGTGACCCGTTCCAGATATGACTTCAACTGAGCTTTAAGATTGGCGTCCAACATACGGGCGATTTCCATTTTTGAATTTCAGAAAAAACAACGCCCGAGCGAATCTCGCCCGGGCGTTTTTTGTGGGCGGTGCGGCTTGCTTAAGTGCGGATGACCGCCCTCAAAGGACTCACGGTCTTAGATCTTGCCAACCAGGTCCAGGGACGGAGCCAGAGTGGCCTCGCCTTCTTTCCACTTGGCTGGGCAGACTTCACCTGGGTGAGCGGCAACGTATTGAGCAGCCTTGATCTTGCGCAGCAGTTCGGAAGCGTCACGGCCTACACCGCCGTCGTTGATTTCGACGATCTTGATCTGGCCTTCAGGGTTGATCACGAAGGTACCGCGGTCAGCCAGGCCGACTTCTTCGATCAGTACGTCGAAGTTGCGGGAAATCACGTGGGTCGGGTCGCCAATCATGGTGTACTGGATCTTGCCGATGGCTGGCGAAGTGTTGTGCCAGGCAGCGTGGGCAAAATGAGTGTCGGTGGACACGCTGTAGATCTCGACGCCCAGCTTCTGGAATTCGGCGTAGTTGTCGGCCAGGTCTTCCAGTTCGGTCGGGCAAACGAAGGTGAAGTCAGCCGGGTAGAAGAACACCACGGACCACTTGCCTTTCAGATCGGCGTCCGACACTTCGACGAAGTTGCCGTTTTTGTAAGCGGTAGCGGTGAACGGTTTAACTTGGCTGTTGATGGTAGGCATCGGTGTTTCTCCGTCAGGGTTGAAAGTTGATGGAGTGAAGCTTACCCACTCGTTCCCATGCTGGCTCATTGGCAAAGCTCATGCGAATGATTGGTTTTGGCTATCAGGATCTCTATAGATAGAAGAATCCAAGCATAGATGCTGCCGATGGCCACGCTTGCCCAATCACGCGTCAGGGTGACGCGGATCAAGAAAACATGGCCTTCAGCCGTTGGAGCGCGCCATTGCCTCAGGCGGTGGGGGTACGCATGGTGACGAATTCTTCGGCAGCGGTCGGATGGACGCCGATGGTTTCGTCGAAATCGCGCTTGGTGGCGCCGGCCTTGAGGGCGATGGCCAGCCCCTGGACGATTTCCCCTGCATCCGGGCCGACCATGTGGCAACCCAGCACCTTGTCGGTACGGGCATCCACCACCAGTTTCATCAGCGTGCGTTCCTGGCAGTCGGTGAGGCTCAGCTTCATCGGCCGGAAGCGGCTTTCAAAAATTTGCACCTCGTACCCCTCTTCCCGTGCCTGTTCTTCGGTCAGACCCACCGTGCCGATGTTGGGCAGGCTGAACACGGCGGTGGGAATCATCCGGTAATCCACCAGGCGGTACTGCTCGGGCTTGTACAGCCGTCGCGCCACTGCCATGCCTTCGGCCAGGGCCACGGGCGTGAGTTGCACACGACCGATCACGTCGCCGATGGCCAGGATGGACGGTTCCTGGGTTTCATACTTTTCGTTGACCTGGACAAAGCCTTTTTCGTCCAGCGTGACCGCGGTGTTCTCCAGACCGAGGTTGTCGAGCATCGGTCGCCGGCCGGTGGCATAGAACACGCAATCGGTGGACAGGAGGCGACCGTCCTTGAGGGTCACCTGCAGGCTGCCGTCAGCCTGTTTATCGATGCGCTGAATATCGGCGTTGAACTGCAGCTCCAGCCCGCGCCGTGTCAGTTCCTCGGCCAAGTGCTTGCGGACCGCGCCGTCGAAGCCCCGCAGGAACAGCTCGCCGCGGTACAACAACGATGTCTGCGCGCCCATTCCATGGAAAATTCCCGCAAACTCCACTGCTATGTAGCCGCCGCCCACCACCAGCACGCGCTTGGGCAATTCCTTGAGGAAAAAAGCCTCGTTGGAACTGATGGCATGTTCGCGCCCCGGTATATCTGGAATCACCGGCCAGCCCCCAGTGGCAATCAGGATATGTTCGGCGGTGTGACGCTGGCCGTTGATCTCGATTTCATGAGGACCGGTTACCTTCGCGTGGCCCTCATGCAGGGTCACCCCGCTGTTGACCAGCAGGTTGCGATAGATGCCGTTGAGGCGGTTGATTTCCTGATTCTTGTTGGCGATCAGCGTAGCCCAGTCGAAACTCGCCTCGCCCGCAGACCAGCCATAGGCCGATGCCTGTTCGAAATCCTCGGCGTAATGAGCGCCATAGACCAGCAACTTCTTGGGCACGCAACCCACGTTAACGCACGTACCGCCCAAGTAGCGGCTTTCCGCCACGGCCACCCTGGCGCCAAAACCGGCAGCGAACCGCGCAGCCCGCACGCCGCCGGAACCAGCGCCAATTACATACAAGTCAAAATCGTAGGCCATTACTCTCTCCTTTGGCAGGCCATCAGCATACCCGTAGTTCGTGCGCAAGTGTGGTGAGGGGATTCACCCCCTCACCACAGGTTTATTTCAGGCAGGATACTGGCGAAAAAAAACGCCCCGAACCAGTCGGGGCGTTTTTCAAGGTACGGCGCGGGCTATCAGTAAGCCTTGCCAGTCTTGTAGAAGTTCTCGAAGCAGAAGTTGGTCGCGTCGATGTAGCCTTCGGCGCCACCGCAGTCGAAACGCTTGCCCTTGAACTTGTAGGCCATGACGCAGCCGTTCTGGGCCTGTTTCATCAGCGCGTCGGTGATCTGGATCTCACCGCCCTTGCCTGGCTCGGTCTGTTCGATCAGATCGAAGATGTCCGGGGTCAGGATGTAACGACCGATGATGGCCAGGTTCGATGGGGCATCTTCAGGTTTTGGTTTCTCGACCATGCTGTGAACGCGGTAGATGTCGTCGCGGATCATCTCGCCGGCGATCACACCGTACTTGTTGGTTTCCTGCGGATCGACTTCCTGGATCGCCACGATGGAGCAGCGGAACTGCTTGTACAGCTTGACCATCTGGGTCAGGACGCCGTCGCCTTCCAGGTTGACGCACAAGTCGTCCGCCAGTACCACGGCGAAAGGTTCGTCACCGATCAGCGGACGGCCGGTCAGGATAGCGTGGCCCAGGCCCTTCATTTCGGTCTGGCGGGTGTAGGAGAACGAACACTCGTCCAGCAGTTTGCGAATGCCGACCAGGTATTTTTCCTTGTCGGTGCCCTTGATCTGGTTTTCCAGCTCGTAGCTGATGTCGAAATGGTCTTCCAGCGCACGCTTGCCACGACCCGTCACGATGGAGATTTCATTCAGGCCCGCATCGAGGGCTTCTTCGACACCGTACTGGATCAGTGGCTTGTTCACCACCGGCAGCATTTCTTTGGGCATGGCTTTAGTCGCTGGCAGGAAGCGAGTACCGTAACCGGCTGCTGGGAACAAGCATTTCTTGATCATATGAATCCTTGTAAAGGCGGTGTGTACGACGAATTTCGGCGCAGTCTAATCAGGCTGCGGACACCTTACAATGCCCGCACTGGCTAACCGATGCCATCATAGAGAAATAAACCGGCGGATAGTTCAATCGCCCTTTCGTTTCGAGGGGCCGGCGGTCTCGTTGGAGGCCCGCAAGCACTGTTTTCGTGCAGATGAAGTATCATGCGCCCCTTGATCACGCCAATGAGGTCACTCGATGTCTGCAACACGAAACGCAAACGGTTACTCGGTCAGCCAGGGAAAGGACGGACAGTGGTGGATCATCAACTACCACGGCGAGCAGGTGGCCGGTCCCCTGCCCAGCAAAGCGATGGCGGTGGAAGTGGCGGCAGTCTTCCACGACGAACGCCCAGCTCCGGCGGCCAAGACGCGTGAGCGGGCTCCCGCAGGCACCCCTCGCAAGAAGTAAGCGGACGGATCGCCTCGGTGCATCGGGCCCCTGGGGAAGCCGGCCCCTGAGCCCTTAACCGGAGATGCAAGCGTTGGCCGCGTCCTGCACGTCGCCGGGCCGCACCGGGACATTGGACATGCTCTCGTGAAGCTTGACGCTGCTGCCACTGGAACGCTCTTCAATGTCGAACACCGCTGCCGGAAGGGACGACAGCTTGCCGGGAATAATCAACCGGACCCCGTTCTTGTGCGGTTCCATCTGCAAGGCACCACGGCTGCCGGCCAATTGGTCGGCAACACACTTGGCATATTCGTGAGGTTTCTTGCCGGAGATGAAGCTCATGGTGGGCGGCGTCTGGTTGATGTCCGATACCGATGCACATCCACCCAAGGCCAATGCCAATACCCACACGCTGCGCTTCATATGTTTCCTCCAATAAAGACCCTCCGACAGTACAAACGGAGTTTTTCTCCGGCCCGCGTCGCTTTTTTATCCGGCATCGTTGCGATAAGTGGGCAAGGCCCGCAACACAGGTCGGCTATTCACCCACGGTGCTGATAAACTGCACCTCTTATAGCAGTTCCTGCCGTTTTGTTTTGCCTAGAAATGCCCTTCTGGAGGCGCCATGAAATTCATCCACCAGCGCGAGCACCTCAACGAAGACGACATCGTTGTCATCGAGTGTTCCCAAATGTGCAACATCCGCCTGATGAGCGACGCCAACTTCCGCAGCTTCAAGAATGGCGGCCGGCACACCTACCATGGCGGTGCGTTCGATAAATTCCCGGCGAAAATCACCGCCCCGAGCACCGGTTTCTGGAACATTACCATCGACACCGTCAGCCGTCGCGCCATCAGCGTCACGCGCAAGCCCAACCTGACCCACAAGATCAAGATCATCCGGCGCTCCAGCTCGAAGCTGGGCTGAGCAATAATCACTCTGATAGCAGGTTGAACCGTGGCCCAGACGAGCAAATACGTCATCAAATACAAACTCAACGGCGAGCGCCGCTTTGAATTCGCACAATTGCAAACCGGCACCGAGGAAGAAGCCCGGGCGGCGCTAGAGGCGTTGCATGGGCAGACCGATGATGTCATCAGCGAGGTCAGGGTCAGTAAGGCGCTGTAGCAATCATCCCGATGATTGCCTGGTGAGATGAACCGCAAGATCCGGAGTGGCGCCCGTCCAGGCGGTTGTCAGACTGACCAATCCTTCTACCAGGGATTGTCTTCATGTCACCCGTCGCTCATCTGCCGTCGCAGCCCCTACCTGTACAAAACCCCAACTGGCCGGACCTCGAACACAGTCTCGACCAGGACGGCAGTGCAGTCATCCGCAACCTGCTGCCGCCTACCCTGTGCCGGCGGCTCAGCAGCCTGTACGCCGAGCCGGAGCATTTTCGCTCCCGGGTCATCATGGCCCGGCACGGCTTCGGACGTGGCGAATACCAGTATTTTCGTTATCCGCTACCCGACATCGTTCAGCAGTTGCGTCAGTCGTTGTACCCGGCGCTGGTGCCCATGGCCAACCGCTGGAACGAACGCATGGGCATCGACGTTCGATACCCCGATGACCATCGCACTTTTCTTCAGCGCTGCCATGACGCCGGGCAACTGCGCCCCACTCCCCTGTTGCTGCAATACGGCCCGCAGGACTACAACTGCCTGCATCAGGATCTCTATGGGGAACAGGTCTTTCCCTTGCAGGTAGCGATCCTGTTGTCCGAGCCGGGCCTGGATTTCACCGGCGGCGAGTTCGTCCTCACCGAGCAACGCCCGCGTATGCAGTCGCGGCCGCAGGTCATCGGTCTGAAACAGGGCGATGCGGTGGTGTTCGCCGTGCATCAGCGGCCCGTCAAGGGCGTTCGCGGTTATTATCGGGTGAACATGCGCCACGGTGTCAGCTGCGTGCACAGTGGCAGGCGACATACGTTAGGAATCATTTTTCATGATGCGCAGTGACAACACCCCGATCACGTTGGATCTGTTTGCCGACCAGGCCCCCTCCACGCCTGGCCAGACCGAACGGATCGGCCAGCAGGCATTCGTGCTGCGCGGGTTCGCCCTACCCTGGCTGGAGCGTTTGCTGCCGGACCTCGAAGCGGTCTTGCGGGCCGCGCCGTTCCGGCAGATGGTCACGCCCGGCGGCTTTACCATGTCGGTGGCCTTGAGCAGTTGCGGGGCGCTGGGCTGGACCACCGACCGCAGCGGCTATCGCTACACGTCCCGTGACCCGCAGTCCGGCCAGCCCTGGCCCGACATGCCGGCAGTGTTCCGGGAACTGGCCCAGGCGGCTGCCCGAGCGGCGAACTTCGAGCATTTCGAGCCCGATGCCTGCCTGATCAACCGCTACGTACCCGGCGCACGGATGTCGCTGCACCAGGACAAGAACGAGCGCTCACTCACCGCGCCCATCGTGTCGATATCCCTGGGCCTGCCGGCAGTGTTCCAGTTCGGTGGCTTCGAGCGCAGCGACAAGAGCCTGCGCGTCCCCTTGTTCCATGGCGACATTGTGGTCTGGGGTGGCGTGGACCGGTTGCGTTATCACGGCGTGCTGCCGCTCAAGGATGGCGCGCATCCGCAACTGGGTGCCCAACGGATCAACCTGACATTCCGCACCGCCGGATAACGATGCACAATTCAACCGCAAGACCCGGAGTGTCGGCATTTTCCAGGCTGGCTACTGTAGCCAAAACGGGCCACCGGACATAACGACCATGAACAATCCTTCGAATACCCTTGCTCCTGAACTGGACCCACGCTGGGCCGCCGTGCTCGCCCGGGATCCGCGCGCCGACGGGCAATTCGTATATGGCGTGAAAACCACCGGTATCTATTGCCACCCCAGCAGCCTGTCGCGCCTGCCCAACCCGCGCAATGTCGAGTTCTTCGACACGCCGGAACAGGCCCAGGCGGCGGGATACCGCCCCAGCAAGCGTACGGCCAGGGACCAGACCCAGATCGCCGCCCAACAAGCGGCACGGGTCGCGGCAGCCTGCCGGCAGATCGAGGCGGCTGACGAACTGCCAGGCTTGAATGAGCTGGCGCGCAATGCCGGCTTGAGCCCTTTCCACTTTCATCGCGTATTCAAGGCGGTCACCGGACTGACGCCCAAGGGCTATGCCGCCGCCCACCGCTCACGCAAGGTACGCGAACGCCTGGCCGATGCCGGGTCTATCACCGAAGCGCTGTACGACGCCGGTTTCAATTCCAACAGCCGTTTTTACGAAGCCGCCGATAAAGTGCTGGGTATGAAGCCCACCGACTACCGGGCCGCCGGGCAGAACACCGACATCCGCTTCGCCGTCGGGCAGTGCTCCCTTGGGGCGATCCTGGTGGCACAGAGCGAACGCGGCGTCTGCGCGATCCTGCTGGGGGACGACCCGGACGCGCTGGTGCGCGACCTGCAGGATAAATTCCGCCGTGCCAACCTCATCGGTGCCGACCGGGAATTCGAGCAACTGATTGCCCAGGTGATCGGCTTCGTCGAAGCGCCGGCGCTGGGTCTGGATTTGCCGTTGGACCTGCGCGGCACCGCGTTCCAGGAACGGGTCTGGCAGGCCCTGCGGGACATCCCGCCGGGCAGCACTGCCAGCTATGCCGAAATCGCCCAGCGGATCGGCCTGCCCAAGGCCGTTCGCGCCGTCGCCCAGGCCTGCGGCGCCAACAGCCTGGCCGTGGCGATCCCCTGCCATCGGGTGGTGCGCAGCGACGGCAACCTGTCGGGCTATCGCTGGGGCGTGGAGCGCAAGCGTCAGTTGCTGGCGCTGGAACGCTCGTCCGAGGACTGAACGCCGATGTAGATCGCCACTGAATCGGGGCCACTATAGACCTCGAAATCGGTGGCGAAACGGCGCAGGGTTTGCGGGTTGTCGGCAAAGTAGGCCCAGATCAGGCCCCAGGTCTGGATCACGCAGTCAGGCATAGGCCCGCTGGCCGAAAACACCAGGTAATCCCCGCCCTCGATGTCCACGGCGGGGTAGCCTGCGCTCGTTGCGTCCACCTGCACCCCGGCCGTCACATCGAAATGCCCCGTGGCGTCGGACTCATAGTTGGAGTACACCCCATAGACAAACGATTCCGACTGCCGGGCCGGGATTTTGTCGAACAGCCCTTCGGTGAAAAACCGTTCCCACATCGGACCGATCCTGGCCGTGTCGGGCTGCTGCTCGTCGGCGTTGCGGGTGCGCACCTGCAAACCGGCCACGGTGAAAGGTTCGACTGCCTTGAGTTTGACGTCCATGGTGCAGGCTCCTGAGAAAGTGAAGCACGCATGGTAATCCTCTCCATCGAAGGATCAAACGGTCGCTTTCGATTGAAAAACTCGACTGGCCCTGGCCGGGGTACACCTGCTAAAACGCTGTTTCATTTCGCCTCCGGAGCTCCACACATGAGCCAATGGCCAGACACCCGCATTCTCGATCTGCTCGGTATCGAACTCCCCATTATCCAGGGTCCCCTGGCCGGCGTGACTGGCCCGGCCATGGTGGTCGCCACCTGCAAGGCCGGCGGACTGGGCTCGATGCCGGCGGCGATGCTGGATGTCGAGCAGTTGCGTCAGGCACTGACAACCATCGGCGAACAGACCGACAAACCCTTCAACGTGAATTTTTTCAGCCACCAGCCGCCGGTGTTCAATGAGGAACGCGCCGAGGCCTGGAAGCACCGGCTCAAACCTTACTACGAGGAATTGGGTGCCGATTTCGATGCGCCAACGCCCGTGTCCAATCGCACACCATTCGACGATGCGGCCTGCCGGGTCCTTGAAGAGCTGCGGCCGAAAGTGGTCAGCTTCCATTTCGGCCTGCCGGAGCAGTCCCTGCTGAATCGGGTGAAAGCCACGGGAGCGAAGATTCTGTCGTCGGCGACCACGGTCGAGGAAGCCATCTGGCTGGAGCAGCACGGTTGTGATGCGATCATCGCGATGGGCTACGAGGCCGGCGGCCATCGCGGGATGTTCCTCAGTGACGACCTCAATACCCAGGTGGGCCTGTTCGCCTTGCTGCCCCAGGTCGTGGACGCGGTGAAGGTGCCGGTCATCGCCGCCGGCGGTATTGGCGATGCGCGGGGCATCGTCGCCGCGTTTGCCCTTGGCGCATCGGCAGTGCAACTGGGCAGCGCCTATCTGTTCACGCCCGAGGCCAAGATCAGCGCGTCCCATCACCGGGCGTTGCGCACGGCCAAGGAAAGCCAGACAGCGGTGACCAACCTGTTCACCGGCCGACCGGCGCGGGGCATCGTCAACCGGGTGATGCGCGAGGTGGGCCCGATGAGCCCGCTGGCCCCGGCCTTTCCTCTGGCCGGTGGTGCGTTGATGCCGTTGCGCGCCAAGGACGAAGCGGACTTCAGCAACCTCTGGGCCGGCCAGGCGTTTCCCATGGGGCGCGAGTTGCCCAGCGCCGAGTTGACCCGGCGACTGGCTGAGGAGGCGTTGGCGCTGTTGCAGGGTCGGGGTAAGGCCTGAGGGTGGTGGTTGCCTGATCGAACGTGATCGTCGGATCGCCGCCCGGAACAGGCTCCCACAGGGAATGGCAGGCCACCGCAACATCCGGGCAGGTCAGTGGCCGACAAAATGCCGCGTTCCGTTTGCCAGGCATTCGCTATATATTTCCGTATATAGCGAACTTGCCCCTACGGAGCCTTGCCCATGCACCTCCCCCGTTTCTCGCTGTTGCTGCTTCCCTTTCTGATCATCGGCACCGTTCAGGCCGATGAGGTGCAGGTGGCGGTCGCCGCCAATTTCACCGCGCCGATCCAGGCCATTGCCGCCGATTTCGAAAAAGACACCGGGCATAAACTGGTGGCGGCGTACGGCGCCACCGGGCAGTTCTACACGCAGATCAAGAACGGCGCGCCATTCGAGGTGTTCCTCGCCGCCGACGACACCACCCCGGCCAGACTCGAAAGCGAAGGCAACACCGTCAAGGGCTCGCGCTTCACCTACGCCATCGGCACGCTGGCGCTATGGTCGGCCAAGGACGGCTATGTCGACGACAAGGGCCAGGTGCTCAAGGACAACGCCTACCGACACCTTTCCATCGCCAACCCGAAAGCAGCGCCCTACGGCCTGGCTGCAACCCAGGTGCTGGACAAGCTGGGGCTGACCTCGCAGGTCAAGAGCAAAATCGTCGAGGGCCAGAACATCACCCAGGCGTATCAGTTCGCCTCCACCGGCAACGCCGAGCTCGGCTTCGTTGCCTTGTCCCAGGTGTACAAGGACGGCAAGCTCAGCAGCGGTTCGGCATGGATCGTCCCGGCCGAACTGCACGATCCGATCAAGCAGGACGCGGTCATCCTCGACAAAGGCCGGGACAACCCCGCCGCCATGGCTTTGGTGGACTATCTCAAGGGCCCGAAAGCGGCTGCCATCATCCAGGCCTATGGGTATCAACGCTAAATGCCACTGACCAGCGCCGACTGCGCCGCCATCTGGCTGACCCTGAAACTCGCCTCCGTGACCACGGTGATCCTCCTGCTCATCGGCACGCCCATCGCCCTGTGGCTGTCGCAGACCCGTTCCTGGCTACGCGGGCCGGTGGGTGCCGTGGTGGCGTTACCGTTGGTGCTGCCGCCCACGGTCATCGGCTTCTATCTGTTGTTGGCGCTCGGGCCGAACGGCTGGCTCGGTCAACTCACCCAGGGCCTCGGGTTAGGTAGCCTCACCTTCAGTTTCGCCGGGCTGGTGGTCGGCTCAGTGATCTATTCCATGCCGTTCGTGGTGCAACCGTTGCAAAACGCCTTCGCGGCCATTGGCAACCGTCCGCTGGAGGTCGCCGCCACCTTGCGCGCCGCCCCATGGGACACGTTTTTCAGTGTCATTGTGCCCCTGGCCCGGCCCGGCTTCATCACCGCCGCGATTCTTGGTTTCGCCCACACCGTCGGCGAGTTCGGCGTCGTGCTGATGATCGGCGGCAATATTCCGGAAAAAACCCGAGTGGTGTCGGTGCAGATCTACGACCATGTCGAAGCCCTGGAGTACGCCCAGGCTCACTGGCTGGCGTCGGCGATGCTGCTGTTCTCGTTTCTGGTGCTGCTGGCGCTGTATTCCAGTCGCAAAACCCGGTCCGGTTGGAGCTGATCGATGATTCAAGCGCGTTTTCAGCTCGACCGTGGGGATTTTTCCCTCGACCTGGATGTGCAGTTGCCGGGCCGTGGCGTGACCGCGCTATATGGTCAGTCCGGGTCCGGCAAGACCACCTGCCTGCGCTGCATGGCAGGACTCGAGCAGCCGAAGCAGGGTTTTATCGAGGTCAATGGTCAAGTCTGGCAGGACACCGCACGCGGCGTGTTCGTACCGCCTTATCAACGGGCATTGGGGTATGTATTCCAGGAGGCGAGCCTGTTCGCCCACCTGTCGGTGCAGGCCAACCTGACGTTCGGCTTCAAGCGTATCGCGCCGGCACAGCGGCGGGTGAGCCTGGATCAGGCGACCGAACTGCTGGGCATCGGCCACCTTCTGGATCGACAGCCGCACACCCTGTCCGGCGGCGAACGCCAACGGGTGGGTATCGCCCGGGCGTTGTTGACCAGCCCGCGCCTGCTGTTGATGGATGAACCCCTGGCCGCGCTCGATACCCGGCGCAAGAACGAAATCCTGCCCTATCTGCAACGTTTGCACGATGAACTGGATATCCCGGTGGTGTACGTCAGCCATTCCCAGGACGAAGTGGCGCGCCTGGCCGACCATATCGTGCTGCTCGATGCCGGTCGTGCCCTCGCCAGCGGACCGATTGGCGAAACCCTGGCCCGGCTCGACCTGCCGCTGGCGCTGGGGGACGACGCGGGCGTGGTCATCCAGGGTAACGTCAGCGGTTATGACGCCGGCTATCAGTTGCTCACCCTCACGCTCCCCGACAGTCAATTGGAGGTGCGCGTCGCCCATACGCCGCTGGCCTGCGGACGACCACTGCGCTTCAAGGTCCAGGCACGGGACGTCAGCCTCAGCCTGGCGAACGACGCCCACACCAGCATCCTCAACCGCCTGCCGGTCACGGTGATCAGCGAACTGGCCGCCGACAACGCCGCCCATGTGCTGATCCGCCTGGAAGCGGCCGGCACCCCGCTGTTGGCGCGCATCACCCGTTACTCGCGTGATCAGTTGCAGTTGCATCCGGGGCAATCGTTGTGGGCACAGATCAAGGCAGTAGCGGTGTTGGCGTAAGCCCCGAGGCATCCAAGTGACTCTGTGGGTGTGACTCTGTGGGAGCGAGCCTGCTCGCGACGGCGGTCTGTCTGTACCGATGATGTTGAGCGTGCCAACGTCATCGCGGGCAAGCCTTGCTCCCACAAGTGGGCCATTGCCACGCCCACAAGGTCCAGGGCTTAAAAATCCGGCACGACCGCAACGGCCTGCGGTCAATGAATCCATAGGCTTCCCCGGATCTTCCGCCAAGGATTCTTTCATGCCCGACACCCCGCCCCCGCACGCATTGCCGCCCGACCTGCATTATGTCGACGACAGCGGCCCCGGCATCACCCGCAAGAAGTTACGGGGCAAATTCTGTTATTTCGACCCGCAGGGCCAGCGCATCACCGACGCGGCTGAAATCCAGCGCATCAATGCCCTGGCGGTCCCGCCGGCCTACACCGACGTCTGGATCTGCCCCGACCCGCGCGGCCATCTCCAGGCCACCGGTCGAGATGCCCGTGGGCGCAAGCAGTATCGCTACCATGCACGCTGGCGCGAGGTGCGCGACGCCGACAAATATTCGCGCATGCTGGAGTTCGGTCGCGCCCTGCCACGCCTGCGCAAACGCCTGGAAGCGATCCTCGCCACGCCCGGCTTCAGCCGCGACAAAGTCCTGGCCACGGTCATCACCTTGCTGGACGTGACGCTGATTCGCGTCGGCAACACTCAGTACGCCCGGGACAATCGCTCCTACGGCCTGACCACCCTGCGCAATAAGCATGTCGAGGTGAACGGTAGCGCCATCGCTTTCCAGTTCCGAGGCAAAAGCGGCGTCGAACACCAGATCACCGTCAAGGACCGGCGCCTGGCGCGGATCATCAAGCGCTGTCAGGAAATACCCGGCCAGAACCTGTTCCAGTACCTGGACGAGAACGGCGAGCGCCACAGCGTCACCTCATCGGACATCAACGCCTACCTCAAGATCCTCACCGGCGCCGACTTCACCGCCAAGGACTACCGCACCTGGGCCGGTAGCGCAGCGGCACTGGCCGGGCTGCGCACATTGAGCTGGGACACCGAGACGGAGGCCAGGAAACACGTCGTCGAAATGGTCCGCCAGGTCGCCCAGCAATTGGGCAACACACCGACCGTCTGTCGTAAATGCTACATCCACCCGGCCGTCCTGGAGGGCTTCCTGCTCGGAGCCCTGAGAGAGCTGCCCAAACCCCGGGTACGCAAGGGTCTCAGCGAAGAAGAAGCCGCACTGGCGATGTTTTTGCAGCGGCTGGCGCAAGCCGCCGAAGCCTGCTGATCGAAACATCCGACGTCCGAGACATCCGCCACGGCCCTGCTAGGCTCTGTACGAAAGAGGAACATCCGACAGCCTGAGAACTCCCAACTGTACGGCGCCGCCGATCCGCAGACACTTCAACGAATGAAGTCGACAGGAGCTTGAGATGTCCGAACATATCGTCCACTTTCATTGCCAGATCGATCAGGGAACTACGGAACGCTTCCGGGACAATTGTCTGGAAGCCATCGAAAAAGGCGCCGACTCATTGATGCTCAACCTCTCTACAGTGGGCGGCAGCACCAATTTCGGCTTTACCCTCTACACCTTCATCAAGTCATTGCCCGTGCCGGTGCGCGCCGTGAATGCCGGCAACATCGAGTCGATGGGCATCGTCATGTACCTGGCCGCCAGCGACCGCACCACCACGCCTCATTCGCGCTTTTTGATCCACCCGATGAACTGGTATTTCGGCCAGAAATCGGTGGACCATTCCCGCTTGCGCGAATACCTGTCCAGCCTGGACAACGACGTGGCGCGGTACGTGGAGATCTACGTCAAGGAAACCGCCGGCGCCGCCACTCAGTTGGATATTTTCAAATGCCTGTGCGCCGAGGAGCGGGTCATCCCGGCGGAAAACTCTCTGGCGTTCGGCATTGCGCATCGGGTCGAGCAGGTGGTGTTTCCAGCGGATGCCAAGCACTGGAAAGTCAGCGGAGGCGACGATTGACCGGCTGCAAGACGTTGGCCTCTTTAAATATTCCACTTGTAACCATTCATGGCGCCCGTAACTTTCAAGCGAAGCGGCTGTACAACTTCCAAGCGCAACGGCTGTATAACTTTTTTACCACTCGTCGCCAGCGAAACGATTTTTTTAAACTTCCCGCCGGCATTTTCTTTCACAGTAATGCGAGGCAGTTACTCGCTTAACCAAAATGAGGAATCTCGAAATGGCTAATAGCGGAAACAAGAACCCAGGTAACTTCGCAAACGACCGTGAGAAAGCTTCCGAAGCCGGCAAAAAAGGTGGACACGCTTCGGGCGGAAACTTTGCCAACGACCGGGAAAAAGCCTCCGAAGCCGGTAGGAAAGGTGGCGAACGCAGCCATGGCGGCGGCAGGAAATCGTAACCCGGAGGACCGTTGGGGCGCAGTCCGCTGCGCCCCGGCGCTTATTTTGTCGAGGTCAGCATGAGCCATCAGGACCGATTCATTGTCAGCTTTATCGCCAACGGGCAACCCGACAGCCGGGTGCTGGAGGCCGACACCGAGACGCTCAGCGTCGGCGAAGCCGAGGCCCTGCTGAGGATTTCTTTCAGCGAACTCAAGGGCGTTGAACTCAGTGACATTCAAGTTCAGAAAAGAACCCGACCCACAGAAGAAGAACATGGGGTGCCGGGGCACTTTAAACAACCCTGATTATTTACCTTTAGCAGTGCGTTAATTAAACATCCTGCCCTTCACTTCGCCTGGCTTACTCTTGCCGTCATAACGATCCGGTGGCGAGAGAACTTGTCCCCCTCACCAGCCGATTCATTTCCAGGCATCAATGGGCGTGTTCGCCTGTCGGATCCTTGATCTGCCACACCCGCCCTTTCTGCCAGGCATCCGCACCAGGATCCACCGCCGGGGTTTCGATACGGGCCCGGGCGCGCTTCTTCGCTTCACTGTCCACCCCCATGCGGCTGTCGCGTTCGCGCACCCGTTGCGGGTCGATCTGCCCGTCCGCGGTAAACCCCATCATCAACTGCGGCACGCCGTAAGGCAGTGGGTTGCCCTGCTCGGGATGCCAGGTGTGCCAGGTCTTGCCATAGGTGCCCACCAGCTTTTCCATCAGCCGGGTTTCCGCCACGTCAGGGATGCCGGGGGCGATCAGTTGTCCGGATTTCACTTCATGCGCATGGCTGTGCCACAGTTGCTTCTCGCTGGCGGGCAAGCCTTCGAACAGCCGCTTGCTGATGATGTATTCCACACCCATCAACTTGGCGCGGGAAGTGTTGCCGTCGAAGATGGCGCACTGGAAGACTTCCTCGTTCAGCGCCGTGCAGTAGTGATGGGCTTCCATTTGCCCGGACATCCGGCCGTTGTAGAAATGAAAGCCGTCGAGATACGTATCCAGCGCCTGCAGCGGGGGTTTGTCCTGCAGCACGCCAGCCCCGGCTTCCAGGGTGATGGTGCTCGGAGTCTTCTCGGCCCCGGGTACGCTCACGGACGAATCGGTATTACCACCCGCGCAACCGCTCAACCCCACCGCCGCGGCACATATCACCGCCCAACGTCCCTTGGTATTTTTTCCTTGCATGTCGTCGCTCCTTTTCCATGACTGTCCATGAGAAAGGGATCCTGCGCAGCGGGTTTGATTTTCCTGTTGGCAAACCGACGAGCGGATCGTTTCAGCGTGGCTTGGAAGCCCGTTTCACCGCCTCGATCCAGGCAGGCTCCAGGCGCGGCTGGTGAATATCCAGGCCCAGCGCCTGCATGGCCGCCACATGCTCGGCAGCCTCTCGCTCCAGCGAACCCTGGGCGCTGGAGTTGGCGTCCAGTTGATGCATCTGGGCCAGTCCCAGGTGATAAAACCTCAGCACTTTCATGGCGACCGGATCCCCAGCCTCCACGCCGGCCTTCACCTGGTGCATGACGTTGGTGATACTCATCAGGCTGCGCTTGAGCTGCCAGCCGTACACCGCTGCGGCCATCCACGGCTGGGACCAGAAATACAGGCGCATCAGCACGACCATCGCCAGTACGGCTGCAATGACTCCCCCCAGGTTGAAACGAAAGTTATCGCCCCCGGGCGTGCCGAACAGCATCACGGCGAGGCTGGACAGCAACATCGCCAGTGCCAGGAACACCACCGCAACAATGAGCGTGCTGCGTCGAGTCTGCTGTCGGTAGAGAGCGGCGTCCCACGGTTTGATTTCGAACATCGCGATGCTATTTCCTCGTACGGGCGCAAAAAAGTGTCGCGCATTATCGCCTGAACGGTCGATTTAGCTATGCTGGGGCTCATTTTGCGTTGCAACCGACCCGACGGGTCCGGATCAAAGTCCATGGCGGTACCGCAAGGATCATGCGATCTTCTGCGTGGACGGTTTTTACAAGATGCCGTCGCTGTGTGCATGGCATCGTTTTCAAGGAAAGCTGAATGACTCAAAGACATGTAATCAACGCCTCGGTCAGCCCCAAGGGCAGCCTGGAGACCCTGTCCCAGCGCGAAGTCCAGCAACTGAGCGAAGCCGGTTCCGGCAGTATCTATACCCTCTTCCGCCAGTGCGCCCTGGCCATCCTCAACACCGGCGCCCATGTCGACAACGCCAAAACCATCCTGGAAGCCTATAAGGATTTCGAGATCCGCATTCACCAGCAGGACCGGGGCGTACGCCTGGAATTGCTGAACGCGCCGGCCGATGCCTTCGTCGACGGCGAGATGATCGCCAGCACCCGCGAGATGCTGTTCAGCGCCCTGCGCGACATCGTCTACACCGAGAACGAACTGGACAGCCAGCGCATCGACCTCAGCTCGTCCCAGGGCATCAGTGACTACGTGTTCCATCTGCTGCGCAACGCCCGTACGTTGCGCCCGGGCGTGGAGCCGAAGATCGTCGTGTGCTGGGGCGGTCATTCGATCAACACCGAAGAATACAAATACACCAAGAAGGTCGGCCACGAGCTGGGCCTGCGCAGCCTGGACATCTGCACCGGCTGCGGCCCGGGCGTGATGAAAGGCCCGATGAAGGGCGCGACCATTGCCCACGCCAAGCAGCGGATCCATGGCGGTCGTTACCTGGGTCTGACGGAGCCGGGCATCATCGCCGCCGAGGCGCCGAACCCGATCGTCAACGAGCTGGTGATCCTGCCGGACATCGAGAAACGCCTCGAAGCCTTCGTGCGCGTCGGCCATGGCATCATCATTTTCCCGGGCGGTGCCGGTACGGCGGAAGAGTTCCTGTACCTGCTGGGCATCCTGATGCACCCGGCCAACCAGGACCTGCCCTTCCCGGTGGTCCTCACCGGGCCGAAAAGCGCCGCGCCATACTTCGATCAACTGCATGCCTTTGTCGGCGCGACCCTGGGCGAGGCCGCCCAGAAACACTACCAGATCATCATCGACGACCCGGCCGAAGTGGCACGCAAGATGACCCAGGGGCTCAAGGAAGTGAAGCAGTTCCGCCGTGAGCGCAACGACGCCTTTCATTTCAACTGGCTGCTGAAAATCGACGAAGGCTTCCAGCGCCCCTTCGACCCGACCCACGCCAACATGGCCGGCCTGGGCCTGCGCCGCGACCTGCCGGCACACGAACTGGCCGCCAATCTGCGCCGAGCGTTCTCGGGAATCGTGGCGGGCAACGTCAAGGACAAGGGCATCCGCCTGATCGAGGAACATGGTCCCTACGAAATCCACGGCGACGCCGCCATCATGGAACCCCTCGACCGCCTGCTCCAGGCGTTCGTTGCCCAGCACCGCATGAAACTGCCAGGCGGCGCGGCGTATGTGCCCTGCTATCGGGTGGTGACCTGATCTGACTGGGTCACCGCAGATCAAATGTGGGAGCGAGCCTGCTCGCGATGGCGTCGGTACATTCGACATCGATGCAGGCTGACCCGCCGCTATCGCGAGCAGGCTCGCTCCCATAGGGGGCCGGCAGTGGTTATGAAATTGTGTACAGCCCCATCATTCCGGCTTCATCTACCGTGACGCCAAGCCCCCGGTAATCTTCGATCGAAGGGTGGCGGGTCAAGAGCGGATGCGTATGGGTTGCCGTCACGACCAGCACATCCGCTCCCGCCGCCTCACCGGCTTGGATACCGGCGTGGGCATCTTCGAACACCAGGCATGCCTGCGGTGCCACCTGCAAGCGCTCGGCGGCCAGGCGATAGCAGGCGGGGTTGGGCTTGCCGTCGCTCACGTCTTCGGCGGTGACCATCACGCGAGGGCGCGGGATGCCGGCCGCTTCCATCCGACGCAAGGCCAATGCCATCGGCGCCGAGGTGACGATCGCCCATTGCTCGGGCGGCAGGCTTTGCAGCAATGCCTGCGCACCGGCAACGTCCACCACCCCCTCCACGTCCTCGATTTCTTCGCGGGTAATCTGCCTGGCCTCGGCCTCGGCATCCACCCCCGGCAGATGCTGGCGAGCAATGGTGTCAACGGCACGCACGCCATGGATGGTCGGCAGGAATGTCGCCACGTCCACGCCGTGACGCAAGGCCCAACGTGTCCAGATGCGCTCGGCGGCGGCAATGGAGTTGAGCAGCGTACCGTCCATGTCGAAGAGGAAGGCGCGGTAAGTGTTACTCGGTAAAAGACTGACTGGCATCGGATCCTCGGTGGAGATGTGAGAATGTGGGTCACTGTAACATCACCCGACAGCGCATCCTTCTGTGGGAGCGGGCTTGCTCGCGAAAGCGGTGTGTGTCATTAACCCCTTCAGTGACTGATACCCCGCCTTCGCGAGCAAGCCCGCTCCCACAAAGGGACTTGTGGTGATCAAAAATGCTCTACACCAACCGCTCGATCGACTGATGCAGCCACACACGCCGGTAATACACCGTCTGCAACAGCAGCATGCTCAGGTAAGCCACGGGAAACGCCATCCACACGCCTTGCAGGCCGAAGTGCGCGTCCAGCAGATACGCCGCCGGCACCTGGACACCCACGATGCAGAAAATGGAGATCGCTACCGTCGGCAGCACCGTACCGCTGGCGCGCATAATGCCGCTGACGATTGCCTGGAAGCCGAACACCAGCAGGCTCCAGAGCATGATGTGCAGCAGGTGTTCGGCCTGGACCCGCGCCGCCGGGGCGGTGATGAATAACCCCAACAGCCAGTGGGACAGCAGGTATCCCAGCAGTACTAGCCCGCCTGTCAACCAGACGTTGATCATCAGGCCCGTGTGCAGGATCGGCCCCAGGCGTTCCAGGCGTCCGGCGCCAATGGCCTGGGCGCCGAGGATCGAGGCGGTGATGGCAATCGACAGCGCGGGAAATTGCACATAATTGACGATCTGGGTCACCGCGCCATAGGCCGCCGTGGCCTCCGAACCATGACGGTTGACCAGGCTGAGAATCACCAGCTCCGACAGCGAAATCACCACCATCTGCAACCCCGTGGGCAGGCCGATGCGCAGGACCTTGGCGAGGATGTCCTTGTCCAGGCGCATCGCTGCGAAGAAGGCCCGGTCCGGCGCCAGGGCATGCTCGCGGCGATTGAGACGCCATACCAGCATCGTCATGGCCGCTGCGGTGCCAATCAATCCTGCCAGCGCCGCACTCTGGATCCCCATCTGCGGCAACCCCAGCCAACCGCGAATCAATGCCGGCGTAAGCAACAACCCGACGCTGGTGGACACCAACAATGCCAACAGCGGTGAAAACGTATCACTCACTCCCCGCAGCAGTTGGGTGAACAGCACAAACACCAGCAGTATCGGCAGGGTCCACATCATGACCCGGGCGTAGGACACGGCATCGTCCAGCACATCCATCGGCGTGCCCAACCCTTGCAGCGCCTGGCGGGCAAAGACGCTGCCGAGCACGGCCGCCGTCAGCCCGATGATCGCGCCCAAGAGCAACGTAGTACCGGCAATGGCCTTCACCTTACCGGTTTCCCGCGCGCCGTAAGCCTGCCCGATCAACACCCCGGCTCCCGCACCCAAGCCGATCACCAGCGCGATGAAGAAGAACAGGATCGGAAACATCCCCGACACCGCCGCCAGTGCCTGGGTGCCCAGCATCTGGCCGATGTAGATGCTGTTGAACGTGCCGGACATCGATTGCAGGAAATTGGACAAGACCATAGGGGCGAGGAACAGCAGATAGGTTTTCCAGAGAGGCTGGTCGGGCATGGGGGCTCTGATGGTGGGTTCGACAATTCGGGTGCCCATAATCTAGCTCAATCACGACACTTCATAGAATTGACTCGAACCGCTTTTGTGGCGAGGGCGCGTGAACAATAGCTTCGTCAGTCCGATTCGACATTTCACGAACTGCGTCTAATCTGAAATAGCACAGTGCCACGTACTGAGTAGGCTTCTGCCTACAGAGGTCGGAAATCGGACGACTGGTCTTCAAGTCATATCCGGGATCGCAGATAACCAGTTATTCGCCAATAACCTGTTAGCAACACTGTTCAAGGACCGAACCATGACGTCGTACCCACACGGTCATTCTTTCGCCCCAACCCAACCCCGTATCCTCTGGAGCACCGTGCTCGTAGCCATCGTCGCCGCTGCCGGCGTGCTGCTGCTCAACGGCTCCAGTGCACAGAACCTGGGTTTGAGCGCAGTGCTCCTGGCCGTAGGCATCGGTGCCGGAGTCTGGGACGCACGCTCGCAACGTCGCCGGTTCGATAACGCTTTTGCCGCCGCCACTGCGCGCCACGACCTGCACACCATCGAGCAGGCCAACCACGCCGCCAGCGCACAGCTCAACGAAGTGATCCTCGGTGCCATGCCCATCTGGGCCAGGCAGGTGGAGAGCTCTCGTCAACAAACCGAAACCGCGATCGTCTCGTTGACCAGCCGTTTCACCGGCATTTCCTCGCGTCTGGAGGAGACCGTGCAGGCCTCGCAATTGGCCGCCGGTGAGCTGGCCGGACAAAGCAGCGGCGGCGCCGTTCAGGTGCTGGCGCAAAGTGAAGGCGAACTGGTGCAGGTCATCAACTCCCTGAAGGCCACCCAGGCCAGCCGCGACGAAACCCTGGCCCAGGTGCGTAACCTCACCGCCTACACGGGCGAGCTGCGAACCATGGCCGCGGACGTCGCCGCGATTGCCGCGCAAACCAACCTGCTGGCCCTCAACGCCGCCATCGAGGCCGCCCGGGCGGGTGAAGCCGGGCGCGGATTCGCGGTGGTGGCCGACGCCGTACGCAGCCTGTCGAGCAAGTCCAGCGAGACCGGCCAGCAGATGTCGGCCAAGGTCGACATCATCAATACCGCCATTACCCAACTGGTCCAGGCCGCCTCCAGCGGCGCGGACCAGGACAGCCATTCGGTCACCGCTTCCGAAGAGAGCATCCAGCGCGTGCTGGAGCGTTTCAAGAGCGTGACCGGACGGCTCGCCGAATCGGCGGACATGCTGCAGCAGGAAAGCTTCGGTATCCGTGACGAACTCACCGAAGTACTGGTCAGCCTGCAGTTCCAGGATCGGGTCAGCCAGATCCTCAGCCACGTGCGCGACAACATCGAGGACCTGCATGTGCATATGCAGCAGGCCAGCCAGTCGCCCGACCAGGCCGCCCCCATCGACGCCCGCCAATGGCTGGCGCGCATGGAAACCACTTATGCCACCGACGAGCAGCGCCGTAATCACCACGGCGACTCCGGTGCGCAACAGACTTCCCAGGAAATAACCTTCTTTTAGGAGAGCCGTTCATGGCTAAAAGTGTATTGGTTGTCGACGACTCCGCGAGCGTTCGGCAGGTCGTCGGCATCGCGTTGAAAAGTGCCGGCTACGACGTGATCGAGGCCAGCGATGGCAAGGATGCGTTGGGCAAGCTCACCGGCCAGAAGGTGCACCTGATCATCAGCGACGTGAACATGCCGAACATGGACGGCATCACCTTCGTCAAGGAGGTCAAGAAGCTGGCCAGCTACAAGTTCACGCCGATCATCATGCTCACCACCGAATCCCAGGAATCGAAAAAACAGGAAGGCCAGGCAGCAGGCGCCAAGGCGTGGGTGGTCAAGCCATTCCAGCCCGCGCAGATGCTCGCGGCGGTTTCCAAGCTGATTCTTCCTTGATCGACGGAGACTGCCATGCCGTTGCTGTACGAAACCCAGGATGACACCGCCCAGGTCAGCATCGACGGCGAACTGACGATCTACACCGCCGCCGAGCTGGCAGCTCAGTTGCTGCCTTGCCTGGGCAACATGCCGCGCATGACGCTGGACCTGTCGCAGGTCACCGAGATGGACGGCGCCGGGTTGCAACTGCTGTTGATGGCATTGCGCGAGGCGCCCAAGGCCGGTACCGAACTGACGCTGACCGGTCGCAGCAAAGCCGTCACCGACACACTCGAGCTGTGCAGTCTGCAGGCCTAAGCCTCTGCTGTATCGCGGCCCTACACGACAAAGGATATGAGCGTGAGCATCAATCTCGACCAGGCACAACAAACGTTCATCGTCGAGGCACGGGAACAGTTGCAGGCCATGGAGGAATCCCTGCTGCAATTGGAAAACGACCCAGGCGACGATGACGCCATTGGTGCGATCTTCCGTGCGGCCCACACCATCAAGGGGTCCGCAGGCCTGTTCGGCCTGGAGCCGATTGTCAGCTTCACCCATATTGTCGAAGACGTGCTCGATCGCCTGCGCAACGGCAGCGTCGAGGTGGATACAGGTTTGATCGCCGTGCTGCTCAAATCCAGCGACCACATGCTGGAACTGATCAATGTGGTCGCCAACCAGGGCGGCACGCTGACGCCACCGGCCCTCAAGCGCGAGATGGAGCTGTGCCAGGTCCTGCAGGAGTACCAGGCGCCTCCGCCTGACGAGACGCCGAAAGTGGCGAAAGAAGCCGGCACCGACGCCCCCTCCGAAACGCGCCTGTGGCACATCTCCCTGCGCTTTGGCCAGGACGTGTTCCGTAATGGCATGGACCCGCTGTCGTTCCTGCGCTACCTGCAAACCCTCGGAGAAATCATCCACATCGCCACACTGACGGACGCGATGCCATCGGTCGACAGCTGGGACGCCGAATCCTGCTACCTGGGGTTCGACATCGATTTCCGCTCGGGCGCCGGCTACGCCGCCATCAACGAAGTTTTCGATTTCGTCCGGGAAGATTGCCTGATCGAGATCGTTGCCGCTGACGAAGCCGAAGCCCTGGTGAATACCGGTCTGGTTGCAACCACCCAAGCGCAGCGCGACGAAAACACAGCGCTGGTGGCCACCGGCGAACTGCTGCCGGACCAGCGCAAGACCCCGCGGACACCTGCCCAGGCAACCCCCGACAGACAAGCCGTCACCACTGAAAGCAAAGCCAAGGACGGCGCCTATGTGCGGGTCAACGCCGACAAACTGGACGAGCTGATCAATCTGGTGGGCGAACTGGTCATCGCCAGCGCCGGTACCAGCCTGCTGGCCCGTAACTGCCACGACGATTCGTTGCAAGAATCCACCTCGCGGGTCTCCGGGCTGGTGGAGGAAATCCTCGACGGCGCCCTGCGTCTGCGCATGATCCCCATTGGTGAAACCTTCAACCGGTTCCGGCGGGTGGTGCGCGATGTCAGCCAGGAACTGGGCAAGGACATCGACCTGATCATCAGCGGCGCGGAAACCGAGCTGGACAAGACCGTGGTGGAAAAAATCGGCGACCCGCTCATGCATCTGCTGCGCAACGCCATGGACCACGGCATCGAAACCGCCGAGGCGCGACTGGCGGCCGGCAAGCCGGCCAAGGGTCACCTGCACCTGAACGCCTACCACGACTCGGGCAGTATCGTGCTGGAGATCGCCGACGACGGCGCCGGCCTGAACCGCGATCGGATCCTGGAAAAAGCCCAGGAGCGCGGCCTGGTCGCCCCCGGTGCCAGCCCCACCGACCAGGAGATCTACAACCTGATCTTCGAGCCCGGCTTCTCCACCGCCCAGGCCGTCACCAGCTTGTCGGGACGCGGCGTGGGCATGGACGTGGTCAAGCGCAACATCACCCTGCTGCGCGGCACGGTCGACCTGGACAGCCAACCGGGCCAGGGCACGGTTGTGCGCATCCGCCTGCCACTAACCCTGGCGATCATCAACGGTTTCCTGGTCGGCATCGATCAGTCCACCTACGTGATTCCGCTGGACATGGTCCAGGAATGCATCGAACTGAGCGAAGACGACGGCGCTGCCAGCCGTGAACAGGGCTACCTGGACCTGCGGGGCGAAGTGTTGCCCCTGGTGTACCTGCGTGACCACTTCAACCACGAAGGCCCTGCCGCGCGCCGGCAGAACGTGGTGGTGGTGCGCTACGCCGACCTCAAGGCCGGGCTGGTGGTGGATGACCTGCTGGGGGAATTCCAGACCGTCATCAAGCCCCTGGGCAAGCTGTTCGGCGCGCTGCGCGGCATCAGTGGCTCGACCATCCTGGGCAGCGGCGCCGTGGCATTGATTCTCGACGTCCCGGCGTTGCTCACCCAGATCGCCCAGATCGAAAACCGCTACACCCCTACTCAATTACAAGCCAACGCTCGCTGATGCTTTAGCAACTCCATGGAGAGGTACTTCCCAATGAAATGGTTCTACGATCTTAGAATCGCCACCAAACTGATCACCTCATTTCTCGTGGTGCTGGCGCTGACTGCCGTCATGGGGGTGTTCTCGATCATCCAGCTGGGCGAGGTGAACGGGACCACCACCGAGATTCGCGAAAACTGGATGCCATCCATGCGCGCGGCTTCGGGCATGCGGTTCTATGCGGCAAACTATCGTCTCAAGGAAAACCGGCATATCACCGCCGATTCCGAGCAGGAACGCGTATCCGTCGAGCAAGAAGCGGACGACGCCAGGAAGGGTTTTGAAACACGCCTGGAGACCTACGAAAAACTGCTCTCCAATGCCCAGGATCGGCAACTGTTCGAAAGCACCCGCAACGACTGGAACGCTTACCTGGCAATCAGCAAAGACTTGCTCGCGCTGTCCCGGCAGAACCTGATCGAAGACGCCCATGTGCTGCTGAAGGGCGAGTCCCGGCGCCGGTTCGAACTGGTCATCACCGACCTGCAAAAACTGGTGGAGCTCAATGATGCCGGCGCTGGCGCGGCCAGCGAGCGCGGTACGGCGTTGTTTGAAAAATCGCGCCTGTCGATCATTGCCGTACTGGCTGCCGCCCTGCTGATCGGCCTTGGCCTGGCGCTGTTCATCTCCCGGGTCATTTCCCGCCCCTTGAAGCAGGCCGCACAGGTGGCCGAACAACTGGCCGAAGGCAACCTGAACGCGAAAATAGAAGACGGCGCCAAGGACGAAACCGGCATGGTGCTCAACGCCATGAAAAACATGGTGGGCAAGCTGTCCCATATCATCGGTGAAGTGCGTAACGCGGCGGACAATCTGGCCAGCGCCTCCGAGCAGGTCAGTGCCACCGCGCAATCCATGAGCCAGGCCACCAGCGAACAAGCGGCCAGCGTCGAGGAAACCAGCGCCTCCATCGAGCAGATGAGCGCCAGCATCAACCAGAACACCGAGAACGCCAAGGTCACCGACGGCATGGCCAGCAAGGCCGCCAAGGAAGCCACCGATGGCGGCGAATCGGTACAACAGACCGTGGTGGCGATGAAGAAAATCGCCCAGCGCATCAGCATCATCGACGACATCGCCTACCAGACCAACCTGTTGGCCCTCAACGCCGCCATCGAGGCCGCCCGAGCCGGTGAACACGGCAAGGGCTTCGCCGTGGTCGCCGCCGAAGTGCGCAAGCTGGCCGAGCGCAGCCAGGTTGCGGCCCAGGAAATCGGCGAACTGTCTTCCAGCAGCGTCGACATGGCCGAGAAAGCCGGCAACCTGCTCAACGAAATGGTGCCGTCGATCAACAAGACCTCGGACCTGGTGCAGGAAATCAGCGCCGCCTCCGAAGAACAGGCCGCCGGCGTGGCGCAGATCAACACCGCCATGACCCAGCTCAACCAGGTGACCCAACAGAACGCGTCCAGCAGCGAAGAACTGGCCGCCACCGCCGAGGAGATGAGCAGCCAGGCCGAACAACTGCAACAGGCCATGAGCTTCTTCACCCTGGACACACCGGCCAAATCGGCCAGCCTGCCGGTAAAAATGGACAACACGCCTGGCCCCACCAGCCGCAAACCGACCCGGGCCACGGTGACCGTGCTGCCCAAGGCCTTTGCCTACAACATGGCCAGCGCGCCGGACGAATCCGAATTCACCCGGTTCTGACGGCTCGCCACACAGGCTCGATTTAAAGGAGAAACGGCATGGGCGCCATCGCGACCACACGTCACACCGCCATGGCGGTCGAGGAAGAAGCGCAATACCTGACATTCATGTTGGGCACGGAAATGTTCGCCATCGGCATCCTGTGCATCAAGGAAATCATCGAGTACGGCAACCTGACCGTGGTGCCGATGATGCCGTCGTTCGTGCGCGGGGTGATCAATCTGCGCGGCGCGGTCGTGCCGGTGGTGGATCTGTCGGCCCGTTTCGGCCGGCAGAACTCGTCGATCACCCGGCGTTCCTGCGTGGTGATCATCGAGGCCAACAGCGCGGACGGCCTGGCTCAGGACATCGGCCTGCTGGTGGACACCGTGTCGGCGGTGCTGGAAATCCCGGCTTCGCAGATCGAACCGCCACCGAGCTTCGGCGCGAAGATCCGTGCCGACTTCATCAGCGGCATGGCCAAGGTCGACGGCAAGTTCGTCATCGTGCTGGAAGTCGACCGGGTGCTGTCCATCGACGAAATGTCCCAACTCGCCGAGGCCGCCCCGGCCGCATTGGAGTTTGAAGGAAAGTGAACACCGACACCTGCAAGGAACGCACGGGGAACGCACAAGCACTCAGTGACCGGGAGTTCAACCAGTTCCAGTCCTGGTTATACCAGGCCGCGGGCATCAACCTGTCCCAAGCCAAGAAAGCCCTGGTGGCCGGGCGCTTGTTCAAACGCCTCAAGCACTACGAGCTGAGCAGTTACGGCGAATATTTCAAGTTGATCATGAACGGCCAGCGCACCGATGAATTGCAGGTGGCGCTGGACTTGCTCACCACCAACGAAACCTACTTTTTCCGTGAGCCCAAGCATTTCGATTTCCTGCGCCAGCACGTATTGCCCCATGCGGTGCCAGGGAAAACCTTCCGTCTCTGGAGCGCGGCCAGTTCGTCGGGAGAAGAGCCCTACAGCCTGGCCATGACCCTGGCCGAAGGCTTGGGCACCACGCCCTGGGAGGTCATCGGCTCGGACATCAGCACCCAGGTCCTGGCCAAGGCTCGCTCCGGTCATTACCCGATGGAACGCGCCCGCACCCTGCCCCAGCCGTTGTTGGTGAAATACTGCCTCAAGGGCACCGGCAGCCAGCAAGGCACGTTCCTGATCGACCGGGCATTGCGCAGCCGGGTCAACTTCATCCAGGTCAACCTCAACGACACGTTGCCGGATCTGGGGGAGTTCGATGTGATTTTCCTGCGCAACGTCATGATTTATTTCGACCAACCCACCAAAAGCAAAGTGGTCGCCCGACTGGTTCCCCGGCTCAAGCCCGGCGGGTATTTCATCGTAAGCCATTCCGAGAGCCTCAACGGGGTATCCGATGCGTTGAAGCTGGTGGCTCCTTCGATTTATCGCAAGCCATGAACACCGCCAGGAAAGCCGCGGCGGAAGTCTACCTGGCACCGGGAGACTTTCGCTTCGCCACCTGCCCGACCCGGCTGCGCACGATCCTCGGCTCCTGCGTGGCAATCACCCTGTGGCACCCCGAGCGCAAGATCGGCGCCATGTGTCACTTCATGTTGCCCAGTCGCCTGCGCTGCTCCACCGCGCTCAACGGCATGTACGCCGATGAAGCCATCGAACTCTTCGTGCGCGAGGCCCGGGCCCACCGCACCGATCCCGAGGATTACCAGCTCAAGCTGTTCGGCGGCGGCGAGATGTTCCCCGAGCTGCAACGGGAAGTCCCCTTCGGCGACGTGGCGCGCCTGAACATCAACGCAGCGCTGGAAATGGCCGCCCTCTATCGCCTCGATCTGATTGCCCAGGATCTGGGCAGCACGGGTTACCGAAGCATCATCTTCGACCTGTGCAACGGCGATGTGTGGGTCAGGCACCAACCGATAAGGACCCGGCATTAACCATGTCAAAAAAGATCAATGTTTTACTGGTGGACGACTCCGCCGTGGTGCGCCAGGTGTTGCTGGCGATCCTCAGCGACACGCCGGACATCCACGTGATGGGCGCGGCGTCCGACCCTATTTTCGCCATGGACAAGCTGGCCCGGGAGTGGCCGGATGTGATCGTGCTGGACGTGGAGATGCCGCGCATGGACGGCATCACCTTCTTGAAGAAAATCATGAACGAGCGCCCTACGCCGGTGGTGATCTGCTCGTCACTGACCCCCAGGGGCGCGGAAACCACCTTGCAGGCCATGGCGGCCGGCGCGGTGGAAATCATCACCAAGCCCACCACCGGCCTGAAGAACTTTCTCCTGGAGTCGGCACCTGAACTGGTGGCGGCGATTCGCGCTGCGGCCCAGGTGAATGTCCGGAACCTGGGCAAGCGCCCGGCCCCGCTGACACCGGCCATCAAGCTCAGCGCCGATGCCGTACTGCCCGCCGCCAACGGCCATGCCATGGCGCAAACCACCGAACGCATCGTCGCCCTGGGCACTTCCACCGGCGGCACCCAGGCCCTGGAAGCGGTGCTGACTGCCCTGCCGCGGGTTTCCCCAGGCATTGTCATCGTCCAGCACATGCCGGAAAAATTCACCGCCTCGTTCGCCGCCCGGCTCAACAGCCTGTGCCAGATCGAAGTGCGCGAAGCCCGCAACAACGACCGTATCCACCCCGGCCTGGCGCTGATCGCCCCCGGCGGCAAGCACATGATGGTGACCCGCAGCGGCGCGTTCTATCACGTACAAGTGGTGGACGGCCCGCTGGTCAACCGCCATCGCCCTTCCGTGGACGTGCTGTTCCGCTCGGTGGCCAAGTTCGCCGGCCGCAACGCCACCGGCGTCATCATGACCGGCATGGGTGACGACGGCGCCCGCGGCCTGAAGGAAATGCTCGACGCCGGCAGCGCCACCGTGGCTCAGGACGAAGCCAGCTGCGTGGTCTTCGGCATGCCCAAGGAAGCGATCAAGCTCAACGCCGCGCAACGGGTGATGGGGTTGCAGGAAATCGCGCAGGCGATCCTACACCGGTGAAATCGTCGCAAGAGCGCCGATCAGAAGCGTCAGCGCGAGAAAACCACCGAGAAAAATCGCCATCTTTGTCATGAGTCAGTCCTGTCGAGAATCTTGATCCTGTGGGAGCAAGGCTTGCCCGCGATGAACGATAACGCACACACCGCGTCGACCGCATCGCCAGCAAGCTGTGCTCCAACAGGGGTTGGGGTGATTTCATGTGCTCCCGCAGAGGTTGGGGTGATTTCAGGTTTTTGTCGCCATTAATCCGCTGTGTAGTTTGGCCTGGGGATCGGGCTCATTACAGACGCACCTGCCGGCGAAAAAAGCGGATCAGCGATATACCAACGTATATTTTCATGTCCGTAGTCTTTCTGGCCCTGTTCGGAGGCAATGCTTAATCTTGCCGGGCATTCAACCCAGCCCGTCAACGTGCTCCACAACCCATAGCGAGGTGATCGATGCGCTCTCCACTCCCCGCGCCGGCATTGACCACTTTCAACCCTGGCCAACAGACCTCCTGGTGGGCCGATCTCGTCCTGCTGGGTCTGATCGTCGGTCTGGCGGCATTCATCGGCTACGGCCTGGAACAGATGAACCAGCCACTCGGGGTGCTGGATGCATCACCGCTGTCGCTGGATCTGGCCCGCTTGCCGGAGTATGCCTTGCGCACCACGCTGCGCATGTTCATCGCACTGTTCGCTTCCTTTGTCTTTTCCCTGGTCATTGCCACGTTGGCCGCGAAGAGCCGCAAGGCCGCCATGGTCATACTGCCGGCACTGGATATCCTTCAATCCGTACCGGTACTGGGCTTTCTGACCTTCACTGTCGTGTTCTTCATGGGGCTTTTCCCGGGCAAGGAATCGGGCGTTGAATGCGCGGCCATCTTCGCCATCTTCACCAGCCAGGTCTGGAACATGACGTTCAGCGTCTATCAGTCGCTGAGAACCGTGCCCAACGACCTCTACGACGTCAGCCGACAATTCGGCTTTTCGCCCTGGCAACGCTTCATCCGGCTGGAGCTGCCGTTCGCCACGCCGGGCCTGGTGTGGAACATGATGATGTCGATGTCCGGCGGCTGGTTCTTCGTGGTGGCATGCGAGGCGATCACCGTCGGCGACACGACCGTGAGCCTGCCGGGCATCGGTTCCTGGCTGGCACTGGCCATCGAACAGAAGAACGTCGCCGCGACCGTGTGGGCAGTGCTGGCCATGGTCACCATAATCCTGCTTTACGACCTGCTGTTCTTCCGGCCCGTGGTGGCCTGGGTGGACAGATTCCGCTTCGAACAGACCGCCGCCCAGAAACGCCCACGGTCGAGAATCTACGACCTGTTGCGCTCGACCCGATTGGTGCCGTTGATGTTGACCGCGCTGGGTGACATCAAGGCCGCGTTGTACATGCACAGACTGCCCAGGCTCCCCCAGCTTCGCTTCAAGGTCAGTGAGGGTTTCAGTCGTGTCGCCGACCGGGCCTGGATCGCCCTGGTGGCCCTGGCCTGCCTGGCTGGCCTGCTTCAATTGGCCGGTTTCATCGCCAGCACGTTGGGCCTGGAGGATGTCATCGGGGCCTTCGGCCTGGGGCTTGTCACCCTGCTGCGGGTCGCGGTGCTCATCGTCCTTGCCAGTCTGGTCTGGGTACCCATCGGCGTGTGGATCGGCTTGCACCCACGCTGGGCCGAGCGCCTGCAGCCCGTTGCGCAGTTGTTGGCCGCCTTTCCGGCCAACGTGCTGTTTCCCTTTGCCGTGATCGCCATCGTCACCCTCAAACTCGACCCGAATATCTGGCTGTCGCCGCTGATGGTGCTGGGCACCCAGTGGTACATCCTGTTCAACGTGATCGCAGGCGCCAGCGCGCTGCCCAACGACTTGCGCGAAGCGGCGCGCAACTTCCGGATAGGCGGTTGGCAGTGGTGGCGCGTGGTCGCGCTGCCCGGAATCTTTCCGTATTACGTCACTGGCGCCCTCACCGCCGCCGGCGGTTCGTGGAACGCCAGCATCGTCGCCGAGGCCGTTTCCTGGGGCGACGAGCACCTTTACGCCTCAGGGCTGGGCGCTTTCATTGCCCAGGCCACCACCGCAGGGGACCTTCCGCGGGTGGCCCTGGGGGTGACGGTCATGTCGGTTTTCGTCGTGGGTTTCAACCGTCTGCTGTGGCGCCCGTTGTACGGGTTCGCCGAGCGTCGGCTTCGAATTGATTGAGGGAGGTGAGCCAATGCAAGCAGTCATGGACAAACGCTGCCTGGTGGATGTGCAACAGCTTCGGCACGTCTACGGCACCACCGGCGGTGCCGAGCGACTGGTGCTGGACGACGTCTGCATGCGCTTGAACGATGGCGAGATCGTCGGCCTGCTGGGACGTTCGGGCTCCGGCAAGTCGACCTTGCTGCGGTCCATCGCTGGCCTGATCGCGCCCACGGCCGGCGTGGTCGATTTCCCTGCCGATGACCGCGGGCTGGCCAGCTCGGTACGCATGGTCTTCCAGAGCTTCGCCCTGTTCCCCTGGCTGACGGTGCTGCAAAACGTGGAGGTCGGCCTGGAGGCGCTGGACGTGGCAGCGCCCGAACGGCGCAGGCGGGCCCTGGCCGCCATCGACATGATCGGCCTCGACGGTTTCGAAAGCGCCTTTCCCAAGGAGCTGTCGGGCGGCATGCGCCAGCGCGTCGGCCTGGCCCGCGCGCTGGTGGTCGCTCCGGATGTGCTGTTGATGGACGAGCCGTTTTCCGCCCTGGACGTCCTGACGGCCGAAACCCTGCGCACCGACCTGCTGGATCTGTGGTGCGAGGGCCGGATGCCGATCAAGTCGATCCTGATGGTCACCCACAACATCGAAGAAGCGGTGCTGATGTGCGACCGGATACTGATTTTCTCCTCCAATCCGGGACGGATCATGAAGGAAATCGTCGTCGACCTCAGCCAGCCGCGCAATCGTGCCGACCCGGCGTTCCAGGCGTTGGTGGAACATATCTATGCACAGATGGCCGGCGGCGGCCGGAACGGTTCAGCCTATACGGGGGCATTTGCGGGCAGCGGCGTGGCCATGGTGTTGCCTTCGATCTCCACAAACGCCCTGGCCGGCCTGATCGAGGCGGTGCACGATCAGCCCTACGACGGCCAGGCGGACCTGCGCGAGCTGGCCGACACCTTGCGCTACAGCCCCAGCGATCTCTTCCCGGTGGCCGAGGTGCTGCAACTGATGCGTCTGGCCGACCTGCAGGACGGCCATATCGCACTGCTGCCGGCCGGGCGACGGTATGCCCAATCGACAGTCGACGAGCGCAAACAATTGTTCGCCCAGCACCTGCTCCGGCACGTTCCCCTGGTGGGCCATGTGCGCAAGGTGCTGGATGACCGTCCGACCCGCACGGCACCCGCCAGACGCTTTCGGGACCAACTGGAGGATTTCATGTCGGAGCACGACGCTGCGACTACCCTGGATTGCGTCACGCAATGGGGACGCTACGCGGAGCTGTTTGCCTACGATGAAGTGGCTGACCGGTTCAGCCTGGACAATCCTTCCTGAGCCAGGCGCACAGAGGCGATATACACTGCGTGCCTGCGCCGGCCATTGGAGCGATGCGAGATGAATATCCAGTGAGAAGCACTCAATTGACCCTTCGCCTGCTGCTGTTGCTGGGATTGTCCCTCGGCATCGCGGCCATCGATACCGTCACCGACCTTGAAATCGCGGTGGGCGTCTTCCAGATCGTCGTGGTGCTGATCGCCGTGCGCATCCTGCCGACGCGCGCGGTCGCCGGCCTGTCGGTCGTCTGCATGCTCCTGACGATCCTCAGCTATCGGCTCACCCGTTTCGGCGATACGGAGGCCGGGCTGGTCAACGTCCTGATCAGCCTCGCCGCCATCGCCGGCACCACCTACCTGGCGCTGCGCCTGTCCACCGCCATCGGCACGGTGCACAAAACCCGGGCGCACCTGGCGCACATTGCCCGCGTCAACATGCTGGGGGAACTGGCCGCATCCATCGCCCACGAAGTGAACCAGCCACTGGCGGCGATGGCCACCAGCAGCAGCGCATGCCTGCGCTGGATGGCCAACGACCCGCCAAACCTGCCCAAGGCCCGCCAGGCCGTGGAACGCATCATCGCCGACACCCATCGGGCCAGTGAGATCATCACCCGCCTGCGGGGCATGGCCCGGCACCAGGCGCCCAGCAAGCTGTGGTTGAACGTCGCCGACACGGTCAATGCCGCGCTGCGGCTGCTGGCCGGCGAACTGAACGATCAAAACATCAATTTGCAGGTGCATGTGCAGGAAGGCCTGCCGCCGATGCTGGCGGATGAAGTACAGATCCAGCAGGTCATCCTGAACCTGGCGATGAACGGGATCGACGCGATGCGGCAGGTCGATGTCGACCAGCGCATCCTGGAGGTCAATGTCGTACTGGAATCGGCTCAGCGCTTGCTCTTTTCGGTGTCCGACCAGGGCAAGGGCCTCAGCGGCAACGACCACGAACGGATATTCGACGCGTTCTACAGCACCAAGCAGGACGGCATGGGCATGGGCCTGGCCATCAGTCGTTCCATCATCGAGGCCCATGACGGTCGGCTCTGGGTCTCCAGCAATCCACAGGCGGGCGTCACTTTCCACTTCACCCTGCCGGCCGTAACCCGAGACTCCGATGACTGCCCATGACCCCAACGAATCGATGATCTATATCGTCGATGACGACAGTTCCGTGCGCGCCTCACTGCAGGACCTCCTGGCCTCCGTCGGCCTGCCGAGCATGGCTTTCGGCTCGGCGCGGGAATTCATGGACGCCACGCTTGCCGATACCCCGGCGTGTCTGATCCTCGACGTGCGGATGCCGGGCTTGAGTGGCCTGGATTTCCAGCAGGAAATGGCCCGCTTGAACATTCAGATTCCGGTTGTCTTCATCACCGCCCATGGTGACATCCCCATGTCGGTGAAAGCCATGAAAGGCGGGGCACTGGAGTTCCTGACCAAACCGTTTCGTGAACAGGACCTGCTGGACGCCATCGGCCTGGGCTTGAGTCGTGATCGGGAGCGACGTCAGGTCGCGGAAAAGATGGATGAGCTGAAACGTCGTCACCTTACCCTCACCGACGGAGAGCGGGAGGTGATGGATCTGGTGGTCTCCGGCCTGCTGAACAAGCAGGTGGCCGGACGGCTGGGGTTGAGCGAAGTGACCGTGAAAGTGCGACGCGGCGCCTTGATGCGCAAGATGGGCGCGGATTCGTTGGCCGCCCTGGTGAAAATGTCGGAAAGACTCAAGGGCGCGGGCTGATGCGCCGCTGAACGAAGCGCACCCTGTGGCAGTCGGAACAACAAATCCCTGCCAGAGATTGCTGGTTCATGCCCGTACGATCCGCTGCCCTCGCCGCTTTGTTCACCTTGGTCACCCACACCCTGGCTTCCGCACAAGAGCCGCTGCGCCTGGAAACCCTGAAGCGCTGCGGCGACCTGCTGCAAAGCCAACGACAGGACTGGTGCCTGACCGTGCGCGGCCTGGGCCATGAAACCCCACAACTGAAGCTGGGTGACAAGACGATACCGGCGCAGGCCGTCCAGCGCGACGGGGCCAACCTTCGGTTGAGCCTGGACAGCGCCGACTACCAGAGCGGACCGCTCTGGCTGCAGGAGGGCTCGCGCGCCAGCAATGCAGCCTGGCTGACCCTGCGCAACAGTCACGTCCTGGCCGCCACACCGGACGAAGTGGCGAAGAACATGGACGGCCTGACCACCTACGTCAACCTGGTCAGCGTGCTCATCGAGGAAGATCGCGAAGGCTTGCCGGAAGCCCAGCGTCTGGCCAGCAAGTACGGGGCGAAGGTGGTCGGCAGTATCGCGCCGCTGAACGTGTACCAACTGCGCTTGCCCGCCAGTGACCTGGTGCAGCGCGACGCGCTGGTGCTGCGCCTGGGCAGCGAGACCAGCGTGGATGCCGTGGTGATCGAAGAATCCGCCGCAGAAGAAACCGAGCAGGCCGCCGCTCGCCCGGAAGAACCGAAGAAACCGGCCCAGGACTCCGATGAATGGGCGGCGAACCGCTTTCTCGACGCGGTGAATTACTACCAGCGGCGCATCCCCGGCCAGCACGCGCCCATCCGGCCGCAGCCAGTGCGCATCGGCCTGATCGAGCGCGACGTGGATTTCGACACCGCGGACTTTGCCGATTACCTCGGGGCCTGCGCCGTGCCGCGCACGTGTGTCTACGCACGCGATGCGGATAAACCGGACAACCATGGCACCACCGTCGCCGGCATCCTCGCCGCACGCTGGAACGACGGCGGCAACACCGGATTTCTCCGTGGCCTGGATAAAACCAGTGGTGGATTCGAGGTGATCGTCGAACGTAATTCCGATGCAGGGATCACCGCGAACATCGCCGCCTCGGTCAACCTCGTGGAAGACGGCGTTCGTGTGTTGAACTGGAGCTGGGGTATCCACCGGGTCGGCGCGAAGGATGTCAAAGGCGACGAAGTGGACTCGTTGCTGCGCTCGGGCATCGCCATGGGTGGGTACGAAGAGTTGCTGGAAGAGTTCTTCCTCTGGCTACGCAAGTCCCATCCCGACGTCGTGGTGGTGAACTCCGCCGGCAACGGGTCTTCGTTCTCGGGCACTGACGAATACCGCCTGCCCTCCTCCTTCATCACCGAGCAACTGCTGGTCGTCGGCGGCCACCAGCGCAGCGAACGCACCGGAGTCGCCGTCGAAGATCCCGCCTATGCGGTCAAGCGCGACTCCTCCAACATCGATATGCGTGTCGATATCACCGCCGCCGCCTGCGCCCACGCCTCGACGCCCCAGGTCGGGCAGGAAGGCGCCGTGCATTGCGGCACCTCCTATGCCACCCCCATGGTGGCAGGATTGCTGGCGGCGATGCTGTCTATCAACCCGCAGCTGCAACCCGAACAGCTGCGCATGCTGCTGCGCCGCAGCGCCATGACCATCGGCGACAATCACGACTTCGAGGCCATGGATGGCGAGGATCTCACCGCTCCCATCCTGCCATCGGAGCGCCGCTATCAGCTCAACGACAAGGACGTGGGCCGCTCGGCGCGGCTGGACATGCAAAAGGCATTGGACCTGGCAGCCCAGAGTCGCGAGCGGGTGCGTTGAGTCTGGCGGGCTCGCATCGTGACCTGCAACCGACGCAGGCTACGTGCCGGGTCTATACTGATCCTACCCTTCATCCAATCACCCTTTGAACACCGACCAGGCCTTCAGGCAGGACACTTGAAACATTCCATATTCGTCGTTGCGCTGCTCTGCCTACTGCTCGGCACGCCGGTCCGGGCGGAGTCGTATCTGGTCGTCACCGAAGAATGGGCGCCGTACAACTACCTGGAAAACAATCGACTCACCGGCATGACCACGGAGATCGTCCAGGCCATCATGGCTTTGACCGGGGACGACTTTCCGATAGAGGTGCTTCCCAGCATGCGCAGTTCCCGGGTCTTGAAAACCCGGCCCAAGACCATTTTGTATTCCATGTTCCGCACAGCCGAGCGCGAACCGCTCTACAAGTGGGTCGGGCCGATCGTGGAGGAGTCCATTTACCCTTACCAGTTGGCCGATGCGCGACAACCGGTCAATTCGCTGGAGCAACTGTTGCAGGCGCCCCAGATCACCACGCGAAATGCCGGTCTGATCCCCGAAGTGCTGCAATCCCGTGGTTTTAAGAATCTCGACAAAAGCGCCACCGGGAGTCTGCAGCTTTATCGCATGCTCCTGGCCGGACGCACGGAAATCATCGTCGGTGACACGCCGGCGGGCATGGCTTACTACAGCCGCCAATTGAATATTGCGCCCGGCACGTTGCGCAAAGTGCCCGTCGAACTCTATCGCTCATCACTGTACATCGCCTTCAGCCCAGACTCGGAAGACCGCGTGGTCGCCGCGTGGGCCCAAGCTCTGGAAAAACTGCGTCGCTCGGGCGAGCTGGAACGCATCCAGCGACAGTACGTCCAACCGAAGCAATAGCCCATCTCATCCACCACCATCGCGGGGACGCTGCAGGCCCATAGCAACCGATCGCTGATCACGGCTATCATGCCGTTCGCCCTGCCCATAGCGATGTTGCAGCCCACCTCAAGGACTCAGGTATGAACGCTCTGCCGTCACGCGCCACTCTTTTCTTTTCCAGCCTCCTGCTCAGTTCCCTGTGCCTTGCCGAAGGCGAGCCAACGGACGGCAGCCTCATCAAGGACTCCACCAAGGCCGCCGTCTCGACGTTCATCACCGCCGGGAAAAACCTGCTGGGCGGCGTCAGCGAAGGCGTGCTCGATGGCCGCGAATCGGTCCAGGGCACCGACGGCGCAGCGATCATCTCCTCCAACGAGCAACTCAAAGACCGCGTCACCATCGAAGTGCTCAAGCAGGAGCCCGTCGACGACACCTACAGCATCACCCTCGGCTTCAAGAACAGCACCGACACCCAACTGCGCCTGATCAACCTCGGCCAGACCGGCGCCTTGCTCGCGATCGACCAGGCGGGCTACGCCAACAAGCTGACCGGGTTTGAAAACCCGGATGAAGTCACCATCCCACCGAAGACGGCCGTGCGGCAGAAGTTCGTGTTCGAGGGGATGAACGAGGCGATCAGTTCGGTACGGGTTTGGGGGCGGGATTATTCGGTCAAGAAGTAAGGTTGATTGATTATGATGTTCGGAAGCTGCGTCATCGGGTAGTTGCGGCGGGGCCGATGGACGTGGGTGGGAAAGATGAGCTGACGCTGAGTCCCGGGAGTCCACTCCTCGGTCAAGCAACTCATTTAACCAATCGCGTATCCAGGCCTAACCGCTCCTGTGAGACAAGCCTGAATTGATTCGTCGCCAAATCGCAGCTTACCAACAGATTCCAAGAATGCTGGGTCACCGCAGAAGGAATCAGTATGAAAGGGTACTCAGCCAGCAGCTTATCCGCAAACTGCTGTTGATTGGGTGAAGGTCTAGCCGGAATAAGCCAGTTCGGGTTCGGCAGGTCTTCGGCCTGGACCACTTTGACGAGCGCCGGGTCCAGCACTTCAAAACATGTCAGCAGGTAAGGCACCGTGTCCAACGCGTCAAACCCCAGGTGGGACGCAACTTCCAAAATGGCCGTAGACGGGTCAGCGGAGGCGTAGATGACCCGCCGTCCAGGCGGATTCCAACGTCCACCGGTTCGTTGTGCCCCAATACCGCTGTCCCACGTATCCTTGTAAATTTCGCGGTCCAGTCGCCAAGCGTGCCATCGACCTTCCCAGGGCAACGGAATCATTGATAAACCCCATTCTCGATCCGAGTCAGGTAATCCTCCGCTACTTGAAAGCCCAGCGAGTTGTCGATCAGCTCCAATGGCACGTATCCATCCAGGTACTTACAGGGTTTTTTCAGCCAGTCCTCAGCCAATTGCTGGCTGCCAAAGACATTGATCGCATGCTCCAGGATCTGGGCATACTGAAAAGCAACCGTGCTTTGTTGCTGGTTCAGACGTATGGGCTTAGTCTCTTTCGCCAGACGCTGGACGGTTCGGACGGATCTTCCTGTAATCCGCTGAACCAAGTCATGCTCCATGTACAGAGGGGACGTAGAAAGCATGTCCTTGACGTCACTTAAGTAAAAGCCTTCCTGCGCGTACCGGATAATCAGCAAGCGCTCATCGCTTTTTCGACCCTGCAACAGAACCTCCGTGGGCTTTCTGGCAAGACTCCTCGCCCCCGCACCTGTTTTCCCTGTGGATTTGGTGACTCGCTTGTCTGCTTGCTTCACTGCGGACATAAAGCTAACCTCATTGCGACATTTGACGTAATCATAGCGCCAAATGTCGTTATGGCGGCAAGTCAGTTCATAGGCCTTGACGCATAGGGTTTCAGGCATCGATTTGTCCTCACGATATGAAACGAAGCTGAGCGTGCTGGATGCCACGCGGGGCACCAAGGCAGTGCCAGATCGTAAGTGCAATACGTCCGAAGCCCAACCTTAAAAAGTTGTCGGACACTTCCTCGTTTTTTTCCGAAGTGGTCATTGGCCGTAGGACGCATTTCTTTGAGGGCTGGCTACGTCCGCTCGCCACCCGTTATCACCGGCATCACCTGTAAGCGCACCGATTAAAAATGTTACGAAGTTAAAGAAATACACGACAGGGAGTCTGCTTTGAAATCAGCACCGCCGTTCATCGTTCATGAAACCAACCACTGGACAGTCAATCATCACATGGCATCCGCCCTTCCCGGCTACGTCATGCTCGGTTCCAAGACCTACGAGAACTCATTGGCCCGACTGCCTGCCCCGGCGCTGGCAGAACTGGGTGGCCTCATGGCAGATATCCAGAGCGTTCTTGAAGCACAACTGAACCCCAAATGGCTTTACATCAGCCGATTCGGCCACGATCCCCGCTACCCCATCCACTTCCATTTCATTCCGGTGTACGACTGGGTCGAGGAGCTTTTCTGGAACGATGCGCGATACAGGCTGCTGGAGACTTTTGGCACTCAGGAAAACGCCCAGACACTGACCGATGGCGCGGAGCTGACGTTATTCATCTGGCGTGAATTTGGTGAAAGCCCGACGCCGCCCGCTATCCAGGGGCCGTCGATTGACCAGGTGATTGAACGATTGCGCCAGTCATTTGAAACGCGCGCTCGCCCCTGAACAAGGCCCACAACAAATGAAGATGCTGTACACCGCTTTGCTAGGACTGTTGTCCATCGTTGCACCAACCCTGTCCTTTGCGGACAACGCCAATGGGAAGACTCTCTATCTTCAAAGATGCGCCGTTTGCCACGGGGCGGATATCAAGGGAACGGGGCCGTTGGCCAGGAAAAGCAATCCGCCAACCCCTGACCTCACGACGCCCGCCTTCAGAAAACGACTGGCTGATTACCCGGGCGTGATCGTGTCCTCGATCATCCTTCGTCCCAATGGAGACCTGATTCCGAGGACCTTGCAAGAGAACGGCGTGAAGATCCCGCCACACGCCTGGAGTGTCAGGGATTTTCGCGACCTGCATCAATACATGAGTGGCGTCATTTCAAAAAAATGACCTTGTGCCCCAGCAAGCGCACAGCCCAACACGCACTCAGGCGACTGACCAAACCATCGCACAGCGGCTGCCCGGAGCGTATCCGCGCTGGTATTCCCCACTCAATAGAGCCGCCAGTCGCGGCTCCAGGTCCTGGCTGGCTTGAGCCTGAAAACCCATACGGGCATAAAACGGGGCGTTCCAGGGCACATCAAGGAATGTCGTGAGGGTAACCTGACGCAGCCCGTTGGAGCGGGCATGGTCCTGCGCAACTTCTATCAGCCGCCGTCCCAAGCCCTGGCCCTGCCAGGGAAGCGCGACGGACACCTCATGGATATGAAGAGCCTCGCCGTAGCGCTCGGCACTGAGAAACCCTTGCGGCGCGCCTTCGTCATCGAGGGCAACCCAGCACGTCGATAGCACAATGAGCTGGCAATGTCGCTCGACGGACATAGGCGGCGACTGCGCCACCCAACTCAGCTCATCAATGCTTCCGAACGCCAGGGCAGCGGACGCCTCGATGGCCGGCAGGTGTTGTGCGTCGTCCGCAACCGCGACACGAACAGTCACAGGCATACGTTCCCTCGGTTCTGTGAATGGATTGGCCCGATCGAGAGCCCGGCAGGCCACGCCCGTTCGATGGCGCAGCCTGCGCAAGCATCAGTGCGATGGCTTCTGTGGTCAATGGGCATATGGGCGCGTTCAGCCTGTTGACGCCGAAGGGCTTCAGATCTGCGACAAACCACCGTCGACCATCAACTCCACGCCGTTCACGTATCGGGCATCGTCGGAGGCCAGAAACAGTGCCGCGCTGGCGATTTCTTCAGGTTGGGCCATGTAGCCCAAAGGTGTGATTTGCTCGACGTATTGGCGCAGTGCGGCGATGTCGCTCTCGCTCATTTTCAGCCCGTTGTCCATCAGCGGCGTGCGGGTGAAGCCAGGGCTCAATACGTTTGCGCGGATTTTACGACCCTTGAGCTCATTGGCCCACGTACGTGCAAACGATCGCACCGCCGCCTTGGAAGCGTTGTACAGGCTCAATCCTTCCATGCCGTTGCTGGAACAGATCGAGGCGGTCAAGACGATGGACGAAGCGTCTTTCATCAAGGGCAGAAGCGTTTGAACGCTGAAGAAAACACCTTTGACGTTCACGTCGAACATTGCGTAGTAAGCGGCCTCGCTGGTTTCTCCAAGGGGATTTTTCTCACAGATCCCGGCATTCGCGAACACGGCGTCCAGCCGGTCGTCCCGCGTCTCGATGGTTGTTTTGAGCGCATCGAGATCCGCCTGACGCGAGACATCGGAAACCACCGCGACCGCCTTGTCGCCGAGTCTGGCAACCGCCGCCTCCAGCGTGTCCGCTGAACGTCCAGTGATGTAAACGCGTTTGGCGCCCTCGGCGATAAAGGCTTGCGCGATGGAAAATCCGATCCCCGTGGACCCGCCGGTCACGACAGCAACGTGATCGCTGAATTTACCTGCCATATCTCACTCCTCAGTCGTCGATAAAGGGGTCGCCTGGAGCAACCCTGACCGATTGTGAGCATCATTGGAGCAGAGCGGGACTGACACGAATGAACGGTGGCCGTGCAGTTTTGTAAGGCGAAAGACTCAGAGTGATCCCCTAAATTGGGCCCCTGCGACTTGGCGCGAGCGGGCCAGAAGCCTGGTCTTTCACTCGTCGCCCTTCACTCGTCGTGAAACCTGAGTTCTCCACACAGGATGCCTGTCATGTCTCAAATCGAAATCGAAGCGCCCGAGCCCCGGCGCTGGTTGATGTTCGCCATTTTGCTCGTAGGTGCGTTTTTGCCGCCCCTGGATTTTTTTATCGTTAACGTCGCCCTGCCCTCGATACAGGAGGACCTGGGTACAGCGGCCTCTGCCGAGCAACTCGTGATCTCTTCCTATGCGACGCTCTATGCCGTGACGCTGATTACCGGCGGGCGACTCGGCGACCTGTACGGCCGCGGGCGGATGTTCTTCCTTGGCCTGCTGGGCTTCGCCGCCGCGTCGCTGATGTGCGGCCTGGCAGCTTCGCCCTGGCTCCTCATCCTCGGACGCGCCTTGCAGGGTGTGACCGCCGCGGTGATGGCGCCTCAGGCGCTCGCATCGGTGCAGGCGATTTTCCCGGCCTCGCAAAGACCATTGGCATTGAGTCTGTACGGGGCCGTGTTTGGACTGGCGTCTGTGATCGGTCAGGCGCTGGGCGGTGTTCTGATTGCGGTCGACGTGTTGGGCATGGGGTGGCGCGCGATATTCCTGGTCAACCTGCCGATTGCATTGCTGGTCATTGCGTTCGGCTTCCCTGTGCTCAAAGAAACCCGTGCGTTGCACGCGAACAAGCTGGACCTGGTGGGCACCGCGTTGTCGATGCTGACCCTGACCGCCCTGGTGGTACCGTTGATCGAAGGCCGCGAAGCCGGATGGCCGCTGTGGGCATGGCTGTCGCTCGCCGCTGCCCCAGTGCTGGCGGTATTGTTCTGGCGCTACGAAACCCGCCTGCGCCTCGTCGGTGGAACGCCCATCCTCGACCCGGCCGCGCTGAAAGCGCCTGGCCTGGGCCGAGCGCTGCTGGTCGCGCTTTGCTTCTACGCGATCGGTGTGTTTTTCCTGCTGTTATCGATGTACATGCAAGGTGCGCTGCAGATGACCGCATTGCACGCCGGCCTGATCTTCCTGCCGTTCGGCGCAGGGTTCCTGCTCGGCCCCCTGTCCGTACCTCTGCTCAGACACGTCCTCGCGGACTACGTGAACCCCGTCGGCATGGGACTGGAAGTATTCGGACTGCTATGGCTGGGCTGGCTGCTGTCAGTGACGCCGCCCACCCTCGCCCCGCCCCTCACGACACTGATGGTCATTCTGTTCCTGATCGGATTTGGACAAGGGCTGGCCCTGCCAACGTTGATGCGCATGGTCACGGGCCGGGTCGCGCCGGCATATTCCGGGATGATCGCAGGCATCACCAGTGCAACGTTGCAAATCAGCACCTCACTGAGCGTCGCACTGATCGGCGGCGTTTTTTATACCTTGCTGGGGGATCAGGCAACGGCGGCCAGCATCGCTCACGCCTTCGAGATTTCTGTTCTGTGCATCGCCGCCTGCCTGGCCGTGGGCGCTGCGGTGAGCGTGACGTTAGCGCGCCAGCCAGCGCGTGTATCGGAGGCGTCGGCTGTTCGCTCGACCTGAAGAGCTTCCAAGCTTTACCCCGCGCCGATCATGCTGGAAGCCAGGTCGGCCAGCGCGCGCAGCCGGTCCATCTGGCGCATGTCCCGGTGGTACCCCATCCAGATGTCTCGCCCTGGCGGTGGCTCATCCTCATCCAGCAGTCGCAGTCCCGGCACTGAGTCCCCGAGGACACGAGGCAATACGGCCACGCCAAGCCCCTTCGCGCACATCTGCGCCTGGACCGTCCGGCTGCTGCTGGTGAATACGGTGCGAGCCAGCGGATAGCGTTGCTGCAGCCACTGCACGTCCGGGTAATGGGCCTGGGCAACGTTCATGAGAATCAGGCCCAGGCCCTCGCCGTCGGGTTGCGGCGCCGGGGCATGCAACGCGGTGTAGAGGCCGTACGGCAGGGTAGTCAGCTTGCGGTGGACGATGTCGGGTTCGGTGAAGGGCACGATCCGGAACGCGATGTCGGCATCCCGGCGGGCAAGGTCGAACAGCCGATGCCCGGCGATGACTTCGGGAACGATCAATGGATACCGTTGCACCAGTTCGCTCAGTACCGGCGACAACACATGGCAGGCGAACCAATCGGCTGAGGAGATGCGCAACAGCCCTTCCGGTTGATCGCCATGCCCCGCCAGACGACGCTCGATGGCCAGGGCGCTGTGCTCCATATCCTGCGCCAGGCTGAGAATCCTCTCGCCACTGTCCGTGAGCACCAGCCCTTGGGCCGTCCGCAGAAAAAAGGGCTGCCCACTGGTTTGCTCAAGCACCTGCAACCGCCGTCCGACCGTCGGGTGACTGACCCCCAGCTGCCTGGCAGCGCCCCCCAGCGAGCCGCTGCGGGCAATCGCCAGGAAGACCCGCATGTCACTCCAGTCCATGCCTCACCCCACACAAAAATGGAACGACGAGGTTGCAGCAATGGCGGCCCTACAGCAATCCCTGAGGCCACCTGCTTTGAAGCCATTAGCCTCGCAGGCGTCGACATGAACATTGGCTCTATCGGCGTGAGCAACTGACTTCGACTCAGTGACTGGCTAGGTCTGTGCGATGGTGCAATGGTGCAATGGTGCAATGGTGCAATGGTCAGAAAATCAGTACCGGCATCTATTCAACCGCGGAACTGCTCCCACAAAACTCTTTGAAACCAGTCAGCCACTTTGTCGATGACTGAAGGTTGAAACCAGTAGATATCCCCATGACCTGCTCCTTCGAGAAGGTAATAATCGGCGTGATTTCCACGTGCAACCAGCTCGGTATAAAGCCGCTCCGATTGCATGGGGGATACGAGTTTGTCTGCCGTGCCGTGCATGATAAGAAATGGAGGCTTTTTACCTTCCAGATAACCGACAGTGCTGCAGGAGACTACCAGCTGGGGATCATCCTGAATGCTTTTTCCAACACGCTCACCAACCGTCAGACCGTGTACCAGTAGCGCTTCAGGCGAAGCTGCAGAAGCGTGGGTCGCATGAGCAAGCTCCGAGAAGCCACCACTGACATCAAGCAAAGATGAGAAGCCGTATAAACTGGCTACTGCCTGCACAGCGGACGATTGTTCTGGGTAGGGTCCTTTTTCGAATTTAGACTCGTCGTTCGTCAGGCCAAGCATTTGGGCAAGGTAACCACCTGCAGAATTACCAATCACACCTATTCGAGTGGGATCGATTCCATAGTCCTGCGCGTGAGCGCGCAGGTATCTGACGGCGGTCTTGCAGTCCTCTACCGGCGCAGGGTAGCGTTCTGGAAGGACGCGATATTCTGCGGCGGCAACTACAAATCCCCTTTGCGCTAAAGCGAATCGCAACTCAATGAATCTATCGTGATGGCTGGAAATAAAGCCGCCGCCAGGGAAAAAGATTATTGCGGGTTTGAGCGTGTCGTTTCGTGGAATCAGCAAGGACATTTCGAGCTTGCGTACCGACCGGACATCAGTGATCTGAGAGTACACGACGCCTGATAGGTGATCGATTTGATCGCGAAGTGGAGGCTTGGGCAGATCTATGAGGCGTGCCCCCGACGCCGATAGACGATGAGCTGTTGTCGTATTTTTACTGCGCTTTTTTTCACTCGCCATCCACGTCAACAAATAGTTACCACTGCACCAGGTCAGCCACGCTTTCAGGGGAATAACATTTGATTTGGCTGCCAGACTGAGGAGCACTGTAGCAGGTCAGCCTCCAGCGCGGGATCGTTCGCTCAGCTACTGCCCTAATGCTGATGGGGCTGCCAAATTCGCCCGAACCCACTCCTCAGCAGTCGTGACTTGAATCGATTGCTGCGCGTTGAAAGTACCTGCTTTGGGCCACGCTACGCCTCTGCCTTGGGCGAACACCGCGCGATACTTCTTGATGTGATGCGTTGGGTCTTTCTCCAGTTCCTGAAGCAAGTACGGAACAGTCCACACGTTACGTTTGAACGGGCGGCCCAGTACACGTTCAAGGAGCTGCGCAACCTCTCCATACGTCACAGTGTCTCCCGAGAGATACACAATCTGATTGCGGAATCGAGGTTCGAAGAAAACAATTTCCGCTGTCAGCGCACCAATATCGTCTGGAGTCGTGAGCGTCACGCTGGTCTCAAGGCTGCCCAGCGCGTTTACGGTATCATTTTCGAAGTCAACCACCTCGAAGACAGGCTCGAATAAAAAGCTGGTGAACATGCCTGTCGAGATGATGACCCATTCCGTTTTATCCTGAGCACGAAGCAATTCGCGAACATCAAGCTGAGCATCGAACAGATCCTGAGGACTGCCGCGACCAATGACCTCGAAGTCGACACCAAACTGCCATGGGAAGTAGCGCTTCACACCGGATTTCAGCGCAGCGGTAGCCAGCTTCATCGGCGTTTCCCGGCCTGCCACCATGCCTGCACAGCCTATTACGGTATCGAAACGTGCGAATACTTCAGCCAGTTGATCGACTGAGTCGCTCACCAGATCCGCGGCGACCATCTGAATGCCCAGCCCGCGAAGCTCGTCGATTTCGACTTTTTTCTCCGGTACCTGGGTATTGATGGTCGACGCCCTGAGAAGGACGCTGATCTGGGAACCGGGCACGCGCTTGGCTACCTGCGCGAGATTGCGCAAAACAGGAAGGCCAAGTTCGCCGGCGCCAAGGACGAGAATGGATTGAGAGGTCGCTTCGGTCATGCTTTCTCCTTAGGCTGTTACCTATAACATGAGCAAATGCTTGCACGATTGGGCAGCACTAGTAAGAAGGCACACGCGTGATACCGGAGGAAAAAATGATAGGTCAGGACACTCTGCGTCAGGCAGAAGCCCTATGCCAAACGCTCAGAGAAGATGATGATGGCGTCAGGCGAGAGGTCCTCGCTCACGCAGGTAGCCGTTGGTCATTGGGCATCCTGCATGCCCTGGGCGTTTACGGCACGATGCGCCATGCCGAGATAAAAAGGCAGATGGCTGGAGTGACTCAGCGAATGCTGACGATGACGCTACGAGCCATGGAGCGGGATGGACTATTGCTCCGGCGGGAGTTTGATGTAGTTCCCCCCCACGTAGAGTACGAGATAACTGCGCTGGGTATGGGGCTCTTGGTTCATATGTCCCCCGTTTGGATGTGGGTGGTCGAAAATGCCGAGGAGTTCCGTGAGGCGCGTCGAGTTTTCGACAGCCAGGATACCCGCAAACCATCATGGCAAATCCCTACGTCGATTCCCTCGATCCCGCGGGACTAGAGAAGGTCTATCAGAAAGATTATCGTTCTACGGCGATGCATTTGATCTCCACGAGAAGTCCGGGGCGAGCCAGTTCACTGACGCCTATGCATGTCCATGCACACGTGCTTCTGGGGAAGACCTCATCCTTCACACGTCTGAAAACTGGCATGTGGCGGTGAATATCGACGTGATAAGTTGTCATTTCGACGACATCTTCAAACTCGCAGCCACCGGCTTCCAAGACGAGCCGGAGATTTTCCCATGCCGCCAAAAACTGCTGCTCGGGGTCTTCGATAACTGATAATTCCGGCGTCCGGCCTACCTGACCAGCGCAGTAAAGAGTTTTTCCTACCTTTACCGCTGGTGCATAACCAGCCTGCTCGCAGAGCAATCTCATGGCATCTGGAACAATGATCTGACGATCAGTCATGGTTGTATCCTTTCTTTTATAATTGGCCGCCATTCGTAGCTTAGAATGCATTGCGCGGGGGAATCCTGTGGTCAGCTTATCCAGTCAAAAGGGAATTTCACTCGTGTCAGAACCAAGCATCCGCCCCCTCGCCCTCTGTATTTTTCACCATCACGGAAAGATCCTGGTCAACTCATTCTACGACGCCGTAAAAGAGCAGACGTTGTATTGTAGTGGTCAACTAATCCCGGACACGACGTTAAGTTTTTTCTCGGCCTGAGCTGGGGCCAGTCCATTGTTGAATTGGTGCGGTCTAATCCAGTTGTACCGATGCATCAGG
>NZ_RQJK02000017.1:0-150161 GCF_022342325.2 Pseudomonas sp. AF32 | reverse complement strand
CTTGGGTGAAAGGAGGAGGGGCGAAATCTCCCACAGTCTGTACTGCGGCTAACAGTCAGAATCGAGCCTTGTCCCTCCTCCTCCCTTCAAGTCCTACCATACAAGCGAGCCTGCTCGCGATGGCGGCGGCTCAGCTCAAACAATGTCTCTGACACTCCGCTATCGCGAGCAGGCTCGCTCCCACAGGTTTTTGGTTACCGATTCGGTTGCGGCGTCAATCGCAGATAAGGTTTCACAGCGCGATAGCCTTTAGGGAAGCGCCGTTTGATTTCTTCCTCATCCTTAAGCGACGGCACGATCACCACTTCATCGCCGTCCTGCCAGTTGGCCGGGGTGGCGACTTTGTGGTTGTCGGTCAGTTGCAAGGAGTCGATCACCCGCAGGATCTCGTTGAAATTGCGCCCGGTACTGGCCGGGTAGGTGATGGTCAGGCGAATCTTCTTGTTCGGGTCGATCACGAACAGAGAACGCACGGTCAGGGTGTCACTGGCGTTGGGATGGATCAGGTCGTAGAGGTCCGACACCTTGCGGTCGGCGTCCGCCAGGATCGGGAAATTGACGACGGTGTTCTGGGTTTCGTTGATGTCCTCGATCCACTTGTGGTGCGAGTCCACCGGGTCGACCGAGAGGGCAATCGCTTTCACGCCGCGCTTGGCAAACTCATCCTTGAGCTTGGCGGTCAGACCCAATTCGGTGGTGCAGACCGGCGTGAAATCCGCCGGGTGGGAGAACAGCACACCCCAGCTATCGCCAAGCCATTCATGGAAGCGGATCCTGCCGGCGCTGGAATCCTGTTCGAAGTCGGGGGCGATGTCGCCGAGTCTGAGGCTCATGGTGCGGCTCCTTGATGAGGATCTTGTAGAGCCTGACTGTGCCTCGTTCTTAACGATTTGAAAAAGAATGAATACTGATCTTTATAGATCTGTTGGAAATATAAAAAAGTGTTCACTGGCGCCGACACATCTATAAGCCCAACATCCTCAACGAGGTTCGAGAAGGCCTCGAGTTGCTGAAAGAGGAGTCGTTTCGGGAAAGGCTACAGGGGTGGGCCTGACTCGAAAACGTAAAGCCCCGCCGGGCGCGTTGCCGGGCGGGGCTTTTTTTTGTTTTCAAAATTTCCTGACATGCCTGCCAAATTGTTAACCCGATGCCAGAACGAGCGGCTAGGATAGACGGCATGGACATTCAAGCATTGTTGACTCATCTGCAAGACCGGTTCCCTGACCTATTGGCGGTGTATCTGTTTGGCAGCCATGCGCAAGGAACCGCAGGACCCGACAGCGATGTCGATATGGCCGTGCTCGTGCCCGGCGAAATTGATCCGATGCAGCTATGGCAGATTGCAGGAGATATGGCGGATATAGCCAAGGTTCCGGTGGATCTGATCGATTTGCGTGCAGCAACAACCGTGATGCAGTACCAGATCGTGACCCGAGGGCAGCGCTTGTGGGCCAAAGACGTACAAGCCGGGCTATACGAGAGTTTTATCCTCAGCGAAAAAACTGCCTTCGACGCAGCACGAGCAGGCTTGCTCAAGGATATTCAGGAAAAAGGCACCGTGTATGGCCGATGACGTACTGATCAACAAAGCAGCGAGTATTGAACGCTGCGTCGCCAGGGTGAGGGAAGAGTACGAGAAGAATCCTGCCACCTTCACCACGGATTTTACCCGCCAGGATTCGGCGGTTCTGAATATCCAGCGGGCCTGTGAAGCGGCACTGGACATGGGGCAACATCTGATTCGACGTGAACGCCTGGGCGTCCCGCAAAGTGCCCGGGACGTGTTCGAGTTGCTTTACCAAGCTGGCTGGGTCGCCGAGGACCTGGTGAAAAATCTGAAGAATATGGTGGGCTTCAGAAATATCGCCGTGCACGACTATCAAGCACTGCAACTGCCTATCCTGATCGCCATCATTACCCAGCATCTGGGCGACTTCATTGCGTTCAGTGCAAACATACTGCGCAAGGACTCAACAGAGTCCGACATCTGACACCGAAAACGTAAAAGCCCCGCCCGGCGTGTTGCCGGGCGGGGCTTTTTTTCGTTACGCGAGCGCGTTACTTACAGCAACGGGATCGAGTAGCTGACGATCAGGCGGTTTTCATCCTGGTCGCGCTGACCTGGGATATCGTTGCGCCAGGTAGCGTTTTTCCACATCACGCCTACGTTCTTCAGAGCGCCTTCCGGTACAACGTAGCCAACGGTGATGTCACGCTCCCACTCGGTCTTGTCACCGGTGGCGTGATCAATATTGTCGCCACGCAGATAGATGACGCCAGCGGTCAGGCCAGGCACACCGAGCTTGGCGAAGTCGTACGAGTAGCGACCCTGCCAGGTACGTTCACCGGCACGGGCGAACTTGGCGATCTGCATGTCGGTAGTCAGGTAAGCCGACGAGCCGTCACCCTGGTTCAGCCAAGGGAAATCGCTGTCGCCGTTGCTGGCCTGATAGCCACCACCAAAGGTGTGACCTGCGACGGTGTAGAGGAACAAGCCGCTGTACAGGTTGTTGTCGACCTTGCCCTTGGTGACGCTGCCACCATAGTAGCCAGTGGTGTAGTAGTTGGAATCATGGCCATTGGCGCCGTCGCTGCGGCTGTTGAAATAGCGCAGATCAGATTTCAGTACGCCCGGACCGATGGCCCAGTTGTGAACCAGACCCAGGAAGTGCTGCTTGTAGAAGTCTTCCAGGTTGCCGTAGTAATACTGGGCAGTCAGGTCCTTGGTGATTTTGTAGTCACCGCCACCGTAGATGAATTTGTTGCTATCGCGGCCGCTCGCGGTACGACCGTTCGCACCGGCAATGGACAACTCCTCGTTGTTGCTGGAGTTACGACCTTTAGCGTGCTCGATCTGACCACCGATGAGGGTCAGGTCCTTGATTTCGTTCGAGGTGATCTGACCGCCCTGGAAGGTTTGCGGCAGCAAACGACCGTCATTGGTCACGATTACGGGCAGTTTTGGCTGCAAGGTGCCCAGCTTCAGCTCGGTCTGGGAAACCTTGGCTTTGGCAGTCAGGCCCAGGCTGGAGAAGTTATCCACCGCCTCGCCGTTGGAGTTGCTCGGGAAGACCGTACCGCCGTAGCTGTTGTTGGAGGCGCCGTTGGTACCGCCGCCCGAATCCAGCTTGATACCCAGCAGACCAATGGCATCGATACCGAAGCCAACGGTGCCTTGGGTGTAACCGGAGGTGAAGCGCAGGTCGAAACCTTGGCCCCATTCCTCAGACTTGTTCGTTGTAGCAGCAGAATCACGGTTATCCGTGTTGATGTAGAAGTTACGCAGACCCAAGGTAGCCTTGCTGTCTTCAATAAAACCGGCGGCGCCTGCCTGCTGCGCCAAAACCCCAACGGCCACGGCCAGGGCCAAGGTGGACTTGTTCATGCTTCGCTCCTCTCGTTTTCTAATTCTTGTGTATCTGTGGTTCCGGATCGAACGCCCGGAATCCGCGGATGCGCGATTAGCGCCAGACCGTGACTGACAAGTCAATCGTAACCATTTGTGATTACGACCATGGTCTAACGTCGCGATGCCGGCCCGCAGAATAATGGATTCTTTATAAATCCAAAAAGAATTGTTTCATTAGTTTTCAGCTCTTTTCGACATATGGTTGCCATCAAAGCATCATCAAACGATGGCATGGCGTATCGGCGACGTTTGGGATAACTGAATAGTACTTCGTCGGGCTTTTCCGAATTCAAGCAAACGAGGCACAGGAATTGATCCTGCGCTTTGAGGGGCTTCGATTCGAAGAGCAAGCATTCGCGCATGCCCCGATCTTGAGGCTTTCCAGACTAGACGCTCATTGTCTGAAATCAAGAAGAGCGCGGCAGCGCGACCATCGGCAAGAAAGGCCTACAACGCTTTTTCGAAGATTTTCGAATTGCGTTGATAGTTGTAGAGCGACGCGCGGGCGGCCGGCAGGCGTTCGACACTGCTGGGCTCGAAGCCACGCTCGCGGAACCAGTGGGCGGTACGGGTGGTGAGCACGAACAACGTCTTGAGTCCTTGGGCCCGGGCCCGGGTTTCGATTCGCTCCAGCAGTTCGTCGCCACGACCGCCGTGACGGTATTCCGGGTTCACCGCCAGACAGGCCAGCTCGCCAGCATCCGAATCGGCGATCTGGTAGAGCGCCGCGCAGGCGATGATCATGCCTTCGCGCTCGACCACACTGAACTGTTCGATTTCCCGCTCCAATACTTCGCGGGAACGACGTACAAGAATCCCCTGCTCTTCCAACGGACTGATCAGGTCCAGCAAGCCACCGACATCTTCGATAGCCGCTTCACGCACCACTTCGAATTGTTCTTGAGCCACCAGCGTGCCGCTGCCGTCGCGGGTGAACAGTTCGGCCAGCAGCGCACCGTCCTCGGCGTAACTGACGATGTGACTGCGGGCCACGCCGCCCCGGCAGGCCTGGGCCGCCGCATCCAGCAATTCGGCCTGGTAATCGCTGCCCAGGCGTTGCATATGCGCCGGGACTTGCTGCGGACGCAATTCGCGCACCAGCCGGCCGTCCTCACCGATCAATCCCGGCTCGGAGCCGAACAGCAGCAGTTTATCGGCCGCTAGGTCGATGGCCGCGCGGGTGGCAACGTCTTCGCAGGCAAGGTTGAAGATCTCCCCGGTGGGCGAATAGCCCAACGGCGACAGCAGCACGATGGAGCGCTCGTCCAGCAGGCGATTGATACCCTTGCGGTCGACCCGGCGCACTTCACCGGTGTGGTGGTAATCCACGCCCTCCAACACGCCGATCGGCCGCGCCGTGACCAGGTTGCCGCTCGCCACCCGCAACCGCGAACCCTGCATCGGCGAAGAGGCCATGTCCATCGACAGGCGCGCTTCAATGGCGATGCGCAACTGCCCGACCGCGTCGATCACGCATTCCAGGGTCGCGGCATCGGTGATGCGCATACCACGGTGGTAATGAGGGGTCAGCCCCCGCGCCGCGAGGCGGGTTTCAATCTGCGGGCGCGAACCATGGACCAGTACCAGGCGCACGCCGAGGCTGTGCAACAGCACCAGGTCATGGACGATATTGCCGAAGTTCGGATGTTCCACCCCATCGCCGGGCAGCATGACGATGAAGGTGCAATCACGGTGGGCATTGATGTATGGCGAAGCGTGGCGAAGCCAATTGACGTATTCGGGCATGAACCTGGACCTGTAATAAATAACAGCCAAAAAAAGACGAAACAGAACGCACAGCAGGCTGATGGTTATCGTCGGAACAGGCTTGGCGACACGCGCGCTCTCCTCATGAATACGGGCCCGAATGCGGGCGATTTAGCCGGCCGTGGCCGGCGTCAGGCAGTAATGTCCGATCAACTGCCGCAGCAGTTGCACGGTAGGCTGCAAACGTGACATTTCAAGGTACTCGCCGGGCTGGTGGGCACAGGCGATATCGCCAGGCCCCAGCACCAGGGTTTCGCAGCCAAGGCGCTGAAGATAAGGCGCTTCGGTGCCAAACGCCACTGCTTCGGCACGATAACCCGTGAGCCGCTCGGCCAGACGCACCAGTTCGGCGTCCTCGGCCTGCTCGAACGGCGGCACTTCGGGGAACAGCGGCGCATAGTCGATCTTGACCTGATGCCGTTCGGCAATCGGGTTGAGCTTCTGCTGGATGGCCGCCCGCAGCACTTGCGGATCCATGCCCGGTAGCGGGCGCAGGTCGAACTCCATGGAGCATTGGCCGCAGATTCGGTTAGGGTTGTCGCCACCGTGGATGCAGCCGAAGTTCAGGGTGGGCTGGGGCACGCTGAATTGCGGATTGCGGAATTCACGCTGCCATTGCAGGCGCAGGCCGCGCAGTTCCCCCATGGCATCGTGCATGGCTTCGAGGGCGCTACGACCCAGGCTTGGGTCGGAGGAATGACCGCTGCGCCCGAGGATGTCGATGCGCTCCATCATCACGCCTTTGTGCAGGCGAATCGGCCTGAGCCCGGTCGGCTCGCCGATGATGGCGGCACGCCCCAATGGACGCCCGGCCTCGGCCAGAGCCCGGGCACCCGCCATGGAGCTTTCCTCGTCAGAAGTGGCGAGAATCAGCAGCGGCTGCTTGAACGGCTGGTCCAGCAGCGGCTTGAGCGCCTCGATGGCGAGGGCGAAAAAGCCTTTCATGTCGCAGCTCCCCAGGCCAACCCAGCGGCCATCGACCTCGGTCAGTTTCAGCGGGTCGGTCTGCCACAACGCACCATCGAAGGGCACCGTGTCGCTATGCCCGGCCAGTACCAGGCCGCCCGGACCGCTGCCGAAACTGGCCAGCAGGTTGAACTTGCCGGGGCTGACCTGCTGGATATCACAGGAAAATCCAAGGTCACTGAGCCAACCCGCCAACAGTTCGATCACGGCACTGTTGGACTGGTCCAGCGTCGGTTGCGTACAGCTGACCGAAGGCGCGGCGATCAGGGCAGCGAACTGATCTTTCATGGATGGCAAAGGCATCGCTGTCTCCGGGCTTACAAATTGACGTCCATCATAGAACCATCCGGCGCCAGTAATAAACCGTCGCGGCACGCAAGGCGGATGACTCCTGTACACTGCACGACCTTGGCAGCCACACCTCTCCCCGGCTGCGCACCCGATCCCTGGATTTTCCGGCCATGCAGAAAGAAACCGAAATCAAACTCCGCGTCAGCCGCGAGACCCTGGCAGCCCTGCGCGAGCACCCGCTGCTGAAAAAACGCAACAAAGGCGGCTGGGAACGCCGCGAACTGATGAACCAGTATTTCGATACCCCCGAACGTGACCTGGCCCGGGCCAAAGTCGCCCTGCGCCTGCGTCGCGACGGCGAAGAGGTGATCCAGACCCTCAAGACCCGTGGCCAGAGCGTCGCCGGCCTGTCCGAGCGCAACGAGTACGACTGGCACCTGCCCAAAGCCAAGCTCGACCTGAAGAAACTCGACGGCGAATGCTGGCCCGAATCCCTGGCCGAACTGGACAAGAAAGCCCTGAAAGCCATCTTCACCACCGATTTCGTCCGCGAACGCGCTGAAATCGCCTGGGGCCGTGGAAAAAACAAAGTGGTCATCGAAGCCGCGCTGGACCTGGGCCATGTCGTGGTCGGCAAGCAGAAAGAAGAAATCTGCGAACTGGAGCTGGAACTGCGCGAAGGCGAACCCGCCGCCCTGCTGGAGTTGGCCGCCGAGCTGGCCGAGACCCTGCCCTTGATGCCTTGTGACATCAGCAAGGCCGAGCGTGGCTATCGCCTGCACGATGCAAGCAGCTACGCCCTGAGCCTGCCGGCTCCACAGCTGACCGCCGAGATGCCGCTGGATGACGCCTTTGCTGCGCTGAGCTGGCATTTGCTGGGCAGCAGCCAGCGCCTGGCCGAGCAATATCGCTTCAACGGCCACTGGCGCCTGTTGCAGGACTGGGTGGATAACCTGGCCGAACTGCGAGCCCTGCTCAGCAGCCTCGGCCAAGCCGCGCCACGCCAGTCGACCCACGACCTGCGCATTGCCCTGGATGCATTGCTGGAAGACTGGCGCCCGGTGGTCCAGGCCGGCCTGGACGACGAAGACGTGCGCAAGGCCGCGCCCGAGCAGTTCCTGGAAGAACTGCAAGACCCGCGCTGGGGCCTGTTCTCCCTCAACGCTTCTCGCTGGCTGCTGGCCCGTAGCTGGACGGCCGAGCGCAATACCCGTGGCAATCGCCAGGGGGCCGCACAATTGAACAGCTGGCTGCCGCGCCTGCTGGGGGAGGAGTCCTCGTCCCTGCAATTGCAACGTTATCAGCAGCAGCCGGAAGACCTGGCCGAACAGTTGCCACGCATCGAGCGCATCCAGGTCTGGTTGCACCATGCCCGGCAGGTACTCGATATCCCGGAAATGGACCGCCTCTACGGCGAGCTGAACAAACTGGCGCAACTGGCCAACGAGCCGATCACCGACGAAGCCCTGGAAGCACGTAAGCAGCAGGCGATCGCGGTGTATCAGAATCGGGCGTGGAAGACCTTGTTGCGCCTGTAACATCGCCATCGCGAGCAGGGCTCGCTCCCACATGTCGATCCGGGTTGGGCGCACTATCCGCGACAACCCCAACCCTTTGTGGAAGCAAGCCTGCTCGCGATGGGGCCAGACCATTCCCCACGCCGATCATCGCACCACCGGCAAACTCGTCGTGGACTTGATCTCCGACAGCGCCACGATCGAGTTCACCTCCTGAATCCCCGGCACCAGCGACAGTTTCTCGAAGAAGAAACGCTCATACGCCTCGATGTCCGCCGTGACGATGCGCAGCAGGAAATCCACCGACCCCATCAGTACGTAGCACTCAAGCACCTCGGGGAAGCCGCGAATCGCCTCGGTAAACTCGGTGAAATTCGACCGACCGTGAGCGTTGAGCTTGATTTCAGCGAAGATCTGCGTGTTAAGACCGATTTTCTTCCGATCGAGCAAAGTCACCTGCCCGCGGATGATGCCCTCCTCCTTCATCCGTTGGATTCGACGCCAACAGGGCGATTGGGACAAACCCACGCGCTCGGCAACCTGGGCGCTGGAGAGCGAAGCGTCTTCTTGCAGCAGTGCCAGTATCCGCCGGTCGTAACTGTCCAACTCGCTTTGCATAAATAAATCCTTAAAAATCCATTTATAAACTTGAACAATTCGCAGAACCGCGAATACCTCTGATATTAGATAAGAAATACCCGTTTCGGCATGCAAATATTTCTCCCGAACCCCAGGAGATCAATCATGCCCCCAATCGAATCCGTCAGCACGGTGCACACCCGTGCCGACGTCTGGCACACCGCCAACACCCATTGCCTTGCGCAATATCGGTTGCAGACCGAGGCCGAGGCCGACGTGTTGTGCCGGGCATTGAACCTGTTTGCCCTGCAGGGCCTGACGCCGCAGCAGGTTCACGTCGAGCGCGAGGATGATCTGCTGACCATGGAAATCCTCATGGACGGGCTCAGCTGGCACCGTGCCCAGGTTATTGCTGAAAAATTACGTAACCTGATCAGCGTCTGTTCGGTAACCCTGCGCAACGCTGACGAAACGTGGCTCGAGCCGGCCCAGGCCGTGGGTTGAGGCCGGCCGGAGCAAGAATTCGAAACGCATTGGTCGGGTAGTGGCCCAACGGTCCATAGGGTCGGGACTATTCTTTTGCAGACCGAGAGGACGCCGAAGCGTCTGTATCGCGGCTTTGCTGCAATTGTACATAGGAATCCCGCATGTCCACCAAACACGCCACTCAGGACCGCTGGCTGGACCTCAACGATCTGTTGCGCCAGTTGGTCGCCCAGGGCCTCATCAGCCAGGACTCGGCAGAAACCGCGCTCAACGCCCGGCGACGCCACAGCGCCAGTTCTCAGTTGCATCCCCTGGAGTTCATCGCCAACCAGCATCTGGACGATCTCAGCCGCCCCGGCAAGCGCCTGGACCTGGAAAACCTGACCCTGTGGTTGGCCCAGCAGGCCGGCCAACCCTACCTGCGTATCGATCCGTTGAAAATCAACGTCGCGGCCGTCACGCCCCTGATGTCATACGCCTTTGCCCAGCGCCACAAGATCCTGGCGGTGGCGGTCGATCGCGACGCCGTCACCGTCGCCAGCGCCCAACCTTACGTCAGCAGTTGGGAATCGGATCTGACCCACGTACTGAAGCTGCCGATCAAGCGGGTGGTCGCCAACCCGGTGGACATCCAGCGCCTGAGCGTGGAGTTCTATCGCCTCGCCAAATCGGTCAGCGGCGCGACCGCTGTCGACCAGCAACCGAGCAACCTGAGCAATTTCGAACAACTGCTCAACCTCGGCGCCAGCGATCAGGAACCGGACGCCAACGACGCACACATCGTCAACATCGTCGACTGGCTGTTCCAGTACGCCTTCCAGCAGCGCGCCAGCGATATCCACATCGAGCCACGGCGCGAGCAAGGCACGGTGCGATTTCGAATCGACGGGGTGCTGCACACCGTCTATCAGTTCCCGCCACAGGTGACGATGGCGATCATCAGTCGCCTGAAGAACCTGGGGCGAATGAACGTCGCGGAAAAGCGCAAACCCCAGGACGGCCGGGTCAAGACCAAGACGCCCGACGGCGGAGAGGTGGAATTGCGCCTGTCGACCTTGCCCACGGCGTTCGGCGAAAAAATGGTCATGCGGATCTTCGATCCGGAAGTGCTGCTCAAGGATTTCGACCAGCTCGGCTTTTCCGCCGATGACCTGCGTCGCTGGCAGGACATGACCCGCCAGCCCAACGGCATCGTCCTGGTGACCGGCCCCACCGGTTCCGGCAAAACCACCACCCTCTACACCACCCTCAAGAAACTGGCGACGCCGGAGGTGAACCTTTGCACCATCGAGGACCCGATCGAGATGGTCGAGACGTCCTTCAATCAGATGCAGGTGCAACACAACATCGACCTGAGCTTTGCCGCCGGCGTTCGGGCACTGATGCGGCAGGATCCGGACATCATCATGATCGGCGAGATCCGCGACCTGGAAACCGCCGAAATGGCCATCCAGGCAGCGCTCACCGGGCACCTGGTGCTCTCGACGCTGCACACCAACGACGCACCGAGCGCCATCAGCCGCTTGCTGGAACTCGGCGTGCCCCATTACCTGATCAAGGCGACGGTGCTGGGGGTCATGGCCCAGCGCCTGGTGCGCACGCTGTGCCCCCATTGCAAGGCGCCCCTGACTCTGGACGAGGATGACTGGCACACCCTGACGCGCCCGTGGCAGGCCCCGCTGCCCAGCAACGCGCACCAGGCTGTCGGCTGCCTGGAATGTCGTGACACCGGCTATCGCGGGCGCGCCGGGGTGTACGAAATCCTGCAGTTGAGCGACAACATCAAGGGACTCATCCACGCCGACACTGACCTGCTGGCGGTACGTCGCCAGGCATTCAAGGAGGGCATGCGCAGCTTGCGACTGTCCGGCGCACAGAAAGTCGCCGCCGGGCTGACGACGGTTGAGGAGGTGCTGCGGGTGACGCCGCAAAGCGAGCAGAAATGAGCGTGGCGACGCTTGACCGGACGGTCATGGAACTGAATCGAGGCGCAGGTAATCCAACGTCATAGTTAACCCCGTGGAGTCACTCATCATGCGTCTCAAACTGGCTGTCGCTACCCTGGCCTTGCTGTCTCTTCCTGTTGGCTCGGCAATGGCCGACACGTTTTGGCGTAACGTCATCTCGTCCGGTGCAACCACCGGTTCCACTTACCTGACCTTCAAGGATCACAAGCTGATCGTCGCCGCCCAGGACGATGCCGGCAGTTTCGTCGCCAGTGATGGCAACATCCGTGGCCCATACCTGGAAGCAGCCATGCAGAAGGTCCGTGCCGACAACCCCGGCCTGCAAGCTTCCGACATGGAGCTGGCCAACGCGATCCTGGCGAAAAACGCCGTCGCCCAGGACTGATTCAACACGATGAAAAATGCCGCTCGATCGAGCGGCATTTTCTTTGGAAGTCTCCAGTCCGCCCTGTGGGAGCGAGCCTGCTCGCGATGACGGTGGATCAGCAATACAAAGGGTGACTGACACACCGCATTCGCGAGCAAGCCCGTGCCCACAGGTTTCGCGGTTACTCGCCGATCAAATCCTTGTAGCCCGCCGCATCCAGCAACCGATCCAGATCGGCACTTGCATTGGAAGGCTTGATCTTGAAGATCCACGATTCGTAGGGCGTATTGTTCAGTGCTTCCGGCTCATCGCCCAGGGCCTCGTTGACTGCAACGACTTCACCCGACACGGGCGAATAGATATCCGACGCTGCCTTCACCGATTCCACCACCCCTGCCGCATCACCGGCCGCCAATTCTTTGCCAAGCTCCGGCAGCTCGATGAACACGACATCACCCAGAGCCTCCTGAGCGTGATCGGAAATACCCACGGTGACACTACCGTCAGCCTCCAGGCGCGCCCACTCGTGACTTTCGGCAAAACGCAGTTCGGCAGGGATGTCGCTCATATTCTGTGTCCTCTAGAGAAGTGTCAGCGGCCAACGGCCAGCAAAAAGTTAGATCAGGGTTCTGCCATGGCGGACAAAGGTCGGCTTGACCACCCGTACCGGGTACCACTTACCACGAATCTCCACCTCGGCGCGGTCGGCCGTAGCCATCGGAACACGAGCCAGGGCGATCGACTTGCTAAGCGTAGGAGAAAAACTACCACTGGTGATCTCCCCTTCGCCAATATCGGCGATGCGGACCACCTGATGGGCACGCAGAACCCCGCGCTCTTCGAGCACCAGGCCGACCAGTTTATGCTGCACGCCTGCGGCGAGTTCGGCTTCCAGCGCCGTACGCCCGATGAACTGGCGGCTCGCCGGCTCCCAGGCGATGCTCCACGCCATGTTCGAGGCCAGCGGGGAAACGTCTTGATGAATATCCTGGCCGTAGAGATTCATGCCAGCTTCCAGGCGCAGGGTATCGCGGGCGCCGAGGCCGATTGGAGAAATGCCGGCACCCACCAGATCGTTGAAGAAACTCAGGGCTTCATGGGCGGGCAGGACGATTTCCAGGCCATCCTCTCCGGTGTAACCGGTGCGGGCGATGAACCATTCGCCGTCGGAACGACCTTCGAAGGGTTTGAGTTGCTGGATCAACTGACCACGGGATTGCGTGACCAGCTCGGCAATCTTGTGTCGGGCTTGAGGCCCCTGAATAGCCAGCATTGCCAGCTCGGGGCGCTCGCGCAGTTGCACGTCATAGGCTCCGAGCTGCGCCTGCATCCACGCCAGGTCCTGCTCGCGGGTCGAGGCATTGAAGACCAGACGGTAACCGTCCTCGATCCGGTAGACGATCATGTCGTCGACGATACCGCCGCGCTCGTTGAGCATGGCGCTGTAGAGGGCATGGCCCGTGTCCTGCAAGCGATTGACATCGTTGGCGAGCAAGCGCTGCAACCAGGACTTCGCCTGGGGACCGGCGACATCGATCACCGTCATGTGGGACACATCGAACACACCGCAGTCGCGACGCACCTGATGATGCTCTTCGACTTGCGAGCCGTAATGCAGAGGCATATCCCAACCGCCAAAATCGACCATCTTCGCGCCGAGGGCGAGATGAAGGTCATACAGAGGCGTACGCTGTCCCATGGGTTTCTCCTTCCGGGCTTGGCGAAGGTGCGGACGGGCACTGCACGGCGCGAACGCCGAAGGGCATTTTCAGCCGCTCTCAGTTACCCGGTCTGACAGACAGACCGCACCGAATGCGGCGCATTGTAGCCGCATGACGGTAGACTGGCACCTGTGAACACTAGCGTGCCGAACGACGTATTAATCCGATGACCGGCAACAGCCCCACCAGTACCAGGGTCAACGCCGGCAGCGCGGCCCGCGCCCACTCCCCTTCGCTGGTCATTTCGAAGATGCGCACAGCCAGCGTGTCCCAGCCGAACGGGCGCATCAGCAAGGTCGCGGGCATTTCCTTGAGGACATCCACGAACACCAGCAACGCCGCACTCAAGGTGCCGGGCAGCAGCAACGGCAGATACACTTTGAAAAACAGTCGTGGCCCACTGACACCCAGACTGCGTGCCGCTTCCGGCAATGACGGACGGATTCGTCCCAGGCTGCTCTCCAACGGGCCGTATGCCACCGCCAGGAAACGCACCAGGTACGCCAGCAACAGAGCCGCCAGACTGCCCAGCAACAGGGGCTTGCCCGCGCCGCCCAACAAGGTCGACAGCGGAATGACCAACTCGCGATCCAGGTAGCTGAACGCAAGCATGATCGACACCGCCAGTACCGAGCCGGGCAAGGCATATCCCAGGTTCGCCACGCCCACACCGGCGCGGATCGTACGGGTCGGCGCCAGACGGCGGGCGAAAGCCAGCAGCAAGGCAACGCAAACGGTGACCAATGCCGCCATGCCACCCAGGTACAGCGTGTGGACGATCAACCCGGCATAACGCTCATCGAGATCGAAACGCCCCCGCTGCCAGAACCACACCACCAGTTGCAGGACCGGAATGACAAAGGCGCAGGCGAACACCAGCAGGCACCAACCGCTGGCTGCGAGCGCCTTGAGCCCACGCAAGTGATACAACGCCTTGACCCGGGGTCGCTCATTGCTGACCCGCTGGGCACCTCGGGCACGACGCTCTCCGTAGAGCACCAGCATCACCGCCAGCAGCAGAAGACTGGCCAACTGGGCAGCACTGGAGAGGCTGAAGAAGCCGTACCAGGTCTTATAGATGGCGGTGGTGAACGTGTCGAAGTTGAACACGGACACCGCACCGAAATCCGCCAGCGTCTCCATCAGCGCCAACGCAACGCCCGCGCCGATGGCTGGACGGGCCATCGGCAGCGCCACCCGCCAGAACGCCTGCCAGGGCGATTGGCCCAACACCCTGGCCGCCTCCATCAATCCCTTGCCCTGGGCCAGGAACGCACTTCGCGCCAGCAGGTAGACGTAAGGATAGAAAACCAGGATCAACACCAGGATCACCCCGCCGGTGGAACGGACCCGGGGCAGACGCAGGCCGCTGCCGAACCCCTCACGCAGCAACGTCTGCACCGGGCCGGCAAAATCCAGCAGGCCGACGAAGACGAATGCCAGCACGTAGGCAGGGATGGCGAACGGCAACATCAACGCCCAGTCAAGCCACCGGCGACCGGGAAACTCACAGAGGCTGGTGAGCCAGGCGAGACTGACGCCCAGTAATGTCACACCTGCGCCGACGCCGATGATCAACGTCAGCGTGTTGCCCAGCAGACGTGGCATCTGGGTGTCCCAGAGATGGGACCAGATCTGTGCATCGATGCTCTGCCAGGACAGCAGCAGGACACTCAAGGGCAGCAGGACCAACGCAGCAATGGCGAAGACCAGGGGGTACCAGCGGCGTTGGACGGGGTGGGCCAAGGAGAATACTCGGACGATCAATGGACGCGTATTAAACCGCAAAAAATCGCAGCCCGCGGCGCTCCTGGCAGTTGGCTAACCGCCAGGAACCTCACAGGCTGCGATCCAGGAAGCGCTTAATTCCAGCCGGCGCGGTCCATCATGCGAATGGCCTCGGCCTGGCGTTTACCCGCCACTTCCACCGGCAACGTGTCGGCCTTGAACTTGCCCCAGGCTGCGACTTCCTTGGACGGCTCCACTTTCGGGTTGGCCGGGAACTCCTGGTTGACGTCGGCAAAGATGCTCTGCGCCTCGGGCGTGGTCATCCACTCCACCAGTTTTTGTGCCGCTTCGGGATGCGGCGCGTACTTGGTCAGGCCGATACCCGAGAGGTTGATGTGCACACCACGGTCAGCCTGGTTCGGCCAGAACAGCTTCACCTTCAGGTCCGGCTTCTGCTGGTGCAGGCGGCCGAAGTAGTAGGTGTTGACGATGCCGACGTCGCACTGCCCGGCGTTGATGGCCTCCAGCAGCGCGGTGTCGTCGGAGAAGACATCCGTGGACAGGTTGCGGACCCAGCCCTTGAGGATCTGCTCGGTTTTCTCCGCGCCATGGGTTTCGATCAGGGTGGCGGTCAGGGACTGGTTGTAGACCTTCTTCGAGGTGCGCAGGCACAGGCGGCCTTCCCACTCGTTGCCCGCCAGGGCTTCATAAGTGCTCAGCTCGCCTGGTTTGACCCGGTCGGTGGAATAGACAATCGTCCGCGCCCGCAGGCTCAAGCCGGTCCAGGCATGGGAGGACGCACGATATTGAGACGGGATGTTGGCGTCGATCACCGGGGAGGTGAACGGCTGGAGGATGCCCATCTGCTCGGCCTGCCAGAGGTTGCCGGCGTCGACGGTCAACAGCAGGTCGGCCGTGGCGTTTTCGCCTTCGGCCTTGATGCGCTGCATTAACGGCGCTTCCTTGTCGGTGATGAACTTCACCGAAACACCCGTCTTCTTGGTGTAGGCGTCAAAGACCGGCTTGATCAGCTCGTCGATACGCGAAGAGTAAACCACCACCTCATCGGCGGCCTGGACAGCCGTGGTGCCGATCAGGGTCAGGGCGAGGGCGGACAGCAGGCGCTTGGGTGCCGACATGGGGGCAGTCTCTCGATGGTGAACGAGCGCAAATGATAAGGACTCACATTTGGCATCTCAATCGAACCGTGGGTCGAGACGTTTCCAAATGTTGCGATGAGGCCATGAGCCCCACCCCAGTTCTCAGACCCTGGCCAGATCCGGCAGATCTCCAGTCAACCCCAGCGCTTCGCGCACGAACAGCGCCTTGGCTTCTGGCAAGCGGTCCACCAGTTTCAAACCGGTATTGCGCAACCAGCGCACCGGTAACGGATCGGCCTGGAATAGCCGCTCGAAACCCTCCATCGCCGCCATCAGCGCCAGGTTATGGGGCATGCGCCGGCGTTCGTAGCGGCTCAGCACCTTGACGTCCGCCAGCCGCTCGCCCCGTCCGGCTGCCTGTAACAACACTTCGGCCAGCACGGCAGCGTCGAGGAACCCCAGGTTCACCCCCTGCCCGGCCAAAGGATGGATGGTGTGGGCTGCGTCGCCGATCAGCGCCAGTCCTTCGGCCACGTAGCGCTTGGCGTGCCGCTGACGCAACGGCACGCACAAGCGCGGGTCGGCGCTGATGACATGGCCGAGCTGGCCTTCGAAGGCCCGCTCCAGCTCGCCGCAGAAGCCAGCCTCATCGAGCGCCATCAGTCGCTGTGCCTCACCTGGGGTGGTGGACCAGACAATCGAGCACCAGTCGTGCCGGCCCTCTCGCTCCAGGGGCAGGAACGCCAGAGGGCCGTCGTCGGTGAAACGCTGCCAGGCCGTCATCCGGTGCGGCCGGGCGCTGCGCACGCTGGTAACGATGGCATGGTGCATGTAATCCCACTCCCGGGTGGCAACCCCGGTCAGGCGCCGCACGGCGGAATTGGCGCCGTCCGCAGCAATGACCAGCGGCGCGCGCAAGGTGCGGCCATCCGCCAGGGTCAGCAGCCAGTCGTCGCCGGAACGGCGCATCTGTTCCAATCGGGCGTTGGCCAGCAGGCCCAAATCGCAGTCATGCAACCGGTCCAGCAAAGCGTCCTGCACGACACGGTTTTCCACGATGTGACCCAACACGTCGGCATGCAGGCTGGCGGCCGAAAAATGGATCTGCCCGGTACCGCTGCCGTCCCAGACGTGCATGTCGGTGTACGGGCTGGCGCGACGGGCGGTGATGCCCTCCCACACACCCAGGCGCTCGAGGATCCGCTGGCTGGCCGCCGACAGGGCGCTGACCCGGGGCTCGAACGCCGCTTGGGGATCGTAGGGTTTGACGCTCATCGGGCTGCCGTCCAGCAGCAGCACTTGCAAGCCACTGCCCTGCAACGCCAACGCCAGGGCGCTGCCGACCATACCGGCACCGACAATCAGCAGATCTGCACGCATTTCCATGCTTCAAGCCTGTGTTGCGGACGGCACGGGCCGCCCATGAAAAGAAAGTCCGGCACCCTGACTACACATCGGGCCGGGTCCCCAGGCCCATGGCCTGGCGGGCGAACCAGCGCTTGGCTGGTGGCAGCAGGTCGAGGCCCAGCAAACCGAGGTTGCGGCCCAGGGACACCAGCGGCAGGCTGCTGCTGAACAGGCGCGTGACCTGATCGGAAAAGCCGACGGTCAAGGTCTGGTCCAGCCGCTGGCGTTCGCGGTAGGCCTGCAATACGGCAAAGTCGCCCGGCGCGCTGTCGCTGCCGAGCAGTGCATCGGCCAGGGCCTGGGCATCGCGCAGGGACAGGTTGAATCCTTGCCCTGCAATCGGATGCAAGCTATGGGCGGCATTGCCCAGGATCGCCAGATGGGGGCGCACCTGCTCTTCGGCCTCCACCAGCGCCAGTGGATAGAGATGTCGCGCGCCCACCTGCTTCAAGGTACCCAGGCGATAGCCGAACACCCCCTGCAATTCGCTGAGGAAACTGCGCTCGTCGAGGGCTGCCAGCCGTTGCGCATCCATGCCCTGGCGGGTCCAGACCAGCGCGCAACGGTTCTCCGGCAGCGGCAACAAGGCCATCGGGCCATCATCGGTGAAGCGCTCGAAGGCCATGCCGTTGTGGGCTACGCCGGGGGTGATGTTGGCAATCAGTGCGCTCTGGTCATAGGGCCGGTTCCGCACGCCGATGCCTAACTGCTCTCGCAGATTGGAGCGGCCACCATCGGCCAGCACTGCAAGGTCGCATTCCAGGAGGGTTTCGTCGTCCAATGTCAGGCGATACCCGCCCACCATCGGCTCCATCCGGGTGACCTGCGCCGGGCACCGCCAGCTGACCACTTCAGGGTCCAGGGCGTGCCACAGGCACTGGCCGAGCCAGGCGTTTTCCACCACGTAGCCCAGGGCCGGCACGCCCTCTTCCATGGCCGACAGCCGCGCCGTGGAAAACCGTCCGCGATCGGACACATGGATCTGCTTGATCGGCTCGGCCCGACGGGAAACTTCCTGCCAGAGCCCCAGGCGCTGATAGATCTGCCGGGAACCGAACGACAGCGCCGAGGACCGGGCGTCATAGCTCGGTTGCCAGGCATGACCGGGCGCAAAAGGCTCGATCAGCGTGATCGTCCAGCCTCGGGTCTTGGCGCCGACCTGCAGCGCCAGTGCCAGGCTCGCCCCCACCAGCCCGCCGCCGATGATCGCCAGGTTGACCCGGCTCATGCCGCCTGGGTCCGTGCGGCGGCCATCAGGGCCTCGATTTCGGCCACCGTCTTCGGCACGCCACGGCTCAGGATTTCACAACCGGTTCTGGTCACTACCACGTCATCCTCGATGCGCACGCCAATGCCGCGCCATTTTTTTGCGACGCTACGGTTGTCCGGGCTGATATAGATACCCGGCTCTACCGTCAGCGTCATGCCGACTTCCAATACCCGCCATTCGCCGCCGACCCGGTACTCGCCCACGTCATGCACGTCCATGCCCAGCCAATGACCGGCACGATGCATGTAGAACGTCCGGTAGGCCTCGCTGGCGATCAATTCGTCCACGTCGCCTTCCAGCAGCCCCAAGCGTACCAGCCCCTCGGTAATGACCCGGACCGTCGCTTCATGGGCCTGGTTCCAGTGCTTGTCCGGCGCGATCTCGGCAAACGCCGCTTCCTGGGCCGCCAGTACCAGCTCGTAGATCGCCTTCTGCTCGGGCGAGAATTTGCCGTTGACCGGCCAGGTCCGCGTGATGTCACTGGCGTAGCAGTCGATTTCACAACCGGCGTCGATCAACACCAGGTCGCCGTCCTTGAGCAACGCGTCGTTCTGCTGATAGTGCAGGATGCAACCGTTACGGCCTGCCGCAACGATCGAGCCATAGGCCGGCATCTTCGCCCCGCCCTTGCGGAACTCGTAATCGAGTTCGGCTTCCAGGCTGTATTCGTACAGGCCCGGACGCGCCGCCTGCATCGCACGAATATGCGCCTGGGCGGAGATCCTCGCGGCCTCGCGCATGACCTTCAATTCCGCCGCCGATTTATACAGGCGCATGTCGTGCAGCAGATGATCCAGGGCAACGAATTCGTTCGGCGGCTGGGCACCGAGGTTGGCCTTGGAGCGGATCACGTTGATCCACTCCATCAGGTGCCGGTCGAATTCCGGGTTGCTGCCCATGGCCGAATACACCCGGTCACGGCCCTCGATCAGGCCCGGCAGGATGTCGTCGATGTCGGTGATGGGGAACGCGTCGTCCGCACCATAGTCGCGTATCGCCCCTTCCTGGCCGGCCCGCAGGCCATCCCATAATTCCCGCTCGGCGTTGCGCTCGCGACAGAACAGGATGTACTCGCCATGAGCCCGGCCGGGGATCAGCACAATGACCGCCTGCGGCTCGGGGAAACCGCTGAGGTACTGGAAATCGCTGTCCTGACGGTAGACATGCTCGACGTCGCGGTTGCGGATTGCCACGGCGGCCGCGGGCAGGATGGCAATGCTGTTGGGTTCCATCTGCGCCATCAGGGCCTTGCGGCGACGGCTGTATTCCGATTTCGGGATATGGATCATGGGCAGACGGAGTTCCCTTTCCAGCGATCAGTGCAAGGATGGCTTGGCGGCCGGCTCGGCGGTTTTCCTGGTTTCGGTGAACAGCAACAGAGGCGCGACCCGCAGGTATTCCATCACCTCCATGTAGTCGCTCTCGCCGTCCTCGGATTCTTCCAGGGCGTCCTGGACCTGGGAGATTGCCGCCAGATCCTGCAGCACCTCGTTGGCCTCTGCACTCAGCGCATAGGCTCGGCGGGTCAGGCCGAAGCCGGCGAGGAAGCCCTGGCACCATTGACCCAGGGCAGCGGCGCGCTCGGCCAGCGGCGCGTCGTCGGTGGGCAGCAGCAGGACGACGGTCATGTCGTCGCTGGTCAATTCGCCCTTGACCATTTCCTGCAGGCCGATGAGGGCGTTGCGGACGTTGTCCGTCGGCTCGCCTTCAAGCAGCTCGGCGGCGTCGGCCAACCAACCTTCGGCGTCGAAGCCGGCACCGGCACAACTGCGCCCGAGCAACAGGCCATGCAGTTCGGCAGGCGAAACGGGATGACCGCTGGTGCTCAGCAGGGTGGCGAAAGCTTGATACGGTGAATTCTGAATGGGCATGGGCAGCTAGGCGCCAGACGGCGCTATGTCTAGAATGGAGGCCTTGTATCCTACATCGACAGACTCGCCAAGACTATCAGAGGCTGTACGACCCAATCCCCATCAGACACCTTCTTCAGTGGACACAATGGAAGACACCGACCTGCAAGCGCTGATGGCCAGACTCGAATTGCTAATTGACCGGGTCGAGCAACTTAAGCGTCAAAACGGACTCCTATTAGCTCAGGAAAAAACCTGGCGCGAGGAACGCGCGCACCTCATTGAAAAAAACGAAATCGCCCGGCGTAAGGTCGAATCGATGATTTCGCGCCTCAAGGCCCTGGAGCAAGACTCATGAGTTCAAGCAATAGCGTTACCGTGCAGATCCTCGATAAAGAGTATTCGATCATCTGCCCCCAGGAAGAGCGCAGCAACCTGGTGAGCGCCGCCCGTTACCTGGATGGCAAGATGCGCGAGATCCGCAGCAGCGGCAAAGTCATCGGTGCCGACCGCATCGCCGTGATGGCCGCCTTGAACATTACGCACGACCTTTTGCATCGCCAGGACACGCCGCAAGTGCAAGTCAGCGGTTCGACCCGTGAGCAGGTGCGCGACCTGCTCGAACGGGTGGATCTGGTGCTGACCACTGATCCGGACGTCAGCAAGGGCTGATTCGCGAGGCATCCTGAGGTATACTCGCATCACTCCCTGGGGTGCTTGCCAGTTGGTGATGTCCCTGAGCCGATACGCACAACCACGGGGGTTGCACGTTGGGGCCGGTGTGCATGTCCGCTTGACGGAAAGCCTTAACGCCCCCTGCAACTTCCACCTTGAACTCTCGGGTTCAAGGGCTAAGCCGACAGCGGTTCATCCGGGGAGCCTGATCCCAGACAATGCCAGTCAACAAGACTGGCATTGTTGTGTCTGGCGCGGGCATTTCTGGCCACGGCGTTTGCGGTTACCCTGTCGCCACGACCATTGCCGAAGCATCGATCATGACCGAGCCCGCGCTGCTGCCCCGCCCACAATTGCGACGCCTGCTGCGCCAGGCCCGGCGCGCCCTGACGCCGGCCCAGCAACGCGAAGCGGCCCGCGGACTCTACCGGCAACTGGCCCAGCATCCGCTGTTTCGCCGCGCCAGGCACATTGCCCTGTACTTGCCCAACGATGGCGAAATCGATCCGCGTCTGCTGCTACGGGCCGCCCAGCGTCGGGGCAAGTCCACTTATCTGCCGGTGCTCAGCCCGTGGCCGCGGACCAAGATGGTTTTCCAGCGCATCCGTCCTGGCGAGAAGTTGCGGCCCAATCGTTTTCGCATCCTGGAACCCCACGTCAGCATTGCCCGGCAACGCAAGGTGTGGGCACTGGACCTGGTGCTGTTGCCGCTGGTGGGATTCGATGATGTCGGAGGTCGGCTGGGGATGGGGGGCGGTTTTTATGACCGCAGCCTGGCCTATCTGGCGCGACGCAAGCAATGGCGCAAGCCGACACTGCTGGGGCTGGCCCATGAATGTCAAAAGGTCGAACGGCTGGCGCAGGCAAGCTGGGACGTGCCGTTGCAAGGAACGGTCAGTGACAAGCGCTGGTATGTCGCAGGATAGACGCCGCGATACCCGGCGGCGTCTGCAAGGCAGCTTCAGTGTTTAAGCGAGGGCGCGGGCTGGGTGATGTCCATTGGTGCTTCGGTCTTGCTGGCCCATAGGCTTTGGGCGTAACCGGTGGTCACGACACCCAGACCGAACAGAATGACCAGAATCCACAACAAATCCGGTTTGCGTTTCATCGATTGCCCCCCTCAAGGCATATCACACACGATGACAGCAGCGGTTTTCTTATTGGCCGTGCAGCAGCGTCAAGCTTGGAAGGTCGGCATTTTGCGGCAACCTGAACCGGCACGCAAACACTGGCGTCAACCGACCGTCGGTTTGTCATAAAATCGGCGAACTTTTTCAACACCGCCACCGGAGTATGAAACATGGCCTATTGGCTGATGAAATCCGAGCCTGACGAACTGTCCATCCAGGACCTGCAGAAACTCGGCCAGGCACGCTGGGACGGTGTCCGCAACTATCAGGCGCGCAACTTCCTGCGGGCCATGGCCCACGGCGACTCGTTCTTTTTCTACCACTCCAGTTGCCCTGAACCCGGAATCGCCGGGATCGGCCGAGTCGTTCGTACCGCCTACCCGGACCCGACAGCCCTGGAGCCCGACAGCCACTATTTCGACCCCAAGGCCAGCCCCGAAAAAAATCCGTGGACGGCCATCGATGTGGCCCATGTCGAGACGTTTCCCCGTGTGTTGAAGCTCGACTACCTCAAACAGCAGGCCGCCCTGACGCAAATGCCGCTGGTACAAAAGGGCTCACGCCTGTCGGTCATGCCGGTGACCCCCGAACAATGGGCGGCGGTCATTGCCTTGCACTGACTGGCCATGAGTTGATGGATATCAATCTCGTCCCATGGCACCCCCGCTAGACTGCAGCGCTACAGCCGCAGGATGCCGGACATGTCGACGCCCTCTCATCGCTCTCGCTTTTTTGCATTCATCCTGATGGCGGTGCTGCTGGCCGCCGGTGGCTTCGGCTATTGGAAATCACGGCAGGACCGTCTGCCGGAGGGGCTGAGCATGGGCAATGGTCGCCTGGAGGCCACCGAAGTCCAGATCGCCAGCAAAACCCCCGGCCGCCTGGCTGAGGTACATGTCGATGAAGGCGATCCCGTGGTCAAGGGCCAGTTGCTGGCACGCATGGATACTCGCACGCTCGAGGCCCAGCGCAACCAGGCCGAAGCCGAAGTGGTGCGGGCGCGGGAGAACCTCGCCGCCACCGAGGCCAACGTGCAATTGCGCCACAGCGAGCAATTGCTTGCCCAACAGGAACTCAAGCGAACGCGGGAATTGTTCAAGCGCGGTTACGCCAGCGAACAGGCCATCGACCAGCAGCAAGCCCGCTTCGATACTGCAAATGCCGCAGTCAATGCTGCCCGGGCCCAGCTATCGGCGGCAAGCGCCACCATCGGCGCGACGCTCGCCCAGGTCGCCCAACTGACCAGCGAAATAGACGACAGCAGCCTGCGCGCGCCCATCGATGGCGTGATCCAGCTGCGCCTGGCCGAACCCGGCGAAGTACTGGGGGCCGGCGGACGCGTGCTGATGATGATCGATCCGAACGATCAGTACATGAACCTTTACCTGCCTGCGTCGGTGGCCGGGAAACTGGCGGTAGGCGACGAAGCACGGCTGTTGCTCGATGCCCTCCCCGAGCGTCCGTTGCCCGCGACGGTCAGCTTCGTTGCGGCCAAATCCCAATTCACTCCCAAGGAAGTCGAAACCCGGGACGAACGCCAGAAACTGGTGTTTCGCGTCAAGGTGCGCCTGACCCGGCCCGGTGAAGTGCCCCAGGCCAAACCCGGTATGCCTGGCGCCGGCTACGTGCGTACCGCGCCCATTGACTGGCCGGCCAATCTGCAATGAGCGTCACCGGCGGCGAACCGGCACTGCACGCTACGGGCATCGAGCATCGCTACGGCCAGCATGTCGCATTGCGCGACATCGCCTTCAGCCTGCCTGCCGGTACTCGCTGTGGCCTGATCGGCCCGGACGGAGCGGGCAAATCCAGTCTGCTGGGGCTGATCGCCGGAGTGAAAAAATTGCAGCGCGGCCAACTGGATGTGCTGGGCGCCTCGATTGAAGATCGACGTCATCGCACTGCCCTCTATCGCCGTATCGCTTTCATGCCGCAAGGACTGGGTGGCAACCTTTATCCGGACCTGTCGATACGCGAGAACATCCGGTTTTTCGGCACGTTGTTCGGACTGTCGCGATCAGAATGCGAACAGCGCATGGGCAAACTGTTACTGGCAACCGACTTGCAGGGCTTTGCCGACCGCCCGGCAGGCAAATTGTCCGGCGGCATGAAGCAGAAGCTGGGCTTGTGTTGCGCGCTGATTCACGAACCGGACTTGCTGATTCTCGACGAACCCACCACCGGCGTGGATCCGCTGTCCCGGCGACGGTTCTGGGAACTGATAGAAGACGTACGCCGGCAACGACCACGACTGACTCTGTTGGTCGCCACGGCCTATATGGAAGAGGCCGAGCAGTTCGAGCATTGCCTGATGCTCGACAACGGTCGCTTGTTGGCCAAGGGACTGAGCGCAGAATTGGCAGCCGTCACACCTGACGGCAAGCTCGATTCAGCGTTTACCCATTTCCAGGGCAATGGCGGCCGCGACGTTGACCCGTTGACGATTCCCCCCAGGCCCCACGGCACCGCCGATATCGCTATCGAAGCCCACGATCTGACGTTGCGCTTCGGTGAATTCACGGCGGTCGACAAGGTCAGCTTCGCCATTGGTCGTGGGGAAATTTTCGGGTTCCTGGGTTCAAACGGTTGCGGCAAGACCACCACGATGAAAGTGCTGACCGGACTCATGCCAGCCAGCGAAGGCAGCGCCAGGCTGTTGGGCAACCCGGTCAACGCCAGGGACCTGGCGACCCGCAAACGGGTGGGCTTCATGTCCCAGAATTTTTCGCTGTATGGCGAACTGAGCGTACGCCAGAACCTGGCCTTGCACGCCAGGCTGTTCGACCTGCCCAAGACTGAAAGCGGCAGCCGTATCGAAGAGCTGATCGAGCGCTTCAAGCTTCAAGACCTCGCCGACCAACCTTCCGGGGCGTTACCCCTGGGCCTGCGCCAGCGCCTGTCCCTGGCCGTAGCGGTGTTGCATCGCCCGGAAGTCCTGATTCTGGATGAGCCGACATCAGGCGTCGACCCGGCGGCACGGGATGACTTCTGGCGGTTATTGATCGAGCTGTCCCGCGAGCAAGGCGTGACAATTTTCCTTTCTACGCACTTCATGAACGAAGCCCAGCGTTGCGACCGCATTTCACTGATGCACGCCGGCAAGGTCCTGGCCTGCGACACACCACAAGCTCTGCAGACGCAGTTCAATGGCCAGACCCTGGAAACGGCTTTCGTCACCTGCCTGGAACAGGTCCAGGGCCAGACGCAGCCAGCCTCCACCCCCGTGGCCCTCGACCACGGGGACATTGCGCAAAACCGGCACGGCTTCAGCCTCGGCCGCCTGCTGGCCGTCGCGAGCCGGGAGGGCAAGGAGTTGTTGCGGGACAAAGTCCGCATGGCTTTCGCCTTTCTCGGCGCCCTGTTCATGATGGTGATCTTCGGCTACGGCATCTCCCTTGACGTGGAAAAACTGGCGTTCGCCGTGTTTGACCAGGATCAGAGCCCGCAAAGCCGTGCCTACCTGGAGGCTTTTCGCGGCTCGCGTTACTTCGAGGAACAGCCGCCCATACGAGACGCGAACGAACTGCATCGACGTCTGCAACGCTCGGAAATCAAGCTCGCCCTGGAGATACCTCCGGGGTTCGGACGGGATCTGTATGCCGGCCGACAACCCTCCGTCGGTGCCTGGCTGGACGGCGGCATGCCATTTCGAGCCGAGACCAGCCGTAACTACGTAGAGGCCGTGCACCAGGTCAATCTCGAGCAGTTGGCCGAGCAGAGTAGCCCGGCACTGAACCGGCAGGCCGGAGCGCAGTTGCAGACCCGGTTCCGCTATAACCAGGATGTGGTCAGCGTGAACGCCATCGGCCCTGGCGTCATGGCACTGATCCTGGCCTTCATCCCGGCCATGCTGACTGCGCTGGGCATCGTCCGGGAGAAGGAACTCGGCTCGATCACCAATTTCTACGCCACCCCACTGACTCGCCTGGAGTTCCTTCTGGGCAAACAGGCACCCTATCTGGCCGTCAGCCTGATCAATCTTGCCCTGCTGGCGGCAATGAATCGCTGGTTGTTCGGCGTGCCGTTCAAAGGCAGCGGCCTGACCCTGGCATTGGGCGGCCTGCTCTATGTGCTGGCGACCACCAGCCTGGGATTGCTGATTTCGGCGTTCACTCGCACCCAGATCGCAGCGATCCTCGGCACCATGATCCTCACCAGCCTGCCGACCATCCAGTTCTCCGGGTTGATCGTGCCACGCTCATCTCTGGAAGGTGCCGCGTCGGTCATGGGCCAGTTGTTTCCCGCCGGCTACTTCCTGGATATCGCCGTCGGCACTTTTACCAAGGCCCTGGACCTGCGTCAGCTATGGCCGCAATGCCTGGCGTTATGCGGCTTTTTCCTGGGTTTCACCGGGATCAGCCTGGTCATGCTGAAGAAGCAGGAGGCCTGATGCACACGCTCTCACACATCTGGCGTCTTGGACTCAAGGAATTGACCAGCCTGCGATACGACTCGGTTCTGCTGCTGTTTCTGGTCTACGCCTTCACCGTGGCTATCTACATGCCCGCCGCCGGCTCGGTCATCGGCGTTCACAACGCCAGCGTAGCGGTGGTGGATGAAGACCAGAGCCATGTTTCCCGCCAACTGGCCCAAGCGCTGCAGCCTCCGGAGTTCCAGAGTCCGGTGCCGCTGCCTTATGCGGAACTGGACAACGTCATGGACAGCGGCCGCTACACCTTTGTCATCAACGTGCCCGCCAGCTTCCAGGCCGACCTGCTCGCCGGACGCCAGCCCGCGCTGCAACTGAACGTCGACGCTACCGCCATGAGCCAGGCGTTCATGGGGGCCGGTTATATCGGACGGATCTTCCAGCAGGAACTGATGAGTTATGACAATCAGGCAACGGCGGCCGAACGAACGCCTGTGAAGCTGACCACCCGTTCGCTGTTCAACACCAATCTGGAGGGCGGGTGGTTTCTGGCAGTGATTCAGATCGTCAATAACATTACGATCCTGGCCATCATCCTGACGGGCACCGCGCTGCTGCGCGAGCGCGAGCATGGAACCCTCGACCACTTGCTGGTGCTGCCACTGACGGCGCTGGAAATCATGCTGGCGAAGATTTTCAGCAATATGCTGGTCGTGGTCCTGTGCACCTGGGTGTCGCTGGAGGTCATCGTCAAGGCCGCGCTGGGGGTGCCGCTCGCCGGCTCCTTGCTGCTTTTCCTGTCGGTGACCGCCCTTTACCTGTTTGCCAGCACCGCTCTGGGTATTTTTCTCGCCACCCTGGCTCGCTCCACACCTCAGTTCGGCTTGCTGTCGATTCCGGTCATCATTCCGATGCTGCTGTTGTCGGGCGGCAGCACGCCGCTGGACAGCATGCCGCAATGGCTGCAATGGGTGATGCAGGGATCGCCCTCCACCCATTTCGTCAGCCTCAGCGCGGCGATCCTGTTCCGTGATGCCGGAGTCGACGTGGTGTGGCCAGACCTGCTGGCGCTGGCAGCCATCGGGCTGGTTTTCTTCGCAATCGCGTTGGGGCGGTTCCGCAAGAGCCTGGCCTCGTAAGGCAGCCTGATCTACTGGATGATCAGGTTGTTGAACAACAGATCGTCCACCATCGGCTTGCCGGTCTCGTCGTTCATCACCTGCTGGGTCTGTTTCAACGCTTCCTGACGCAGCTTTTCCTTGGCTTCGAGGTTGTTCATCGTTTCGCTGGTCTGCTGCGCAAACAGTGCGACCAGCTGGTTGCGGATCAGCGGCTCGTTGGCCTTGACCGCTGCAGCGGCGGCATCGCCGGTGACGCGCAGGGCCACGTCAGCCTTGTAGACCTTCAGCTTCGCCGTACCGTCGAGGCCATAATTACCCACGAAAGGCGGGCTCAGCGTGATGTAGCTGACCTTCGGCGCCTCGCCCTCTTTCGCTTCCTTGGCTTCCTCGGCCATCACTGCCACAGGCAACGACAGGGCCAGCATCAACATGATCCACGCTTTCACATTCGACTCCTCATCCGGTTTGCGGCCCAGCATACCGCCCCGCCGCTCAAGCACAAGCTTATGGCTGGCTATCAGGGCAGGGCATGCTCGTTGACCCATTGACTCTCACACCTACACTTATCGGCCAACACTCCCAAAGGAATAGCCCTGATGAAAGCCGTGCTGTGCAAAGAATTCGGTCCCGCCGAATCGCTGGTGCTGGAAGACGTCGCCAGCCCCGTCGCGAAAAAGAACGAAGTGCTGCTGGACGTGCATGCTGCCGGGGTGAACTTTCCCGACACGCTGATCATCGAGGGCAAATATCAATTCAAGCCGCCCTTCCCTTTTTCTCCCGGCGGCGAAGCGGCGGGCGTCGTCAGTGAGGTAGGCGAAAAGGTCAGCCACCTGAAAGTCGGTGACCGGGTCATGGCGCTGACCGGCTGGGGCAGCTTTGCCGAACAGGTGGCGGTGCCGGGCTACAACGTCCTGCCCATTCCTCCGTCCATGGATTTCAAGACCGCCGCTGCGTTCAGCATGACCTACGGCACTTCGATGCACGCCCTCAAGCAGCGGGCCAATCTGCAACCTGGCGAAACCCTGCTGGTACTCGGTGCATCCGGCGGCGTCGGCCTGGCGGCGGTGGAGATCGGCAAGGCCATGGGCGCCCGGGTCATCGCTGCCGCCAGCAGCCCGGAGAAGCTCGCCGTCGCCAAGGCAGCCGGCGCCGATGAATTGATCGATTACAGCGCAACCAGTCTCAAGGACGAAATCAAGCGCCTCACCGACGGCCTGGGCGCCGACGTGATCTACGACCCGGTGGGCGGCGACCTGTTCGACCAGGCCATCCGTGCCATTGCCTGGAACGGCCGATTGCTGGTGGTGGGGTTTGCCAGCGGACGTATCCCCGAACTGCCGGTCAACCTGGCCCTTCTCAAGGGTGCCGCCGTGCTCGGCGTATTCTGGGGCTCCTTCGCCCAACGCCAGCCCCAGGACAACGCCGCCAACTTCCAGCAGTTGTTCGGCTGGTTCGCCGAGGGGAAGCTCAAGCCACTGGTTTCCCAGGTGTATCCCTTGAGCAACGCCGCCCAGGCGATCAACGACCTGGGCCAACGCAAGGCCGTGGGGAAGGTGGTGGTGCAGGTGCGCTGAAACATCTCGATGTGAAACCGAGTTGCCGCCAATCGCGAGCAGGCTCGCTCCCACAGTGTCTCGTGTGGCCTCGATAGAGTGCCCATCGCCAATCCCTGTGGGAGCGAGCCTGCTCGCGATGGCGGTGGCACAGACACGCGCCCGCGCCTGAAAAGCCATGTTCATTTAAGAACATTCAATAACGAAAATTTCCCCTATTTAAATGATGAGAGGCAATGCTATTTTCGGTAACGAAACTGTAACATTCACATCCGCAGTCATAACAAGAATCTGGAGCCCTTGAATGTTTGCTTTCTTTCGTCCTGCCGCTCATCAGGCATCCCTGCCTGAAGAAAAAATAGACAGCACCTATCGACGCCTTCGCTGGCAGATTTTTGCCGGGATTTTCATTGGGTATGCAGGCTACTACCTGCTGCGCAAGAACTTTTCCCTGGCCATGCCCTACCTGATCGACGAAGGCTACTCCCGTGGCCAGCTGGGCCTCGCCATGTCGGCCATCGCCATTGCCTATGGGCTCTCGAAATTCCTGATGGGCCTGGTGTCCGACCGTTCCAATCCACGTTACTTCCTGCCATTCGGCCTGTTGGTGTCGGCGGGGGTGATGTTCATATTCGGTTTCGCGCCTTGGGCAACGTCCAGTGTGACCATCATGTTCATCCTGCTGTTCATCAACGGCTGGGCCCAAGGCATGGGTTGGCCACCCAGTGGCCGGACCATGGTGCACTGGTGGTCGCAGAAGGAACGCGGCGGCGTGGTGTCGGTCTGGAACGTGGCGCATAACGTCGGTGGTGGCCTGATCGGCCCGCTGTTCCTGCTGGGCATGGGCTGGTTCAACGACTGGCATGCGGCGTTCTATGTACCGGCCGCCGTGGCGTTGATGGTCGCGCTGTTTGCCTTCGTGACGATGCGTGACACTCCACAATCGGTGGGCCTGCCGCCGATCGAGAAATACAAGAACGACTACCCGGAAGGCTACGACGCCAGCCACGAGAAGGAATTCAGCGCCAAGGAAATCTTCGTCAAATACGTGCTGCGCAACAAGATGCTCTGGTACATCGCCATGGCGAACGTGTTCGTCTATCTGCTGCGCTATGGCGTACTGGACTGGGCGCCGACCTACCTCAAGGAAGCCAAGGGCTTCACGGTGGATAAGAGCTCGTGGGCCTATTTCTTCTATGAGTGGGCGGGCATTCCCGGCACGCTGCTGTGCGGCTGGATGTCGGACAAGATCTTCCGGGGCAACCGTGGCCTGACGGGCATGGTGTTCATGGCGCTGGTGACGGTGGCGACCCTGGTCTACTGGCTGAACCCGGCCGGTAACCCGACCGTCGACATGATCGCCCTGGTGTCCATCGGCTTCCTGATCTACGGCCCGGTGATGCTGATCGGCCTACAGGCGCTCGAGTTGGCGCCGAAGAAAGCCGCGGGTACCGCCGCCGGTTTCACCGGTCTGTTTGGTTATCTCGGCGGCTCCGTCGCAGCCAGCGCTGCCATGGGCTACACCGTGGACCATTTCGGCTGGAACGGTGGCTTCGTGTTGCTGGTTGGCGCCTGCCTGCTGGCTATGGCCTTCCTTGCGCCAACCCTGTGGCACAAACAAGTTGCCAGTCAGAGCCGCGAGGCAGTGGCCTGATCCTGGGCTGACCTGCAGCGCCTGAGCCGCGCCTCCAGATTCCGGTCTGGCATGGCGTGGCTGCGCAGGGCGAGGATGGTCTGCTCGACGTAATCGCGAGTCGTGCCATAACGCCCACAGGCGCTTTCGAACACCTGGCTCAGCACATGATCCGGCAGGTTGCCGGCATAGCTGGGCAGGTGTCGCTCCAGCACGAACCCCAGGGCCTGCACCCGACGCCCATTTTCCAGACGGCAACTGAGCCAGTGCGGGCGATAGGACGGAAACGGCATCTCGCGCTGCCACAAGGCAAACAGCGAGTCTTCAAGGTTCTCTTCCGGCAATCGGTAGGCAAAACCGCTGCATGAACCACCCCGGTCCAACCCAAACACCAACCCCGGCCATTCGGGCGTGCCGCGATGTTCGTGGGACCACAGGTACAAACCTCGATGATACCCATGAACCCGACCGCGCATCCGCTCCACCGCCGTGCACTCTGGCCGCCAGATCAACGAACCGTAGGCAAACAACCAGACGGGCCCGCCTTGATGCAGGCGCATGGTCGAGTGCATCGAAGCGAGCAATTGTTCACGGGTCAGCTGCGGCCCCAGGTCGAGGCGTGGCGGATACGGGGCACAGGTAATGGCGGTTTCGATAGCGGTCATGGCCGGTAGCGTTTGGCTCGCGGTTCGGAGTGGCTTGGCGCGTCAGGCTGCTGACGTTTGGCACAGACGAGGCAAGTTAAATGCCATCGCGCGCCTATATACGTTATCGGTATTGAGCCCTGAAGCTAAATACCGATACGAAATATAGGGAGTTATAACCCGCCTATGGTGGGAAGCTTGCCCCTCGTCACAGCCTCATGATGGCTGGGGTCAGTTCGTCATGCCCGCGGAGCGTAGGCAAACACGTCGGCCCGCATCTGGTGGGCATCCATCCCGGCTTCCACCAGCGCATCGAGCGTCGCATAGATCATCGCCGGCGAACCGCTGGCATAAACGTGAACGCCAGAGAGGTCGCTGATGTCCTCGCACACAGCCTCGTGGAGCATTCCGCAGCGCCCTTCCCAACCACACAGATCGCTGACGACCTTATGCAGGAAGAGATTGGGCAGCTTCTTCCACTCGTCCCAATGCTCGATTTCATAGAAATCGTCCGGACGCCGCACGCCCCAGTACAGGTGTACCGGGTGTTTGAAGCCTTCGGCGCGGCAATGCTCGATCAGGCTGTGCATCTGCGCCATACCGGTGCCAGCGGCAATCAGCACCAGCGGGCCATCAGGCAGTTCAGACAGGTGGGTGTCGCCAAACGGCATCTCTACGTGCACGTTAGGATGACGGCGCAACTGCTCAAGAAGAGCCTTGGCACTGTTTTCGCGCACCAACACGTGCAACTGCAGATTGCGCCCCGAATGCGGGGCCGAGGCCAGGGAGAAGGCCGATTTCTCGCCATTTTCCCGCTCGACCATCAAGTATTGCCCGGCATGATAACGTGGCGGTTTACCCGCCGGCGCGCGCAGGTTTACCCGCCAGACATCGCCTCCCACGTCGACGCACTCCACGACCTGGCATGCCAGGCGGCGAACCGGCAACTCACCCGGCGCCAGCACGCCATCCCACAGCACGACGCAATCTTCCAGGGGCTCGGCGATGCAGGTGAAGATTTCACCGTGATCGCGCACTTCGCCCGCCTGCTCGACGCGCCCCTCCACCAGCAACGCGCCACAGACATGGCAGTTGCCGTTGCGGCAGCTTTGCGGGCACTCGTAGCCCAGGCGCCGCGCGCCGTCGAGAATCCGCTCTGCGGGCTGTATTTCCAGCACCGCGCCGGAAGGCTGCAGGGTTACACGCATCAATCTATTCCTAACTGATTCCAAATGGCATCGATCCGTTGGGTAACGGCTTCATCCTTGACGATAACCCGGCCCCACTCACGGGTGGTTTCACCGGGCCATTTGTGCGTGGCATCGAGCCCCATCTTCGATCCCAGGCCGGACACCGGCGAAGCGAAGTCGAGGTAATCGATCGGCGTGTTGTCGATCATCACCGTGTCGCGCTTGGGGTCCATGCGCGTGGTGATGGCCCAGATCACGTCGTTCCAGTCCCGTGCGTTGATATCGTCGTCAGTGACGATAACGAACTTGGTGTACATGAACTGTCGCAGAAACGACCAGACCCCCAGCATCACGCGCTTGGCGTGCCCTGGATACGACTTTTTCATGGTCACCACGGCCATGCGGTATGAACAACCCTCAGGCGGCAGGTAGAAATCGGTGATCTCCGGGAATTGCTTCTGCAGGATCGGCACGAAGACTTCGTTCAGCGCCACGCCGAGAATGGCCGGCTCGTCCGGGGGCCGCCCCGTGTAGGTGCTGTGGTAGATCGGCTTGGTCCGGTGGGTAATGCGCTCGACGGTGAACACGGGGAAGCTGTCGACTTCATTGTAGTAGCCGGTGTGGTCGCCATAGGGACCTTCATCGGCCATCTCACCGGGATGGATCACGCCTTCGAGGATGATCTCCGCGGTAGCCGGGACTTGCAGATCGTTGCCACGGCATTTCACCAGCTCGGTGCGGTTGCCGCGCAGCAGACCGGCGAATGCATATTCGGAAAGTGTGTCCGGCACGGGCGTGACGGCCCCGAGGATGGTCGCCGGGTCCGCGCCCAAGGCCACGGACACCGGGAATGGCTGGCCGGGGTGTTTTTCACACCATTCGCGGTAATCCAGCGCGCCGCCACGGTGGCTGAGCCAACGCATGATGACCTTGTTGCGACCGATCACCTGCTGTCGATAGATCCCGAGATTCTGGCGATCCTTGTTCGGGCCTTTGGTGACCGTCAGCCCCCAGGTGATCAACGGCCCGACATCGCCCGGCCAGCAGGTCTGCACCGGCAGCATCGCCAGGTCGACATCGTCGCCCTCGATCACCACTTCCTGGCAAATCGCGTCCTTGACGACTTTCGGCGCCATGGAAATGATCTTGCGAAAGATCGGCAGTTTGGACCATGCATCCTTCAGGCCTTTCGGCGGTTCGGGTTCCTTGAGGAACGCCAGCAGCTTGCCGATTTCCCGCAATTCGCCGACGGCTTCGGCCCCCATGCCCAGGGCCACCCGCTCCGGGGTGCCGAACAAGTTGCCCAAGACCGGGATGTCAAAGCCGGTAGGGTTTTCAAACAGCAGCGCCGGGCCCTTGGCTCGCAGGGTGCGGTCGCAGACCTCGGTCATTTCCAGCACGGGAGATACCGGCACCTGGATGCGCTTGAGTTCGCCGCGCTGTTCCAGACCGCTAATAAAGTCGCGCAAATCGCGATACTGCATGCAAAAGCCTCATGGTGGCCGTGGCGTTCGGGGGCCCGAGTTTAACGCCGCCCGTTCCGAATAGTGAATGCACAGATAGCAAAAAGCCGGGTTTCCCCGGCTCTAGCTGGTCTGTCCCGCCCGATTTACTTGCGCTTCATCGAAAGGAAGAACTCATCGTTGGTCTTGGTGGTTTTCAGCTTGTCCACCAGGAACTCGATCGCCGCCACTTCATCCATCGGGTGCAACAGCTTGCGCAGGATCCACATACGCTGCAGCTCGTCGTCGGCGGTCAGCAACTCTTCGCGGCGCGTGCCGGAACGGTTGATGTTGATGGCCGGGAACACACGCTTTTCGGCGATGCGACGGTCAAGCGGCAGCTCCATGTTGCCGGTGCCCTTGAACTCTTCGTAGATCACTTCGTCCATCTTCGAGCCGGTTTCAACCAGCGCGGTGGCGATGATGGTCAACGAACCGCCTTCCTCGATGTTGCGCGCCGCACCGAAGAAACGCTTCGGTTTTTCCAGGGCATGGGCGTCGACACCACCGGTCAGCACCTTGCCGGAGCTCGGGATCACCGTGTTGTAGGCACGAGCCAGACGGGTGATGGAGTCCAGCAGGATGACCACGTCCTTCTTGTGCTCGACCAGGCGCTTGGCCTTCTCGATCACCATTTCGGCAACCTGCACGTGGCGGGTCGGCGGCTCGTCGAACGTCGAGGCGACCACTTCGCCGCGCACGGTGCGCTGCATCTCGGTCACTTCTTCCGGACGCTCGTCGATCAGCAGCACGATCAGATGAACTTCAGGGTTGTTACGGGCGATGTTGGCCGCGATGTTCTGCAGCATGATCGTCTTGCCCGCCTTCGGCGGCGCCACGATCAGACCACGCTGGCCTTTGCCGATGGGTGCGCACAGGTCGATGACACGACCGGTGAGGTCTTCGGTGGAGCCGTTGCCGGCTTCCATCTTCATGCGCACGGTCGGGAACAGCGGGGTCAGGTTTTCGAAAAGAATCTTGTTCTTCGCGTTTTCCGGACGGTCGAAGTTGATGGTGTCGACCTTGAGCAGCGCGAAGTAACGCTCGCCTTCCTTCGGAGGGCGAATCTTGCCAACGATGGTGTCACCGGTGCGCAAGTTGAAACGGCGGATCTGGCTCGGCGAGACGTAGATATCGTCCGGGCCGGCCAGGTAGGAAGCGTCCGCGGAACGGAGAAAGCCGAAGCCGTCCTGGAGAATCTCCAGCACGCCATCACCGGAGATTTCCTCGCCGCTCTTCGCGTGCTTCTTGAGCAGGGAGAAAATCACGTCCTGCTTGCGCGAACGGGCCATATTTTCTAGGCCCATCTGTTCGGCCAATTCGAGCAGTTCGGTAATCGGCTTTTGCTTGAGTTCAGTCAGATTCATATAGGAATGACGTAATCATTTATGGAGGGAAAATTAAGCTTTTGGCTTAATGAGGCCGCGCCGCGGAGAAGGCGACAGGATCGCGTACTTATTCGAAAGGAGAGCGTCGGCGACGGCTTGCAGGGGGCGCTGGAGAAACCAGTGCGGGGCCGAATGTAACACCTGGATTTACGAGCGTCTAGCCCCGAAGAACGAAAAAGCCCCGCAATTGGCGGGGCTTTTACAACGGCATTCAGCGCTTAGAGGTTAGCGTCGATGAAGGCCGCCAATTGCGACTTCGACAGGGCACCGACCTTGGTGGCTTCGACGTTGCCGTTCTTGAACAGCATCAGGGTCGGGATACCACGCACGCCGTGCTTGGCCGGAGTTTCCTGGTTTTCATCGATGTTCAGCTTGGCAACGGTCAGCTTGCCCTTGTAGGTCTCGGCAATTTCGTCCAGGACCGGCGCGATCATTTTGCACGGACCGCACCACTCAGCCCAATAGTCGACCAGTACCGCGCCTTCGGCATTGATTACGTCAGCCTCGAAGCTAGCGTCGCTAACGTGTTTGATCAGATCGCTGCTCATGGAATTCTCCGGGGTTGTCAGCAAAAAAACGTGGCCCATCATAGCGGCCCTTCCCGGGTTCAGGAAGCCGCAGTTGATTGAGTCTCGCTATGGCGGAGCATGCAAGCGTGTATCGTCCGGCTCAGGAAGCAGCGGGCGCGACAAAGGCGATTCCGGTGCGCAGCGCAGCGTTACGTACATGTTCCTGCATGGCTTTTTGCGCAGGGCCCGATGCACGGCGGACCAGCGCGCGGAGGATTTTGCGGTGCTCCTGCCAGGTTTCCATGGCCCGTTCGGCCCTGATGAACGGTAGCTTCTGGCTCTCCAGGAAGATCTCGGCGCTGGCGGAGAGGATGCTCAGCATTGCCTGGTTGCCGCTGGCCAGCAGGATTCGCCGATGGAATTCGAAATCCAGTCGTGCTGCCGCGTCGAAATGCCCTGACTTCAACTCCCGGCGCATGGCTTCGACATTGTCCTCCAGCACATCGAGGTCCCCAGGGGTCAGCGTCACCGCCGCCAACCCGGCCGCGAAGCCTTCCAGCGCATAACGCAACTGGAAAATGTCCATTGGCGAGGCCTGGGCTGCGAACGGCCAGGCCGGGGTCGACTCGTTGCGTGAAACGTCCACTTGGGACTGCACGAACACCCCTTTGCCCGGCTGCACGCTGATCGTGCCCAGGGCGCTCAACGACGAAAGCGCCTCACGCAGCGATGCCCGACTCACGCCCAACTGCACGGCCAGTTCGCGTTGCGACGGCAGCGCATCGCCGGGACCGAAGCCTTGTTCGACGATCAGTTTACGGATGGCTTGCAACGCCACTTCAGGGACGGCGCGAGGGATGGAATTCATGTTCTTTTCGACAGACCGGACCAGTGAGCGGCTAGTTGTAAAGCTATTCGGAGCGCCCGGCAAGTCGTGCCCCAGCGGGGTTCGGCGGCCAATGCCAACGCTCGATAACGGTGCGAAATACGGCGCAACTGTTCAGACCAGTAAGACCGCCTCCCGCCAGTAAAACCGAGGCTTTCGCCGCCGGAAAATCGCCTTGGCACGCCCCGTGCTCTGTCGCCATGCAGAAACCACATCACCGATCCCGGAGATACGCCATGACCCTGCGTTTCAGCGCCCTGCTCACTGCCCTGTTTGCCAGCTTGATGCTTTGTCAGATCCCCGCCCACGCCGATGGCCTTGAAGATGTGGTCAAGCGCGGCACCCTGAAGGTCGCGGTGCCCCAGGACTTTCCACCCTTTGGCTCGGTAGGCCCGGACATGAAACCCCGGGGCCTGGACATCGATACGGCGAAGCTGCTGGCCGATCAGCTCAAGGTCAAGCTTGAACTGACGCCAGTCAACAGCACCAACCGCATTCCCTTCCTGACTACCGGCAAGGTCGATCTGGTGATTTCCAGCCTGGGCAAGAACCCGGAACGTGAAAAGGTCATCGACTTTTCCAGCGCCTATGCACCTTTCTACCTCGCCGTGTTCGGCCCGCCCGAGGCGACCATCAATGGCCTGGATGATCTCAAGGGCAAGACCATCAGCGTCACCCGTGGTGCCATTGAAGACATCGAGCTGACCAAGGTTGCCCCGCCAGATGCCACCATCAAACGCTTCGAAGACAACAACTCGACCATCGCCGCCTACCTGGCCGGCCAGGTGGACCTGATCGCCAGCGGCAACGTGGTGATGGTGGCCATCAGCGAACGCAACCCCAAGCGTGTGCCGGCCTTGAAAGTGAAGCTCAAGGACTCGCCGGTGTACGTCGGCGTGAACAAGAACGAGCCCGCGCTGCTGGACAAGGTCAACCAGATCCTCGCCACGGCCAAGGCCGACGGCAGCCTGGAGAAAAACTCGCAGACCTGGCTGAAACAGCCGCTGCCGGCCGACCTCTGACCAACGCTTGAGGGGGCTGAGCATGGCTTATCAGTTCGATTTCCTGCCGGTGGTGCAAAACACCGAGCTGTTGGTGCGCGGCGCGCTGTTCACCCTGGAGCTGACGGCCATTGGCGCACTCTTCGGGGTCGGCCTGGGTATCGTGGGCGCCGTGGTGCGGGCCTGGGATATCCGGCCGTTCGCCGCGATTTTCGGCGTGTACGTGGAGTTGATCCGCAACACGCCGTTCCTGGTGCAGCTGTTCTTCATTTTCTTCGGCTTGCCGTCCCTGGGTCTGCAGATTTCCGAATGGCAGGCGGCGGTGTTGGCGATGGTGATCAACCTGGGGGCCTACTCCACCGAAATCATCCGCGCCGGCATCCAGGCCATCCCCCGGGGACAGCTGGAAGCCGCCGCGGCCCTGGCGATGAGTCGCTTCGAAGCCTTCCGCTACGTGGTATTGCTGCCAGCGCTGGGCAAGGTCTGGCCGGCCCTGAGCAGTCAGATCATTATCGTGATGCTGGGCTCGGCGGTCTGTTCCCAGATCGCCACCGAAGAGTTGAGTTTCGCCGCCAACTTCATCCAATCGCGTAACTTCCGCGCCTTTGAAACTTATGCGCTGACGACCCTGATCTATTTGTGCATGGCGTTGCTGATCCGCCAGTTCCTGAACTGGCTGGGCCGCCGCTGCCTGTACCGGAGCGCCCAATGAGCGATTTCACTTTTTGGGACGTGGTGCGCAACCTGCTCACGGGCCTGCAATGGACCCTGGCGTTGTCCCTGGTGGCGTTTATCGGTGGGGGCGTGATCGGTTTGCTGGTCCTGGTGCTGCGCATCGCCAAGGGCACCCTGACCCGCCATGTCGCCCGTACTTATATCGAGCTGTTCCAGGGCACACCCTTGCTGATGCAACTGTTCCTGGTGTTCTTCGGCGTGGCCCTGGCCGGGGTGGAGATTTCGCCCTGGATGGCAGCGGCAATTGCCCTCACGTTGTTTACCAGCGCCTACCTGGCGGAGATCTGGCGCGGTTGCGTCGAGGCCATCCCCCATGGTCAATGGGAAGCCTCTTCCAGCCTGGCGTTGAACCGGCTGGAGCAGTTGCGCTACGTGATACTGCCCCAGGCCCTGCGCATTGCCGTGGCGCCGACCGTGGGGTTCTCGGTACAGGTGATCAAGGGCACGGCGGTGACTTCGATCATTGGCTTCACCGAACTGACCAAGACCGGCGGCATGCTCGCCAACGCCACGTTCGAGCCCTTTATGGTGTATGGCCTGGTGGCCCTTGGTTACTTCCTGCTCTGCTACCCCTTGTCCCTCAGTGCGCGCTACCTGGAAAGGAGACTGCATGCCTCTGCTTAGAATTTCCGCCCTGCATAAATACTACGGCGACCATCACGTACTCAAAGGCATCGACCTCAGCATCGAGGAAGGCCAGGTGGTTGCGATCATCGGCCGCAGCGGTTCGGGCAAATCCACCTTGCTGCGCACCCTCAATGGCCTGGAATCGATCAATGACGGTGTGATCGAAGTGGACGGCGAATACCTCGACGCCGCTCGCGCCGATCTGCGCAGCCTGCGCCAGAAAGTCGGCATGGTGTTCCAGCAGTTCAACCTGTTCCCGCACCTGACCGTGGGCGAAAATGTCATGCTCGCCCCTCAGGTCGTACAGAAAGTATCCAGGGCCAAGGCCGCCGAACTGGCGCGACGGATGCTGGAGCGGGTCGGGCTCGGCGAAAAATTCGATGCTTTCCCGGAACGTCTCTCCGGTGGCCAGCAGCAGCGGGTAGCCATCGCCAGGGCCCTGGCGATGTCTCCCAAGGTCTTGCTGTGCGATGAAATCACCTCGGCCCTGGACCCCGAATTGGTCAATGAAGTGCTCAATGTGGTCCGACAGCTGGCCAAAGAAGGCATGACATTGATCATGGTTACCCACGAAATGCGGTTCGCCCGCGAGGTGGGGGACAAGCTGGTGTTCATGCACCAGGGCAAGGTCCATGAAGTGGGGGATCCCAAGGTGCTGTTCGCCCATCCGCAGACAGCAGAACTGGCGAACTTCATCGGGACGGTCGAGTCCGTGGCCTGAAGCGTGGCGCCTGTTCTGGCCTCATCGCGAGCAGGCTCGCTCCCACCTCGGATTGTCGCCCATCGCGATTTCACTGTGGGAACGAGCCCTGCTCGCGATTGACCGCGAAGCGGTCGCCATACATTGGCGTAAGCGGTCGATCGTGGCAGGATGGCAAGGTTATCGACCGAGACTTTCTGACCATGCCGCCATCCCAAGCCAAGAATCTGTCCCTGATCGCCGCCATAGACCTGGGCTCCAACAGCTTCCACATGGTCGTCGCCAAGGCCCAGAACGGGGAAATACGGATTCTCGAACGGCTCGGTGACAAGGTCCAGCTGGCTGCCGGCATCGACGAAGAGCGCCGTCTGAGCGAAGAATCCATCCAGCGCGGACTCGACTGTCTCAAGCGGTTTGCCCAACTGATCAACGGCATGCCCCTGGGCGCAGTGCGGATCGTGGGCACCAACGCCCTGCGCGAGGCGCGCAACCGTGGCGAATTCATCCGCCGCGCCGAGGAAATCCTCGGTCACCCGGTGGAAGTCATCTCCGGCCGCGAAGAAGCCCGCCTGATCTACCTGGGCGTCTCCCATACCCTGGCCGACACCCCCGGCAAGCGACTGGTGGCGGACATTGGTGGCGGCAGTACGGAGTTCATCATCGGCCAGCGCTTCGAGCCCCTGCTGCGCGAAAGCCTGCAAATGGGCTGCGTCAGCTACACCCAGCGTTATTTCCGCGACGGCAAGATCACCCCGGCCCGCTATGCCCAGGCCTACACGGCGGCGCGGCTGGAAATCATGAGTATCGAACACGCCCTGCACCGCCTGACGTGGGACGAAGCCATTGGTTCCTCGGGCACCATTCGCGCCATCGGCCTGGCGCTCAAGGCCGGCGGTCATGGCAACGGCGAAGTCAACGCCGAGGGCTTGGCCTGGCTCAAGCGCAGGCTGTTCAAGCTCGGTGAATCGGACAAGATCGACTTCGAAGGCATCAAGCCCGACCGCCGGGCAATTTTCCCGGCTGGCCTGGCGATTCTCGAGGCCATTTTCGACGCCCTCGAGCTGCAACGCATGGACCATTGCGAAGGTGCCCTGCGCGAAGGCGTGCTCTACGACCTGTTGGGACGCCATCACCACGAAGACGTCCGCGAGCGCACCCTGGGTTCGCTCATGGAGCGTTACCACGTCGATCTGGAGCAGGCCGTGCGCGTCGAACGCAAGGCGCTGCATGCCTTCGACCAGGTGGCCGACGACTGGGACCTGAACGACGGTATCTGGCGCGAACTGCTGGGCTGGGCCGCCAAGGTGCACGAAGTGGGCCTGGACATTGCCCACTATCATTATCACAAGCACGGCGCGTACCTGATCGAACACTCCGACCTGGCAGGTTTCTCCCGGGAAGACCAGCAAATGCTCGCCCTGCTGGTGCGTGGCCACCGGCGCAATATTCCCAAGGACAAGTTCACCGAGTTCGGTGATGACGGCATCAAGCTGATTCGCCTGTGCGTGCTGCTGCGTTTCGCAATCCTGTTCCACCACATCCGCGGCACCCAGGAAATGCCCCAGGTAGCCCTGCACGCCGACGGCGATCAACTGGATGTGATGTTTCCCGATGGCTGGCTGGAAGAAAACCAGCTGACCCAGGCCGACTTCGCCCAGGAAGCGGAATGGCTGACCCGTGTCGGGATTGTGCTGAATATCCACTGATCCAGCAGCAGTGAGAACCAACTGTGGTGAGGGGATTTATCCCCGCTGGGCTGCGAAGCAGCCCTTGGTGAAATGACCTCGGTGAATCTGACGTACCACAGGTTCAGGCTTTAGGGCTGCTGCGCAGCCCAGCGGGGATAAATCCCCTCGCCACAAAGCAACCCCTACCGCCGTTTAACGAACCGGCAACACCGGGCTGCTCAGGCGCTCCAGCAAGGTTGCCTGGGCGCTGCGCGGGTTCTGGTTGCCGGTGGGCGTGTTGCGGATGTAGCGGCCGTCCGACTGCAGGCTCCAGCTGTGGGTGTTGTCGGTGAGGTAGCTTTCCAACTCCTTCTTCACCCGCAGGATCAGTTTCTTGCCCTCTACCGGGAAGCAGGTCTCGACGCGCTTGTCGAGATTGCGCTCCATCCAGTCGGCGCTGGACAGGAACATCTGTTCCTCGCCACCGTTGAGGAAGTAGAACACCCGAGTGTGCTCCAGGAAGCGGCCAATGATCGAGCGCACGTGGATGTTATGGGAGACCCCTGGGATGCCCGGGCGCAGGCAGCACATGCCACGCACCACCAGGTCGATGCGCACGCCCGACTGACTGGCCTTGTACAACGCACGGATGATCTTCGGATCGGTCAGCGAGTTGAACTTGGCAATGATGTGCGCCGGCTTGCCATCCAGGGCGAACTGGGTCTCCCGGGTGATCATGTCGAGCATGCCCTTTTTCAGGGTGAACGGCGCATGCATCAGTTTCTTCATGCGCAGGGTCTTGCCCATGCCGATCAACTGGCTGAACAGCTTGCCGACGTCTTCGCACAAGGCATCGTCGGACGTCAGCAGGCTGTAGTCGGTGTACAGACGGGCGTTGGCCGCGTGGTAGTTGCCGGTGCCCAAGTGGGCGTAACGCACAATCTCACCGGCCTCGCGCCGAAGGATAAGCATCATCTTGGCGTGTGTCTTGAAGCCGACCACGCCATAGATCACCACCGCGCCGGCCGCTTGCAGACGGCTGGCCAGTTGCAGGTTGGACTCTTCATCGAAGCGCGCCCGCAATTCGATCACCGCCGTGACCTCCTTGCCGTTTCGCGCCGCATCCACCAGGGCATCGACGATTTCCGAGTTGGCGCCGCTGCGGTAGAGGGTCTGGCGTACCGCCAGGACGTGCGGGTCCTTGGCGGCCTGGCGCAGCAGGTCGACCACCGGGGTGAACGACTCGAATGGGTGCAACAGCAGGATGTCCTGCTTGCTGATCACGCTGAAAATGTTCTCGCTGTTTTGCAGCAATTTCGGGATCTGCGGCGTGAACGGCGAATATTGCAACTCCGGATGACTGTCCAGGCCGGTGATGCTGAACAGACGGGTGAGGTTGACCGGGCCATTGACCTGGTACAGCTCGGTCTCATGCAGGTTGAACTGCTTGAGCAGGTAATCGGACAGATGTTTCGGACAGGTGTCGGCCACTTCCAGGCGCACCGCATCGCCGTAGCGCCGGGAGAACAGCTCGCCACGCAGGGCGCGGGCCAGGTCCTCGACGTCCTCGGTGTCCACCGACAGGTCGGCGTTGCGCGTCAGGCGGAACTGGTAACAACCCTTCACCTTCATGCCCTGGAACAGGTCATCGGCATGGGCATGGATCATCGACGACAGGAACACATAGTTGTCGCCAGGGCCGCCGACGTCCTCCGGCACACGGATGATGCGCGGCAGCAGGCGTGGTGCGGGGATGATCGCCAGGCCGGAATCGCGACCGAAGGCATCGATGCCCTCCAGTTCGACGATGAAGTTCAGGCTCTTGTTGACCAGCAACGGAAACGGGTGAGTCGGGTCAAGGCCGATCGGCGTGATGATCGGCGCAATCTCGTCACGGAAATAGCGGCGCACCCAGGTCTTGAGCTTGGTGGTCCAGTAACGGCGACGAATGAAGCGCACCTGATGCTTTTCCAGCTCCGGCAACAGGATGTCGTTGAGGATCGCGTACTGGCGATCGACCTGGCCGTGAACCAGTTCGCTGATGCGCGCCAGGGCCTGATGGGGTTGCAGGCCGTCGGCGCCGGCCTGTTCGCGGGCGAAGGTGATCTGCTTCTTCAGGCCGGCGACGCGAATCTCGAAGAACTCATCGAGGTTGCTGGAAAAGATCAGCAGGAACTTCAGCCGCTCCAGCAACGGATAAGACTCGTCCAGCGCCTGTTCCAGCACGCGGATGTTGAATTGCAGTTGCGACAACTCGCGATGGATGTACAGGCTGCTGTCATCCAGGTTGGGGATCGCAATCGCCGGAGCCGGGGCGGGCTCGGTAGCCACCGGGGGAGCAGGCTCCAGCTCCGGTGGCGTCTCGTCGATTTGCTCGACCACGGGTTGAGCGTCTTTTACGGCAACTTCAGTGAGTCCTTCGGTATTCATCGCAAGTTCCTGGGAGGCTATTTCTGCTCTCGTAGCAATTGGGCAGCGCGCACGGCGAAGTAAGTCAGGATGCCATCAGCGCCGGCGCGTTTAAAAGCGGTCAAGGATTCGAGAATCACCCCTTCGCTCAACCAGCCGTTCTGGATCGCCGCCATGTGCATGGCGTACTCGCCGCTGACCTGATAGACAAAGGTCGGCACTTTGAATTCGTCTTTGACCCGGCAGAGAATGTCGAGGTAGGGCATGCCCGGCTTGACCATCACCATGTCGGCCCCTTCCGACAAGTCCGCCGCCACTTCGTGCAAGGCTTCCTGGCTGTTGGCCGGGTCCATCTGATAGGAGGCCTTGTTGGCCTTGCCCAGGCTCAGGGCCGAACCGACGGCATCGCGGAACGGACCGTAGTAGGCGCTGGCGTACTTGGCCGAATAGGCCATGATCCGCACATTGACGTGGCCGGCCACTTCAAGCGCTTCGCGGATCGCCTGGATGCGACCGTCCATCATGTCCGACGGCGCCACCACCTGGGCGCCGGCCTCGGCGTGGGACAGCGCCTGCTTGACCAGCGCATCGACCGTGACGTCGTTCTGCACATAGCCCTCTTCATCGAGGATGCCGTCCTGGCCGTGGGTGGTGAACGGATCCAGCGCAACGTCGGTGATCACACCCAGCTCCGGGAAACGCTCGCGCAAGGCACGGGTCGCACGCTGGGCGATGCCCTCTGGATTCCAGGCTTCGGCGGCGTCCAGGGATTTGAGCGCCGGCGGCGTTACCGGGAACAACGCCAGCGCCGGAATTCCCAGCTCAACCCATTGGGCGGCTTCTTCGAGCAACAGATCGATGGTCAGGCGCTCCACGCCGGGCATCGACGTCACTGCTTCGCGACGGTTCTCACCGTCCAACACGAACACCGGCAGGATCAGGTCATTGGTGGTCAACACGTTTTCACGCACGAGCCGACGAGAAAACTCATCACGGCGATTGCGACGCAGGCGGGTGGCGGGGAAAAGACGGTTGGCGGGGGTAAAGCTCACGGCAGACTCCTGAGCCCGCGCTGACGGGCAAGCGTGACAGTTATAAGCGGTCATTATGACGAACACATTACAGAAGTGTTGCGTCCGGGCGGCAATGTTCTGGACCTGTGACCCGTCGTCGCAGTTATTGTCGTTGTAGGAATTGTTCACGTCGAGACACATTTCGATACTTTCCTGAATGTGTCTGAAGGGTTAGGCTGCGCGTTCATTTCGCCAGCACCCAGACAATGCTCCAGCAATTTCTACATGACTTCGGCTACCTGGCCCTGTTTATCGGCACGTTCTTCGAGGGCGAAACCATCCTCGTGCTCGCAGGCTTCCTGGCGTTCCGTGGCTACATGGACATCAACCTGGTGGTCGTCGTTGCATTCTGCGGCAGCTACGCGGGCGATCAGCTGTGGTATTTCCTGGGACGCAAGCATGGGCGCAAGCTACTGGCTCGCAAGCCCCGCTGGCAGTTGATGGGCGACCGCGCCCTGGAGCACATTCGCCGGCATCCGGACATCTGGGTCCTGAGCTTTCGCTTCGTCTACGGCCTGCGCACGGTGATGCCAGTGGCCATCGGCCTCTCGGGCTATCCGCCGGGCCGTTACCTGTTGCTCAATGGCATTGGCGCAGCCATCTGGGCCACCGCGCTGGCCGCTGCGGCGTACCACTTCGGGGCCGCGCTGGAAACCATTCTGCCCAGCATCAAGAAATATGAACTGTGGGTGCTCGGCAGCCTGCTGGTGCTGGGTTTTGGACTGTGGCTGCGCCGCCGGATCAAGAATGCCCGACTGGCCAGGAAAGTCCTCGAGGCCGAGCGGCTGGAGCAAGCCAGGTCCGGCGAACCTACGACACCCAGCGAGTGAACCGGTTGCGGCAGCAATACAAGCCAATCCCGCTGAGCAGGCTGTAGCAAAGTACCCCGGCCCAGGCTATGGCGCTGACCTGCGCGCTGGCCGGCCATAATCCGACCAGGGGCGCCAGCCATACCAAGGGCAGGTTCGAAGCCAACCGCAACAGCTCCAATCGCAACGCCCAAGGTCGATTCTCCAGGGCCGTGCCCAACACGAACAGCCCGAACGCCACCGCCCCCCACCCCAACACCAGGGCGGCGACCGGCAAGCTGCTTTCCAGGTTCATCAAATAACTGCCCAGCGCAATGTAGGTGCAAAATTGCAGCGCCACGTACCACTGCTGGCGCACGTCCAGCGGCACGTCGAACTTGCGGAACCGGCTCAGGTCCGGCTTATTCAGAGGATACTTCGCCGCGACGTCCGCCGGCCGCCAACCGGTGGGCATGAACCAGATCCGCAGCTTGTCCCACCACCGTTCGGCCCGTCGGGCGTCGGCCCACAGTTGGGCGTAGAACTGCAGGTTGGCCCACAGGGGATTCCAGCTGGCTAGCGGCGTGGTCACCCCAAAAATCACCGGTTCATGCTCGTCCTCCTCCTGGAAGGTGCCGAACAGACGGTCCCAAATAATGAACACCCCTCCGTAGTTGCGATCCATATAGAGAAGGTTCTGCGCATGGTGGGCACGATGATTGGACGGCGTAACGAAGCACCACTCCAGCCAACCGAGCTTGGGAATGTGCTGGGTATGGACCCAGAACTGATACAGCAGATTCAGCGCCGCGACGCTGACGAACACCACCAGCGGGACGCCCAACACCGCCAGTGGCAGGTAGAAAATCCAGCTCAACAGGAACCCTGTGCTGGTCTGGCGCAATGCGGTGGAGAGGTTGTAGTCCTCACTCTGGTGATGCACCGAATGGGCGGCCCAGAGAATGTTGCGCTCATGCCCCATGCGGTGCAGCCAGTAGTAACAGAAGTCGTAGAACACAAAGGCCAGGATCCAGACCCAGGCCCGGTCGGCGGGCAATCGGAAAACGGCCAGATGCTCCAGGGCGAAGGCATAGGTCACCAGGCCCACGCCCTTGGTCAACAACCCGGTGGTGGTAGACAGCACGCCGGTGCTCAGGCTGTTGATCGCATCAGCCACGCGGTAATGGCTGACACCACGCCAGCGATCGGCCAACAGTTCGACGGCAATCAACACGAAGAAGAACGGCACGGCATACAGAATGAAATTCATGATGCGACCCAGTCATGCGAGGCAGGGAGATAGTCGGCAGATTAGGTGTAGCGGCCCGATAACCCTATGGCAACGAGTGACAAATTAGTGGACATTTAACGCCATGAATCTGGAGAAAAGCCCATGAGCAAAAAAGTTGCAGTGATCCTTTCCGGCTGTGGCGTGTACGACGGCGCCGAGATCCATGAAAGCGTGATCACGTTGCTGCGCCTCGACCAACGCGGTGCACAGGTGCAGTGCTTTGCACCCAACATTGCCCAATTGCATGTGATCAATCACCTGACCGGTGAAGAGATGCCCGAAAGCCGAAACGTGCTGGTGGAGTCGGCCCGGATTGCCCGAGGCAACGTGAAGGACTTGCGCGAGGCCAGGGCCGAGGACTTCGATGCCTTGATCGTGCCCGGAGGCTTTGGCTCGGCGAAAAACCTGTCCAATTTTGCCGTCGAAGGCACCGGCTGCACCGTCCAGCCAGAAGTCCTGGCGCTGGCCGAGGCCTTCGCCGAGGCCGGCAAACCGGTGGGGCTGATCTGCATTTCCCCTGCCCTGGCAGCGAAGATCTATGGCCCAGGCGTGATCTGTACCATCGGCACCGATACCGACACAGCCGCCGCCGTGACCAAAATGGGCGGCACCCATACCGATTGCCCGGTGACAGACATCGTCGAGGACACCGCTCGCAAACTGGTCAGCACCCCGGCCTACATGCTGGCGCAAAACATCAGCGAAGCGGCATCGGGCATCAACAAGCTGGTGGACCGTGTGCTGGAGCTGACCCACGAGAACGACGCCTGATCATCGCCGTTCTGCTCCTGTGGGAGTGAGCCTGCTCGCGATTTCGGTATGTCAGCCAGTGATGCGTCGACTGTCAAACCGCCATCGCGAGCAGGCTCGCTCCCACGGACTCTGGCGACAAGCCGATCAGGAAACCTGAATCCGCCGCTTCTCCGCCACCCAGCTGCGCCCGTACAGCACCACAATCGCCACAATCGCGACCACCTGGGCCGCCAGCGAATAAGCATCGGCGTGGATGCCCAACCAATCGAAATCGAAGAACGGCACCGGACGGGTCCCGAAGATCCCCGCCTCCTGCAATGCCTTCACGCCATGGCCGGCGAACACCACCGACAGCGCACACAGCAATGCCGCGTTGATGCTGAAGAACAGCGCCAAGGGCAGACGCGCCGAACCGCGCAGGATCACCCAGGCCAACCCGACCAGCAGCACCAGCGCCGTCGCGCCCCCGGCCAGCACGGCGTTATGCCCGGCGGGGCCGGCCTGCAGCCACAGGGTTTCATAGAACAGGATCACTTCGAACAGCTCGCGGTAGACCGAGAAGAACGCCAGGACAGCGAAACCGAAACGGCCACCACCGCCCACCAGGCTGCTCTTGATGTAGTCCTGCCAGGCCGCCGCGTGACGCCGGTCATGCATCCAGACACCCAGCCACAACACCATCACACTGGCGAACAGCGCCGTTGCGCCTTCGAGCAGTTCACGCTGGGCACCGCTGACATCGATTACATAGGCAGCCAGGCCCCAGGTCGCCAGACCGGCGAACAACGCCAGCCCCCAACCGACGTTGACGCTGCGAACCGCCGATTGCTGGCCGGTGTTGCGCAGGAATGCCAGGATCGCCGCCAGTACCAGAATCGCTTCCAGCCCCTCACGCAACAGGATTAACAGGCCAGAGATGTAGCTCAGCGACCAGCTCAGGCCATCGCCGCCCAGCAGCCCGGCGGACGCCTTCAACTTGGCCTTGGCTGCATCCAGGCGTTGTTCGGCCTGCTCGACCGGCAGACCGTCCTGCAAGGACTGACGATAGGCCATCAGGGCCTTCTCTGTGTCCTTGCGCACGTTGGCGTCGACGTTATCCAGCGAGCTTTCCACCAGCTCGAAGCCCTCCAGATAAGCGGCCACCGACAGGTCGTACGCCTGGTCATGATCGCCGGCACGGTATGCCGCGATACTCTTGTCCAGGGTCGCTGCGGTGTAGTCGAGCAACTGCGCCGGGCCACGCTGGACTTGCGGCGGCTGGGCACGCTGGGCGCGAAAGGTCGCCGCTGCCGCAGGCCCCTGCGCTGCCAGCACTTCAGTCGGCGTCTGGCGCGCGAGGTCGGCAAGATTGAAGGTCTGTTCACTTTTCGCGGCCGCCGGGTCGGCGCTGAAGCTGGCGATGTACGTTGCCAGGTCCCAGCGCTGACGGTCGTCCAGTTGGTCGGCGAACGCCGGCATGTCAGCGCCTTCGACGCCCAGGCCAAGGGTGCTGTAGATCGCATAGAGGCTCAGTTGATCCATGCGTCGACCGTCACGCAGGTTCGCGGGTGGCGGCTCCAGACCGACACCGGCAGGGCCATCCCCGGCACCGCTATCACCATGGCACACCGAGCAATTCTGGGCATACAGCGGCGCGCCCCGAGCCGGGTCAGGCGTGATGATCGGTGCCTGGCTGACTTCGTATGCCACCGCCAGCCTGGCCCCCAATTGGCGAGCCAGGCGGGCGACATCGGCGCCGTCTTGGCGCTGGGTGATCGCGTTGCGCAAAGCGCCGATGCCTTGGCTCAGCTCCGTCTTCTCCGGCTTGGCCGGCAGCGCAACGATCAACGCTTCCAGCGCCTGAGTGAATTCCAGTTGCTCACGATATTCGGACTCGTCAATGACCTTGCCCGCCTCGACTGTTGCCGGATAGTCAGCTCCGATGTAATCCAGCAGATGCAAGGCCTGGGGCGCACCCTCAACGGTATCGGCCAACAGATAAGGGCTACACAGGGCCAACAACGGCAGTGCAAGCCAGCCCAGAAAACGAAGCGGGGGAATCATTAATGACTCTCAGTTGGTAATAAGAAGTAACACATTGTTCACTTCCGCTGCCGTTGGCTCAAGGGCCAATGTGCATCGAGGGCACATTTTCATCGGATCTTCATGCTTTGGAGGTGATGTCACAAAAACAGCATTTAGGAATCGAAAAGCCATTACATGGCCAGCGGCCATGCTTATAATCCCGCCGCCGCCCTGTTTGCAGGAGGTAAAAAGCTCCTCCAGAAACGAGGAACCGACAGCGTCCCGAGGCCTGTCCGTGGATCGCCCCAGCCCGACCGCATACCTGGCTGCTACCTCAGGGAAGAAGTGTTCATGGCCTCCCGTACCGTTTTTTCGGTCGCCCTTGGTGCGATCACCTTGTTGTCCGGCTGTTCGGTATTCCGCAATTACGACAGTGAACTGGCCCAGACCAACCAGCAGTTGGCTTCCGGCAACGTCGACGCAGCCTTGACCCTGCTGGAAAGGAACAACACCGGCAAAGACAAAGATCTGTTGTATTACTTCGAGAAAGGCGAGTTGCTGCGCGCCAAGGGCGATCTGTCCGGCAGCCAGACGGCCTGGACCAGCGCCGATCAGCAGGTCGGCCAGTGGGAAGACGCGGTCAAGCTCGACACCGCCAAGTACGTGGCGCAATTCGGCAGCTTCCTGGTCAACGACAAGGTCCGACGCTACGAGGGCTACGACTACGAAAAGGTCATGCTGACCACGCAGATGGCCCTGAACCTGCTGGCGGTGAACGACTTTGACGGCGCCCGGACCCAAATCAAGAAGACCCACGAACGCGAAGCGGTGATTGCCGAGCTGCGAGACAAGCAATACCTGAAACGCGAGGAAGAAGCCGAGCAGCAAGGGGTCAAGACCGAATACAAGGACCTCCACGGTTACCCGGTGGCCAGTCTCGACGCCCCTGAGGTCGTTGGTCTCAAGAACAGTTACCAGAGCGCGTTCAGCCATTACCTGGCCGGCTTCGTCTACGAAGCCCTGGGTGAAAAGGATCTGGCCGCACCCGGTTATCGCAAGGCCGCCGAGCTGCGCCCCAATACACCATTGCTGGAGCAGGCGCTGCTCAACCTCGACAAACCCGCTGCGAAAAACGATGACAGCGACATCCTGATCGTGGTGCAAAGTGGCCTGGCACCCGCCCGTGACTCGATCCGCATTCCCCTGCCCTTGCCTATCAGCGGCAATCTCGTCATTACCCCGCTCTCGTTCCCGGTAATCAAGCCCGACACGTCCACCGCTACCTTCGCCCAGATCGGTGTCGACGGCCGTCAACTGGACCTGACCCAACTCAACAGCACCACCGCCATGTCCCGCCGTGCCCTGCGCGATGACATGCCCGGGATCATCCTGCGCACGACCGTGCGGGCCATCACCCGTGGCGTGGCGCAAAAGCAGATCAACGAAACCAATCCGCTGGCCGGCCTGGCCGTGGGCCTCACCTCGGCCGTGCTCGAAGGTGCCGACACCCGCACCTGGCGCACCTTGCCGGACTACACCCAGGTGGTCCGCCTGCGCCTGAAGAAAGGCGAGCATGAAGTCACCCTGCCAAGCGCGATAGGCGGCTCCGTGGTCAAGGTGGTCGTCGACCAGCGTTATCAGGTCATCTGCCTGCGAGCCGTGGGCAATCAGGTATTCACCGGCGGCCTGGCGGCCCGGGTCATCCCGAGCGCCAACCCGACTGCCGTCGCCAGTCTCAAGCAACCTTAAGAACGGAGTCTTTGCTCACATGCGTTTAAAAATGATCGCCGTCGGCGTCCTGGCCTTGCTGGCCGGCTGCACCACCCCGCCACCTGAGCCGGGCAGCGCCGCAAGCAAGGTCGTGGCGATGGGCAAGACCAAGAACATCGTGGTGGGCGCCATGCGCGTGGCCCGTGAAAACGGCTACCTGACCGCCAACGTGCAGCTGAGCAACACCAGCTACAACAATAAGACGATGTACTACCGCTTTGCCTGGCTGGGGCCCGAAGGCTTCCCGATCGCCGAAGAGGAAACCTGGAAAAGCCTCACGCTGTACGGCGAACAGACCCGCTTCCTGCCGGCCATCGCACCGACGCCCAAGGCGGTGGATTTCCGACTGGAAATCAACACGCCTTGAGCTTGATGACCGCCAGCCGGGGGCAAACCCTGTGGGAGCGAGCCTGCTCGCGAAACGATGTTTCAACCAGCAATGATGTGGCTGGATGATCGCTATCGCGAGCAGGCTCGCTCCCACAAGGTTCTTTGGCTGCCCGGCATCTCGCGTTAACCCTTTTTCAGCGTTAGAGAGCACTGCCATGTTCACACGTATCGCATCCCTCACCCTCGCTGCCCTGCTGGTCAGCGGCTGCGCCAATAACTCCCCGGTATTGGGCAACAAGAACATCACCTACGGCGACACCAAGGCCGTGGAAACCGTGACCAACGAGTTCGGCTCCACCGATCTGCAGATGATCGCCGAAACCATGACCCGCTCCCTGGCCCAGTCCGGCGTCCTGCAAGGCCGTCCCGTGGTCCAGGTCTATGATGTGAAGAACAAGACCAGCGAGTACATCGATACCCGCGAGATCACCACCAGCATCAAGACCCAGTTGATGAAGACCGGCGCGGCGCGCTTTGCCAGCGACAACAATGCCATGGACAGCCAGGTCGACCAGCTCAAGCTGCAGAACCAGAGCGGCCTGTACAAGAAGAGTACCGTGGCCAAGACCGGCAACATGATCGCCGCCAAGTACCGTCTCGAGGGTTCCATCAGCTCGATCGTCAAGCGCAGCAGCGACTACAAGGACGTCTTCTACAAATTCAGCCTGCAATTGATCGACGTTGAAAGCGGACTGGCCGAGTGGATGGACGAAAAAGAAATCCGCAAGACCACGGAGCGCTGAGCCATGCGCACATGGATAGGCATCATGGCCCTGGCCTGCGCATTTGGCGCGCAGGCGGCCCCGAAAGTCGCTGTCACCGACCTGGCGTATCAGGAGCGGGTGGAGGAATACATCCATACGGTTTCGGCCCAGAGCAACTTCCAGGCGGGCGGCTACAGCGCCAGTGCATCGTCGAGCTACGACGAGATGGAAGCCACCAGCAGCTACATCGAGCAGGGTGAACTGCGCAAGTTCACCGGTGACATCAAGGGTGAGATCCTGCGCAGCGGGATGTTCCAGCTGGTGCAAGGCACGCCCTATACCGCGTCGTCCAAGGGCGATGTCTATGACGTGATCAAGCGCATCAAGGCTGGCCACTTCAAGGGCGCCGACTACGTGCTGTTCGGCACCGTGTCGGACATCGATTTCACCCGTGATCTCAACGAACTGGCCAACACCGACAGCTACTCCGCGGTGCTTGCGCTGACCCTGGTAGCGGATTTCAGTCTGATCAACACCAAGACCTACGAAATCACCTCGGCCTTCACCGCCATGGGTGAAGGCCAGGACACCAAGCTGCTCAACCAGCGGGACGCGCACATCAGCCTGAACCGCCCACGGGTGGTGCGCGAGGTGTCCAAGGCCTTGGGTGAAGATGTGGCGCAGCAACTGAGCCAACAGCTCGGTGGCCCAAGCTACGAACAACCCCGCGAACCCGCACAGCGCAACAACCTGCCACGGGATACGGCGCCAGTGATCCTGCGTTAAGGTTCAGCGCCGATGAATGATGCTTTTGTGGCGAGGGAGCCTGCTCCCTCGCCACAGGTATCGCCAGGCTTTACACCGCCGCCTTGCGGATCGTCGCCAACAAACCCGCCGCGCCGATGAACAACCCTGCAAAGGTCCGGTTCATCCGCCGTTGCTGCTTGGGCGTACGCAACAGGCGCAGAACCTTCGATGCCAGCCCGGTATACCCGGCCATGACAACAAGGTCGACGCAGATCATGGTCACGCCCAGGATCAGGTACTGCTTGACCAGGGGGGCATGAGGGTCGATGAACTGCGGTAGCACCGCCAACATGAAGACCAGGGCCTTGGGGTTGCTGATGTTGACCAGGAAGCCGCGGAACACCAGCGCCATGGGGTTGCCGATAGGCCGCACCGCCGCGTCGTCGCTGATGTCGCCGGGGATGGCCCGCCACTGCTTGATGCCCAGGTAGACCAAGTAGGCAACGCCAAACCACTTGATGGCATAGAACGCCGTGGCCGACGCGGTGAGGATCGCGCCAACACCCGCGGCGACGATCACGATCTGCAAGGCCAGGCCCAATTGCAGGCCCAGAGCGTTCCAGTAGCCGCGCCAGAAACCGTACTGCAGACCGCTGGACATCGATGCAATGGCACCGGCGCCCGGCGAAAGACTGATCACCCAGCAAGCGGCGAAAAACGCCAGCCATGTTTCCAGCACCATTGCACACCTCGGCTCAGATTCGTCGAAACGACTAAGCTAATGCGCCGGCGGGCAGTTGACCACCGCTTTTTCATGCTACTCGAGGAATCCGCCGACCGGAAACGCCTCGCTGCCACGCCAGCGCCGCACCGACCGCTGGAAGAACAGACTGTTGGGCACCTGCACCATGGCGCTGCCGGTGCCCAGCTCCTCCGGTTCGATCAGCGTGGTGTAAAGCAGGTTGATGGCAACTACGCGGCCCTTGATGCCGGGCTTGTCGGTGGTGTCCACCAGCTCCACCACATCCCCCAGGCGAAACGGCCCGACGGTATAGATCAGAACAGCGCAGAACAGGTTCGACAACACGCTCCAGATGGCGAAAAACGCCACGGCCGCTACCGCGACGAACCCCGACAGCGCCGTCCACAGTACAGTGGCCGAGACGCCCAGGCGTTCTAGTACGAAGAGCACCGCGCTGCCCATGATCAGCCAGCGCAACACGCCCCGCAGGATGATCACCAGTTGCGGCGGAAAGGGGTAACGCTCGCCGAGGCCTGTGAGAGCACGGGCCACGAAGCGCTGCGTGAAATAACCGACCAGCAGGATCAACAGGATTTGCACGCCGAGCCAGATCGGCTCGATCCACATGACCGGCACAGGCAAGGCCAAGGCTTCCATCAGGACAACGCCTCCAGCTCCGCTTGCAAGGTTTCCAGCAATTCCAGCGCTTGCATCCACGCCTCCTCGAGTTCCGCTTCCCTGACTTTCAGCCTGGCCTGCTCGGCCAGCAGATCGCGCAGTTCATCCTTGCGCGTCGCCTCGTAGAGACCGCTGTCGCCGAGGCTGGTTTCGATTGTCTGCAATTTCTCGTGCAGCTTGCCCAGTTCGGCTTCGAGCTTGTCGGCCTCGCGCTTGTGCGGCGCCAACTGCTGACGCAACGCCGCGGCGGCTTGGCGCTGGGCTTTCTTGTCGGTCTTGTCGGGGTTCACCGGCGTGCTGCTGACCGGCGCGTTACGCTGACGGTAGTCCACCAGCCAGCGCGCGTAGTCCTCTAGGTCGCCATCGAACTCCTCGACCTTGCCATCGGCCACCAGGAAGAAATTATCCGTGGTGCTCTTGAGCAAATGCCGGTCGTGGGACACCACCAATACCGCACCGCTGAATTCCTGCAACGCCATGGTCAGGGCCAGGCGCATTTCCAGGTCCAGGTGGTTGGTCGGTTCGTCGAGCAATAACAGGTTCGGTCGGCCCCAGGCGATCAGCGCCAATGCCAGGCGGGCTTTTTCACCCCCGGAGAAATTCAGCACTGGCTCGTCGATGCGGCCACCCCGGAAGTCGAACCCACCGAGGAAATCACGCAAGGTCTGCTCGCGCTCGGTCGGTGCCAGGCGCTGCAAGTGCAGCAAGGGGCTGGCCTTGGCATCGAGGGAGTCCAACTGATGCTGGGCAAAGTAGCCAACGACGGTGTTCTCGCCACGCGTCAAACGTCCGGCCAGGGGTTGGAGCTCGCCGGAGAGGTTCTTGATCAGGGTCGACTTACCAGCACCGTTGGGGCCCAGCAAGCCGATCCGCGCACCCGGCGTCAATTGCAGTTTGACCTTCTCCAGCACGGTCTTGTCGCCATAGCCCAGGCGTGCGTCGGACAGGTCGATCAGCGGACTGGAAATCTTGGTGGATTCGCGGAACACGAAATCGAACGGCGAATCGACGTGGGCCGCGGACAGCTCTTCCATCCGCTCCAACGCCTTGATCCGGCTCTGGGCCTGACGGGCCTTGGTGGCCTGGGCCTTGAAGCGGGCGATGTAGCTTTCCATGTGCGCACGCTGCGCCTGCTGCTTCTCGTAGGCCTGCTGTTGCTGGGCCAGTCGCTCGGCACGGGCACGCTCGAAAGCGGTGTAGCCGCCGCGATACAAGACCAGCTTGCGTTGGTCGACATGGGCCACATGATCCACCACGGCATCGAGGAAATCGCGGTCGTGGGAAATCAGCAACAGCGTGCCCGGATAACTCTTGAGCCAGCCTTCGAGCCAGATGATGGCGTCGAGGTCCAGGTGGTTCGTCGGCTCGTCGAGCAACAGCAGATCCGAAGGGCACATCAAGGCCTGCGCCAGGTTCAGCCGCATCCGCCAGCCACCGGAAAAATCGCCGACCTGACGGTCCATCTGTTCGTTGGTAAAGCCCAATCCCGCCAGCAATTTACGCGCACGGGCGTCGGCGGTGTAGCCGTCGGCAGTGTCGAGCTCGGAATGCAAACGAGCCAGCGCCGCGCCGTCGTGGGCCGCTTCGGCGGCGGCCAGGTCCCGCTGGACCTGGCGAAGGCGCACGTCGCCGTCGAGCACATAATCCACCGCCAGCCGTTCGAGGGTATCGACCTCCTGGCGCATGTGGGCGATGCGCCAGTCGGGCGGCAGAGAGCAATCGCCGGAGTCCGGGTGCAACTCGCCTCGCAACAAGGCGAACAGGCTCGATTTGCCGGCGCCGTTGGCACCGATGAGGCCGGCTTTGTGGCCGGCGTGCAGAGTCAGCTCGGCGTCTTCTAGCAGACGTTGCGGGCCACGCTGTAAAGTCAGGTTCTGAAGTCGGATCATAATGGCGGCGGAGTCTACCAGCTTCGCTCGCAACTGGCGCGAGTAGCACGATGTCCTCTGACCTGTGGAGTTTTTCCCTCGATCTCTATGCCAGGCCTGGTGTAGAGCAGGCATGCCTGACCCTGCAAAAAGCCGGTGCGAGCGTCTGCCTGCTGCTGTGTGGTTTATGGCTGGCGCAGCGCGGTGTGGCTTGCAACGAACGAAGGCTGCTGCAACTTCAACAGCTGGCCGACACCTGGGACACTGAAGTCATACGGCCTTTGCGGGCCCTTCGCACCCAATGGAAAGACCGTGCCCAGCAAGACACTGAACTCGATAGCCTGCGCGAAGAAATCAAGAAGCTGGAGCTGGAGGCTGAACGGCAGCTATTGAAACGGCTGGAAGCGGCGACCAGGGATTGGCCTGGGGGGAGATCGATTGACGCCGAGCGATGGCTGCAAGGGTTGGCGGGGATTGCCGACCCATCACACGGCGACGCGCTGCATCTGTTGCGCGTCGCCGTGTCGGATCCTGCGGTTTAAAACCTTAGGAAGCGCTGGTTGGGGTGCTGGTGGCCGGCGTCGTGGCGACAGTCGGGTTCACCGCCGGAGCAGGTGTGCTGGCGGATGGCGCGGGCGACGCGGCGGGTGCCGGCGACGGTGCCGCAGGCTTGGCCGCAGCGGTCGTTGGTTTTGCGGTGGCTGGTTTCTTCACGGCCGGTTTCGCGGCTGGCTTGGCGGCAGGTTTGGCAGCGACCGGCTTCGCAGCAGCAGGCTTGGCGGCAGGTTTAGCCGCCGTTTTTGCAGGCGCTTTTGCGGCGGTCGACTTGGCCGTCGCAGCAGGCTTGGCTACGGCAGGTTTAGCCACGGCAGATTTGGCAGCCGCTGTTTTTGCCGTCGCTGGCTTGGCGGCAGCTTTGGCAGCAACGGGTTTCGCGGCCGCTTTGGCAGCTGGCTTGGCCGTGGTGGTTTTTGCTGCAGCAGGTTTGGCAGCAGCCACCTTGGCGGCAGGCTTGGCAGCGGGTTTAGCAGCCGCAGGCTTGGCAGCCGAGGCTTTTGCAGCTGGTTTGGCGACCGCTTTCACGGCCGGTTTTTTCGCAGCCGGTTTAGCCGCGCTGGCCGCGACAGGTTTTGCCACTGCCGGTTTGACAGCGGGCTTGCTCGCTGCTTTGGCTGGCGTTTTTGCGGCAGGTTTGGCTGCCACTTTGGCCGGTGTTTTAGCCGCAGCAGGTTTAGCGGCCGGCTTTTTGGCCGATACAGCGACAGGCTTGGCAGCACGAAGGGTCAGTGCCTTGCCGGCAGCCTCCTGCACGCGACCGACACCCTGGGCCAGCTTCAGGCTTTCCTGGGCATCACGTTTGAGTTGCAAGATATAGGCACGGGTTTCGGACTGACGATCCTTCAAGGCATCGAGCAGGTTTTCGAGTTCTTTAACGGCGTCCTTGGCTTTGGCCTGCGCCTTGGCCTTGCCGGCAGTGGCTGCTTCTTGCAGTTTGGTGCGGGACTTGTGCAGTTTTTCCTGCGCTTTGCCGCGTTGTTTTTCCAGTTTGGCGAGCAGTTTTTCAGCATCAGCCAGGGCTTGAGAGCAGGCATTTTCCAAATGCTCGAGCAGGCTGCCCGAGAGTTGTTGGAGCAAGTGCAACGGAGTATTTACAGGCTTCTTGGGGGCCGACATGGTTTACCTCCTGACTGACGTGAGTGCGGCTCATACTAGACCTCTGCTGCAACCGCCGCTAGGGCATGTTGACAGTACACAGGACGTTGCGTTGCAAGGGACGAAAAATCTTCTGAGCCACTGCCGGTACGATCCACTTGCACCGACATTCGCACTGGCATAATCCCTCGATTCGAGGCCGGAGAAAGTACACATGTTGCGTCACCTGTTTTTATGCTTGTGCATGGTCTGCACCATGACCCAGGCCGCCGATAAAACCAGCGCAAGCGATGCTCACGACCTGGCCTACAGCCTGGGCGCGAGCCTGGGTGAGCGTCTTCGCCAGGACGTACCCGACTTGCAGATCCAGGCGTTGGTGGAAGGTTTGCAGCATGCCTATCAGGGCAAGCCATTGGCCCTCAAGGATGAACGCATCGAGCAGATCCTCGCCGAACACCAGGCACAGCTGAGCGCTCAGTCGACGACACCGCAGATCGAGGTCGCGCTGAAGACGGAACAGAAGTTTCTCAACGAGGAGAAGAACCGGCCAGGCGTACAGCAATTGGCCGACGGCATCCTGCTGACCGAACTCAAGCCAGGCAACGGAGCAAAAGCCGGCCCTCACGGCAAGGTCCAGGTGTTGTACACGGGGCGGCTGCCCGACGGCACGGTATTCGATTCCAACCGCCAGGCTCAGTGGTTCAGCCTCGACAGCGTGATCGATGGCTGGCGCAGTGCATTGCCGCAAATGCCGGTAGGCGCGAAATGGCGACTGGTGATTCCTTCGACCCTGGCCTATGGCGCCGAAGGTGCCGGGGATGTGATCCCGCCGTTCACGCCACTGGTGTTTGAAATCGAGTTGTTGGGCGCGACGATCTGACGTTGGCGAAAACGAAAAACGGTGCGCAATGCGCACCGTTTTTTATCGCCGCAGGGCTTTCAAGCCTGGACCGCGGCCTCTTCCTTATGGGCGTTGTGCAGCACTTCGATCAAGCAGTCTTCCAGCTCGAAACGCTCATGCAGCAAGCCACCCAATTCCTTGAATTTTTCCGCTACGCACTTGCCTTCATCGCACAGGTCATTGAAGGCCAGCAGCTTTTCGGTAATGACGTCGATGCGCGGATAGATCTGATCGGCGAGTTCCAGGCCACGTTTGTCGTTGAAGGCCTTGGCTTCGCTCGTCAGTTGTTCGTAGATCTCGAAATGGCCAGCGGAGACATAGTCGACCAGCACACCGCAAAATTCCTGCAGCGGCTTGCGGCTTTCTCCCAGCGCCTCGGGCTTGTCGCCGAGCGCATCATAGGCCCGAACCAGTTCGTGACGCTCCTGCAACCAGCGGTCGATCAGCAGGTGCACCCCACCCCAGCGTTCCTGAGCATTCTGACAACTTTCGAGCATGGCGATTTCTTCCCTTGTGAGTCATGCCCCTCGCAGCCTGCGTACACCTGACTCATGGCAAGCCGGACACAACATGATCGAACGGCACGATTCCAATGATACGTGCGGGCCAGATTATGCCCGCACGACAGCTGCTTCAAGGTACGCAGGAGATAAAGTTCATACAAGTGTTTAATCCCCGATCCGGACCCATTGCGACGTCTTGCCGCCGAGCGGTCGGATCAGTGCATTCCAGACAAGGCGAAGCAGCAAGTAGGTCATGACGATGGACACGGCGAGAAAAAACAGCAGGCTCCATTCGGGAACGCTCAAGTCGAACAGCGTCCAGGTAATGCTTGCACAGTCGACCGCACCGTCGATGACGCGATGCACGGCGCTCCACCATGAACTCGATCCCTGCGTGCGACTGAAGCAATCAGGCAATAACTCAGCCGAATGACTTTGCACCAGCACCTGGTGCCACGCCAATGTCATCGCCCCCGACACGAGAACCAGGCCCAGGGCCCCGTAGATAATGCTGCCCGTTTGACCCGGACCGTGCACACAGGCCGCCAGGCAGTTTCCCAGGAACAACATCAGGCACAACCGCTGCAGGACACACAGGCTGCAAGGCGCCAGGCCAACCGCATATTCCAGATAGCTGGCGATGCCCAGGGCCAGGGCCGCAGCAATGGAAGCCAGGAAAAACAAGAAGCGTGAGCAGGCCAAAGACATGGCGGTTCCGTAACAAAAAAGACAGGTAGTTACGGTAGAGGAAAGCCCTCGGGCCTTTCAAGGCAGGCCCGCGCAGACACTTCACCTAGGGTGTAGGGAATTCCCGACAGACGCGAGAGGATTCAGCGCAATCCTTTGTAGGACTTTGCTTAGCCCACCCTTCGAGCCTTGAACCGGACCGTTATTGGCAGCCAAACCCATGGCAACGCCCCACACTGATTGCCGGCACTGTCCGCCCCGTCCTGTCAGCCGGACAAGGCCTGGGACGCCGGCAATGGCGCAGCGAGCAGGCGTTCGTCCAGCAAGCCCAGGCCCTCCTGGAACAACTGGTTGCTGCGTTCGGCATCCCCCATCTGCGCCAACAGTCGCGCCAGTTCGGCACAGGCTTCCGGGTTGCGCTGGATCCGCAGGCTGCTTTCGAGGTAATCCCTTGCCTTGCCCCACAAGCTGTTCTGCAGGCACAGACGCCCCAGTGTCAGCAGCAGGCTGGAATCGGCCGGATGATCCTTGAGCCAGCCCTCGGCCGCCTGCAACTGCCGGATCGGGTCCTGGCCACGGACCAGTCCATACAGACGCGCCAAGTGGCTGTCATAGTGGCGCTTGAGCGCCGTGCGCAACACTTCTTCGGCCTCGCCCTGGGCACCCAGTTGTCGCAGTTGCTCGGCATAGGCCGCGATCAATGCCGGCTCCTGGCGCTGCGCGGCGGTCAGTTGCTGCCAGGCGCGGTTGAGCGATTGCAGACCCACACTGCCGTCTTCTTCGCGATGCGCCGCCAGGGATAGATTTTCGCCCCAGGCCCGACGCTCCAGCTCCGCGAGCTCGGCCGCAGGCAAGACTTTGTCCTTGCGCAGCTCCGGCAACAGGCGAACCACCGCTGACCAGTCACCGCGCTGTTGATGCAGGCGCTGCAACTGGCGCAACGTCTGGGCGTTGTGAGGATGACGATCGTGCATCGCTTGCAACGTGACCAAGGCACCGTCGGTGTCGCCCCGATCCATCTGCAACTGAGCGTGCGTCAGCGCAATGGCGAGCTCGGCCTGGGGCTGACGCTCCAGAGCACGTTCGAGCAGGCTGTCGCTCTGCTCGTACAGCCCTTGTTCATTGGCCGCGCGGGCCGCACCGAGGTAATACAGCAAGGGCTGGCGCTCGGCTTCGGCGGCGCGATGCAAATGTCGCTGGGCACTGGCCCAGCGCCCTTCGGCCAGGTCCAACTGACCGTGTTCGATCGCCACTTGCACACGACGACTGCGGTTACGCCGCGACCAGGGATTGACCACGCCGCTGGAGGTGGTCACCAGCCCGATCAACGCGCGCACGCACCACCACAGCAACCAAAGCACCATCACCAACGCCAGGGTGACCCACAGGCCGGCTTCGTAACGGAAGTTCTTGTAGGCCACCAGCACGTAACCCGAATGCTCGGCGATCGCGACGCCCAGCAAGGCGGCGGCAGCGATCACCACGAACAGAATCACGTAGAGGCGCTTCATGGCTTGGCCTCCTGCTCACCAGGCTTGGCCGGGGGCTTGACCGATTCTTCGACGGTGAGGTTGCGACGCTCCAGGTAGGCCTGGACGCTGCCGAGGGCACCCGTCAGGTCCGGCGTGACCACCGTGACCGGTTGCCGGGACAGCTCCGCCACGCGCTCGAGCATGATCCTGCTCTGCGGGTTGTCCTGGTTGAAGTTGTTCCTGAGGACGTCACGAGCTTCGTCCAGCGCCTGGGTGTACACCGGCGCCTGACCATTGAGGGCGGCCCATTGCGCCTGCTCCAGTGCCAGGCTCAAGGCCAGGCGCACCTGCATCAGGCTCTGCCCGGCCAAGAGCGGACGGACATTCTCGTCGGCATTGAAATCGATACGGATATAGCGCGAAATCTGATCCCACCACTGAGCCCAGCGGCTGGCGCCGTCGCCGTCGGCGGTCAACCCCAGCAGCGACTCGCCACGATCCTTGTACTCGGGTGCCAATTCCGAAAGCTGCAGGACCTGCTCGCGCAAGGCGCCCAGTTGCAGGAACAGCCCGGTCCGATCCGGCTGTTCGGTGCTGCGCAACGCCGCAAGCGTCTTGGCCAGTTGTTCACGGGCGGCAAATGAGCCCGGGTCGTTTTGCTCGCGCAGGATCTCGTCTGCCCCTTGGACCAACGCCTGGGCGCTACTGATGTCCTGCAAGGCGGAAAGGCGCAGGCTGGCCAGGCGCAACAGATGCTCGGCCTCAGCCAGGCGCCAGTCCTTGCGGCTGGCCCCCAGCACCGTTTCCAGTCGCTGGCTCAGGTGCTGCTGGTCGCCCTGCAATTGGGCGACCAGACGCCGCCGCTCCTCCAGCTCTTCGGCCGCGGGCAATTGCGCAAGGCGCTCACTGAGACGCTGCTCGTTGAGCTTGAGATTCTGCGCCTGATCGTTCAGCGCCTGGACCTGGGCGAACTGCTGCTGATTATTGGCTTGCAGGTGACGGACCTGCCAGACACCCCAGCCACCCACGGCGACACCGGCTGCGCCCAGCAACAAGGCGACAACGGCCAACCCGTTACCGCGACGCGGTGCCGTCGGTGCCGCAGGTTCAACCGGCGCATCGATGGCTGGTCGGTCTTTATCTTCTTTTGGCAAGGCTGTTTCGCTCACGTGTCCATCCTTTGCATTAGAAAACGGCACGGCTTGTTCCCGTAACGCCGCCAGCAAAGCCGAGGCGCTGGCGCCACGACAATCCACAACTGTTCGGGCGCCGGCGGCACGCGCCATCTCGGCAACCCTTGGGCTTGGAACGAATAACGGCAACCGCGCCAGGGCGGGCCACGCTTCGCCGGCCAAGCGATGCAGATGCTCGAAGCTCTGCCCACTGCTGACCATCAGCGCGTTCAAGCGTTCCGCTTCGACCTTCTCCGCCAGCTCGCCGTCGCGATACCGAGGCAGGCTGCGTCGGTACAACTCCAGATAATCGACACTAGCACCTTGCTCACGCAAGCGCTCCGCCAGCAGACCACGCCCGCCTTCGCCACGCACGATCAGGACCCGCGGCCCAGGCCCGGCGAGAGCCTGACGCAGTTCAGGGAGTTCAAGCAAGGCTTCGCTGTCGTCACCATTGTCCGGGTAAGACACGGTGAGGCCCGCGTCGGCAAGGATCTGCCCGGTGGCGGCACCCACGCTGAACCAGGGCTGCTCCGGGGGCTCAGGCCAATAGTGGCGCAACCGCTCCACGCAGAGCCGGGCCGCCGGTTTGCTGACCACGATCACCGCACAATACCGGTCCAGCCGTTGGAGAGTCTCCCGCTCGGAATCGGACGCAGGGAGCGGCTCGATAGCCAGCAGCGGCAAGCTGCTGGTAAATACTCCAGCATCCGCCAGCACCGCCGCCAGGGCCGACGATTCATCCTCCGGCCGGGTCAGCAGCAGCCGCCAGCCCGTCACGCGTGGCCTGCCTCGCCGTAGACCTTCTTGAGGATGTCGTCGGCGCCCTGGCTCAACAAATCCTCGGCCACCCGCACACCCAAAGCCTCGGCATCGCCACGAGGTGCCCGCGCCTGGGAACTGAGCAACCGTCCACCATCGGGATCCCCCACAAGGCCACGCAACCACACCTGCTCACCTTCGAGCACGGCGTAGCAGGCAATCGGCACCTGGCAGCCACCGTTGAGGTGCTTGTTGAGGGCGCGCTCGGCGAATACGCGGGTGGCCGTGTCTTCATGGTGCAGGGGCGCGAGCAGCGCATGGATCTCGCTGTCGGCGCTGCGGCACTCGATACCCACCGCCCCCTGTCCGCCGGCCGGCAAACTGTCCTCGACACTGATGGCCGAAGTGATGCGGTCCTCGAAGCCCAGGCGAATCAGGCCGGCGGCCGCCAGGATGATTGCGTCGTACTCGCCGGCATCGAGCTTGGCCAACCGCGTATTGACGTTGCCGCGCAGGAAGCGGATCTGCAGGTCCGGCCGACGGGTCAGCAACTGGGCCTGGCGACGCAGGCTGGACGTGCCGACCACACTCCCGGCTGGCAGGGCGTCCAGGCTGGCGTAGGTATTGGAAACGAATGCATCGCGCGGATCTTCGCGCTCGCAGATACAGAACAGACCCAAGCCTTCGGGAAAATCCATGGGCACGTCTTTCATCGAGTGAACGGCGATATCCGCCTCATTGTCCAGCAGCGCGGTTTCCAACTCCTTGACGAACAGGCCTTTGCCGCCGATTTTCGACAGCGGCGAATCCAGCAGCTTGTCGCCACGACTGACCATGGGAACCAGCGTGACGATCAGGCCGGGATGAGCCGCCTCAAGACGGGCTTTGACGTATTCGGCCTGCCACAGGGCCAAGGCGCTTTTACGGGTGGCGATGCGGATCTCGCGAGGGGACATGGATCAATCCGTACTGAAAAGATACGACGGATAATAACAGCTCAGCCAAATACGCTTTGACTTGAATCACGACCCCGGGGCCTCCCTGCCCGTCAATATCCTGGAAAGGGAGCACCGGGACACCCCCGCACCGATGGTCAAAGCTGTTGCATCATCTTGCGTACGCCGGCCACATGTCGCCGACTGACGATCAACGCATCGCCGTTCAGGCCTTTGAGAAACAGCTGGAAATGCCCCAGGGGCGTACGCTGCAGGCGCTCGATCCGCTCGCGGGCCACGAGGGCGTTGCGGTGGATGCGCACGAAGCGCTCGCCGAACTCATCCTCCAGGGCCTTGAGTGGTTCATCCAGCAGCACTTCGCCGCTCTCGTGGCGCAAGGTCACATATTTATGGTCGGCAATGAAGTAGACCACCTGATTCAACGGAATCAGCTCGATACCCTTGCGGGTCCGCGCACTGATGTGACTGCGTGGGCCGCTACCGCTTTCGGCGGCCGGACGGGTCAGCGCCGCCAGTTGACTGCGATTGGGCCGCTCGGCCTTGCGTAGCGCGTCAAGCAGTGCCTCGGACGCCATCGGCTTGACCAGGTAGCCCACGGCACCGGCCTGCAATACCTCGGGTGGGAAGTCGTCCCGTGTGGTGCAGAACACCACGGCGGGTGGCGACTCTCGCTCGCACAGCTTCGCCGCGACCTGCAGGCCATCCAGGCCAGGCATGCGGATGTCGAGCAATACGATATCCGGCTTGTGGCTGTCGATAAGGGCCAAAGCCTCTTCGCCATTGGTGGCGCTCGGCTCCAGGACACTGTACCCCTCGAGCTCACCAACCATTCGGCTGAGGCGCTCGCGGGCCAGGGGTTCGTCATCAACGATCAGGACATTCATAGTGCGCTGGATTCCTGCGTGAGTCTCGCACAAGGATAGCGTAGACAGAGGCGGTAACATCCGTCACCGCGATTCACGCTAAGACTCGTTCGAGGGCCAAAAAGTGCCGCGAGGCGGTTGCCTATCTTTACCAGCGCTTGCCGACCGATGCTCGGGGCCCGTTGTCGCACGGCGTCGCCGTAGGGGTTATCAAGACTCGATCCGATCAATATGAGCACCTCCGCGTCTGGGTTCGTCCGATGCACCATGAATAAAAAATCCGACGTCCTATCGTCCACTGTAGACGGTTGCCACGATGATATTGCTCAATTGGAAAATATCGTTGTGCAAATCCTGCGTCGCAAGCCCGGGCGCCATCGAAAAAAACCTGCCGGACAGTGCCAGCGCCAGCGCCAGCGCCGGGAACCCTGTTATCATCCGTGGCAGCCTTAACCGCTACTTTTTCCACAGCCGATCACGAGCGAATTCATGAGCACTGACAAGACCAATCAGTCCTGGGGCGGCCGCTTCAGTGAACCCGTCGACGCTTTCGTCGCCCGCTTCACCGCCTCCGTCAACTTCGACCAGCGCCTGTATCGCCACGACATCATGGGTTCGATCGCCCACGCCACCATGCTGGCCAAGGTCGGCGTGCTGACCGATGCCGAGCGCGACAGCATCATCGATGGTCTGAAGACCATTCAGAGCGAGATCGAGGCCGGCCAGTTCGACTGGCGCGTCGATCTCGAAGACGTGCACATGAACATCGAAGCACGCCTGACCGATCGCATCGGCGTGACCGGCAAGAAACTGCACACCGGTCGCAGTCGCAACGACCAGGTGGCCACCGACATCCGCCTATGGCTGCGCGATGAAATCGACCTGATCCTGGCCGAGATCACCCGCCTGCAAAAAGGCCTGCTGGAACTGGCCGAGCGCGAAGCCGAAAGCATCATGCCCGGCTTCACCCACCTGCAGACGGCCCAACCGGTGACCTTCGGGCACCACATGCTGGCCTGGTTCGAGATGCTCAGCCGCGACTACGAACGCCTGGTCGATTGCCGCAAGCGCACCAACCGCATGCCCTTGGGCAGCGCTGCGCTGGCCGGCACCACTTACCCCATCGATCGTGAGTACACCGCACAGTTGCTGGGTTTCGACGCCGTGGGCGGCAACTCCCTGGATAACGTCTCGGATCGTGACTTCGCTATCGAATTCTGCGCCGCCGCCGGTATCGCGATGATGCACCTGTCCCGGTTCTCCGAAGAGCTGGTGCTGTGGACCAGCGCGCAATTCCAGTTCATCGACCTGCCGGATCGCTTCTGCACCGGCAGTTCGATCATGCCGCAAAAGAAAAACCCCGACGTCCCGGAATTGGTACGGGGCAAGAGCGGCCGCGTATTCGGCGCGCTGATGGGCCTGTTGACCCTGATGAAAGGCCAGCCACTGGCCTACAACAAGGACAACCAGGAAGACAAGGAGCCGCTGTTCGACGCCGCCGACACCTTGCGCGACTCGCTGCGGGCCTTTGCCGACATGGTCCCGGCCATCAAGCCCAAGCATGCGGTGATGCGCGAAGCGGCCCTGCGCGGTTTCTCCACCGCCACCGACCTGGCGGACTACCTGGTGCGCCGTGGCCTGCCCTTCCGCGACTGCCATGAGATCGTCGGCCATGCCGTGAAGTACGGCGTTGACAACGGCAAGGACCTGGCCGAGATGAGCCTGGACGAACTGCGCCAGTTCAGCGATCAGATCGAGCAGGACGTGTTTGCGGTTCTGACCCTGGAAGGCTCGGTCAATGCCCGTGACCACATCGGCGGCACGGCACCGGCACAGGTCAAGGCCGCCGTGGCGCGCGGCCAGGCGTTGCTCGCCAGCCGCTGAAAGCATCGCGAGCAGGCTCGCTCCCACAATAGATCTCGCTGAACACAAATCCTGTGGACAGATGAAGATCCAATGTGGGAGCGAGCCTGCTCGCGATGACTGACTTCAAAACAGCATAAATCTCACTTTTTGGCCGCGACCATCGCCAAAAACTCCGGCATCGCCGCCTCCTTGTCCGCAGCAATCCGCTGCACGTTCGGGTTCGCCTCCAGCCGCGCCATCAACGCCTTGGCCGCCGGCATGTCGGCCAGCAGATCGATATCAAACAATTTCCTGCCCACTTGTAATGCCAGCGAGACACTGTAGAGGAAATACAGATCGGCCAGGCTCAAGCTATCGCCCGCCACATAGGGTGAGAACTTGCCATGGCGACCGAGCGTGGCGAATCCCAGCAGCAGCTCGGTCCGGGTCTTTTCCTTGATGGCATCGGGCACCGCCATGCCAAAAAACGCCTCGGCGTAGCAAGCCCGCCCCGGCAGCTCGATGTACAGTTCGATCTCCCTGCAGAGAGCCAGCACCTGGGCGCGCGCGAACGGCTCATCGGGCAACAGTGGCTTGCCTGGCTGGGTTTGTTCGATGTATTCGAGGATGACGCTGGTTTCGTTGATAAACCCGTGTTCGGTTTTCAACACCGGCACCTTGCCACGAGGGCTGACGGCGAGCACCTCGGGGGTCTGGTTGCCGTAGAACGGCACCTCTTCGAAGGGCAGGCCCTTCTCCAGCAGCGCCAGCTTGACCATGTTGTAATAATTACTGACAGAAAAACCGTAAAGCTCAAGCATTACAAATGCCTCCAGGCCGTGTGGGGTTGGCAGCCTTGGGTTATAGACCGCCCGCCCATTTCTCGCCAGGAGCATCACGCCGCTGAATGCGGGTAGACTGGCGGCTTTCCTATCAGGAGCCTGCCATGAGCGAGCCAACCGACATCGACAACGACGAAGAAGAATTCGTCGAATCGACGCTGATCGAAGCCATCGAAAACCAGATCGAAAGCGGCAACCCGCCGGCGGCCAGGGCGACGTTCAACAAACTGACCCTGGTGAACTACGAACGCGAAGACATTCTCAACCTGATGGCCCATGTGCTGGCCTATGAGATTGATGCCATGCTCGAGGAAGATCGCCCGTTCGATACCCAATGGTACGAAACCGCATTGCGCGCCCTGCCCGAGTTGCCGCCGGAAAAGCGATAAATCCAATGGGGGAGCAAGGTGTGCTCCCCCGGTAAAATAAAAAAGCATGGCTCTGACACTGGACAGTTCGCCCGAGTGCGCTCAACTTAAGGGCGCTGTCGTCCAAATTCCTAGAAAGTCTGGAGTCCTTATGTCGCTTACCCCTGAGCTGGTTGCCGAACTGGAAATCCTTGCACTCTTCAACCTGGACAGTTCCCAGGAAGGCCTGAAAATTCATCAGACCGCTGCCCCCTCTGCCATCGCCGCTGCCAAGCGCCTGCACGAAAAAGACCTGATCACCCAGTCCGATGGCGGTTACCTGACCAGCCTGGGACGGGATGCCGCCGAGCATGTGCAAGGCCTGTTGACCATCCTCAACGTCGTATCGCAAGCCGCCTGATCGTGCTGTCGCCCACGGAAATCCCCGCATCGGGATTTCCGCAGGCGCACTACGCGCCCATGTAAGAAATCTGACGTCAAAATCATATTTCAGCTTAAGAATTCCACAGCCCGGACGCTAAACTGCCATCACCTTCGATCTCCCACGTTCGACACCGCGAGCCGGTTTGAGCCGACATGACCCGCAATCACGAAATACGCCCAGACCTGGATGAGGGAATCGACCGCAAGGTCCTGAACCAGCTGCGCGCACGTTTTCTCAAACTCAACACAATCCGGATGAATCGCGCCCTGGAAGGCCTGTCGCCTCGCCAGCAGAGCGTATTGACCTTGTTGCCGTTGTTTTTCCACGTCAATCATCCCCTGTTGCCCGGCTACGTCTCGAGCAATACCCCGGCCGGGCTGTCGAACTACGAACCCGATGCCGATGTTCTCGCCGAGGCCCAGCGGCTGACCCGCTCGTTTTCCTACAAGCCACGGCACGGCAGCAACCCGCCGCGCCCCATCCTCGGCCTGTTCCTGATGGGCAGCCTGGGCACGCTCGCCCAGGCGGACCAGAGCGACATGGATGTGTGGGTCTGCCATGGACCTGACCTGAGCGACGACGAACTGGCGGAGCTGCGCAAGAAATGCCAGTTGCTCGAAGCCTGGGCCGCGACTCAGGGTGCCGAAGCCCACTTCTTCCTGATCGACCCGGCCCGGTTCGTGCGAGGCGAGCGGGACACCCGGCTCAGCTCCGACGATTGCGGCACGACCCAGCACTACCTGCTGCTGGACGAGTTCTACCGCACCGCGATCTGGCTCGCCGGGCGTACGCCGATCTGGTGGTTGGTGCCGGTCTACGAGGAAGACAACTATGAGCAATACACCCACGCGCTGATCTCCAAGCGCTTCATCCGCGCGGACGAGACGCTGGACCTGGGGCACATGGCCTACATCCCGCCCGGCGAATTCATCGGGGCGGGGCTGTGGCAGTTGTTCAAGGGCATCGAGTCGCCTTACAAGTCCGTGCTCAAGCTGCTGCTGACCGAGGTCTACGCCAGCGAACACCCGGATGTCCAGTGCTTGAGCCTGCGCTTCAAGCAAGCGGTGTTCGCCAACCGCCTGGATCTGGAAGAGTTGGACCCCTATGTGCTGGTCTATCGCCGCATCGAGGAATACCTCAACGCCCGTGGCGAACCCGAGCGTCTGGAACTGATCCGTCGTGCCCTGTACCTGAAGGTCAACCGCAAGCTCACCGGCCCGTCGCGCAGCAGCGGCTGGCAACGCACGCTGCTTGAGCGCCTGGCTACCGAGTGGGGCTGGGACCAGCGCCAGCTCGCGCTGCTGGACAGCCGCAGCCAGTGGAAGGTGCGCCAGGTCAGCAGCGAACGGCGTGCGCTGGTCAACGAGCTGACCTACAGCTATCGCTTCCTGACCCAGTTCGCCCGTACCGAGAAGACCGTCAGCCTGATCAACAAACGGGACCTCAACGTCCTTGGCCGACGCTTGTATGCGGCGTTCGAACGCAAGGCCGACAAGGTCGAGTTCATCAACCCCGGTATCGCCCCGGACCTGGCCGAGGACACCCTGACGCTGGTCCAGTCGCCCAACAAGAAAGAGCCCGGGCAAAACCAGTGGGGCCTGTACAACGGCAACCTTAATGCCCTGGAATGGGAGAACTTCGCGCCGATCAAGCGCAGCCGCGAATTGCTGGAACTGTTGACCTGGTGCCATCGCAATGGCGTGATCGATAGCAGCACGCGGCTGGCGCTACACCCTGGCGACAGTGACTTGAGCGAGTTCGAGCTGTTCAATCTGCTGGGCAGCCTGCAACAGGCCATCGCCCTGCCCTTGGCCACGGTCGACGAAGAACAGCTTTTGCATGCCAGCGTGCCCAGCGAAGTGCTGATCCTGGTGAATGTCGGCGTCGACCCGCTCAAGCATCACCGCGACCTGAATATCCTGATGACCACCGAGCGCACCGACTCCCTGAGCTACGCCGGGGTCCGGGAGAACCTGGTACTGACTCTCGACCAGGTCACGCTCAACAGTTGGAACGAAGTGCTGGTCAACCGCTTCGATGGCGAGCACGCCCTGCTCGATTGCCTGCGCGACTACCTCAACGACCTGCCCTCCGGGCAGCGCCAGCCGCGCTTGCGGGTCCGCTGCTTCTGCCACAACCGTGCGCAATTCATCGCGCGGCGGGTCGAGGAAGTGATCGAAACGGCCCAGACCCTGCTGCTCAGCAACCTCAATCATCGTTATCTGCTGCAAGTCCAGCAGCACTACCATGTGCTGGAGCTGGTGCCTGGCCAGGTCAACCATGTGGCACTGACCAGCCTGTCGGCGCTGGTGGATTACCTGGGCGAAGAGTTGACGGCCTACAGTCCGCTGCACCTGGATCCGATGGCCCTGGAAGACCACGACCTGGCGTTGATCCTGCCCATGGGCCAACCCGAGTGCCTCCAGGTGTTCTACCGGGTCAACGAAGACGACGCTGACCTGTACGTACTCGATGAGCTCAACGCCCTTTGGCAACAGCGCCTGCCCTATCACGACGAGCAAAGCCTGCTGGTGCCGCTGCAACGCTTCCTGCAATCGGTGTTGTACCGCCGTGACGCCCTGCTGTCGATGGACAGCGACCAGCCGTTGAACCTCGAAACCCTGTATTACCAGCTCCTGCCCTCGGGCAACGGCCGGGCGCGGCGGATCGAGGCGCGACAGGCCCCGCAGACGCCGGTGAACAAGCCGTTCTACGACGTGCAGGCGATTATCGGTAAAGCCGCCCACGGCCAGGTCCACGTCACCCTGTATTGCAATCAGCAGGAGTTTTCGGAACTGGAACATGGCGACCAGCTGTTCCGCGTGGTCGCCAGGGAAATCGTCGAGCAGCGTCGCGAGGCCGAGCGCTATCGCTGCTACATCACCGACCTGGACCTTTCGGGCCTGGTGGGAGACGGGGCCTGCTCAAGCAATTTGTACCTGCGCTACAAGGCTGACCTGGAACGCGCCCTGAACGAGGCGCTGGCCCTGGTCTGAGCAATCAGAGGTGGAAGTCGCCGCCCGCTTCAGGCTGGTATTCCACCGCCAGCAACGTCAACTTGAGGGTCTTGCCGCCCGGGGCCGGCCAGTCGATGTGCTGGCCAACCTTCAGGCCCAGCAGCGCGCTGCCTACCGGCGCCAGGATCGATATCTTGCCTTCGTCGGCATTGGCATCCTGTGGATACACCAGGGTCAGGTGATAGTCCTTGCCACTGCTTTCCTCGCGGCAATGCACACGCGAATTCATCGTCACGACGTCGGCGGGCACGTCCTCATGGCTCACCAGGGTATCGGCACGGTCCAGTTCGGTCTGCAACGCGATCACGCCCGGAAGCGTTTCATCCAGGCTGTCGATCAGACGTTCCAGACGCTGTACGTCCAGGCGGGTAAGGGTGATGGAAGGTGCGGTCATGATCCAGGCAGACTCCTTTCTTCTGCACGAAAAAAGCAAAACCCCGCCACAGGAAGACGGGGTTTTCACGGGCCTCGATGCGTTGAGGCGTAGCCGGACACTAACACAGCTCAATAAATAAACAAGCCGGAGCCCCAAGAGAACACCCCTACACCGTGTTCGCTGTGGGAGCGGGCTTGCTCGCGAAGACGGCGGTACAGCCAAGAACTTACTCAACTGACCCGCCGCATTCGCGAGCAAGCCCGCTCCCACAATGATTCAGGGGCAGCATCTAGGTGCGATGCTTGCGCCTGAGCGCCTCGGCACAGATCGCCCGCCGCCGCTCATCATCGGCCGAGCGCCATTCGCGGATGTCGTCCACGTGGCGGAAGCAGCCCAGGCAGACTTTCTGCTCATCCAGCTTGCACACGCTGGTGCACGGCGACGGCACAGCCGGGCTGACATTGCTGTAGAGCGGTTTGGGCGGTCGCACCGCAGCGGCCTGGGCCACGCCGTTACAGACCTTCGAAATCGAATTTCACCCCGGCCTGCGCCTCCACGATGCGCTCAAGCATTTCGCCCAGCTGCTCTTCGCTCTTGTCGCACAGCCAACGCTCGCTTTCCTCGTCGTAGTCGAAGTGGAAACCGCCGGACACGGCTGCCAGCCACAACTGCCGCAACGGCTCCTGGCGACTGAAAATCAGCTGGCTGCCATTTTCGAACTTGACGGTCAGCACACCGGCGGAGCTTTCCAGGTCGATGTCCAGTTCGCTCTCATCGAAGATGTCCTCCAGCATTTGCTGGGTGGCATCGACCAGATCGTGGAAACGGGCTTCAGTCAAACTCATTGCGACAACCTCGAAAATGTCTGCTCATGCTCAAGCGCCGCAAGATACGGGCGCTTTCTGGCGATTGCAAAGGATATACCGATCGACGACCACCGCGCCCGTGTGAGTCGATAACGCCCCTCAGGCCCGCCGGACGGGAGTCCCGTTGCATAGGCAAGCTGCCGGGTGGCCGGTATACTCCGGCGCAATTAACGCATTTTCAAGGATTTCGCCATGAAGCGCCTGATCTCTTCCCTTGCTGCGCTCGTCGCGGTTGCCTGCCTTGTGACAGCCTGCGGCCAGAAAGGTCCCCTGTATCTGCCTGATGAGAGCAAGTCCCCTGAAGAGCAGGCCAAGTCGTCGCAGTCCAAGTCTCACTCGCACGACACCCATTCCACCACCTACTAAGGGAACGCCATGGACGCTTTTAACTACCGTGGCGGGGAGCTGTTCGCGGAGGGGGTTGCCCTGTCTGCGATCGCCGAACGTTTCGGCACGCCGACCTATGTCTATTCCCGTGCCCATATCGAGGCTCAGTACCGGACCTTCGCCGACGCGCTCAGCGGCATGCCACACCTGGTGTGCTTTGCCGTGAAAGCCAACTCCAACCTGGGCGTACTCAACGTCCTGGCACGCCTGGGCGCCGGTTTCGACATCGTCTCCGGTGGTGAGCTCGAACGCGTCCTGGCCGCCGGTGGCAGCGCCGACAAGATCGTGTTTTCCGGCGTCGGCAAGACCCGTGAAGACATGCGTCGCGCCCTGGAAGTGGGTGTGCACTGCTTCAACATCGAATCCACCGATGAGCTGGAACGCCTGCAAGTGGTCGCCGCCGAATTGGGTGTTCGCGCGCCGATCTCCCTGCGGGTGAACCCGGATGTGGATGCCGGCACCCACCCGTACATTTCCACCGGGCTCAAGGAAAACAAGTTCGGCATCGCCATCGCCGACGCCGAAGATGTGTACGTGCGCGCCGCGCAACTGCCGAACCTGGAAGTACTGGGCGTCGATTGCCACATCGGCTCGCAACTGACCACCCTGGAACCCTTCCTCGATGCCCTCGACCGCCTGCTGGCGCTGATCGACCGTCTCGGTGATTGCGGCATCTACCTGCGTCATATCGACCTGGGCGGCGGCGTCGGCGTGCGCTATCGCGACGAAGAACCGCCCCTGGTGGCCGACTACATCAAGACGGTGCGCGAACGCCTCGAAGGCCGCGACCTGGCGCTGATGTTCGAGCCGGGCCGCTACATCGTCGCCAACGCCGGTGTGCTGCTGACCCAGGTCGAATACCTCAAGCACACCGAGCACAAGGATTTCGCCATCGTCGACGCGGCCATGAACGACCTGATCCGCCCGGCGCTGTACCAGGCGTGGATGGACGTGACGGCGGTGCGTCCTCGCGATACCGCCACGCGCAGCTACGATATCGTCGGACCGATCTGCGAAACCGGCGACTTCCTGGCCAAGGGCCGGGAGCTGGCGCTGGAAGAAGGGGATCTGCTGGCCGTGCATTCGGCTGGTGCCTACGGGTTTGTCATGAGCTCCAACTACAACACTCGCGGCCGCTGCGCCGAAGTGCTGGTAGACGGTGACCAGGCATTCGAAGTGCGTCGCCGCGAGACGGTAGCCGAGTTGTTTGCCGGCGAAAGCCTGCTGCCGGAGTAAAACCATGCTGCTGCGTTTTACCAAGATGCACGGCCTGGGCAACGACTTCATGGTCCTCGACCTGGTCAGCCAGCACGCGCACATCCTGCCCAAGCATGCCAAGCAATGGGGCGACCGGCACACCGGTATCGGTTTCGACCAATTGCTGATCGTCGAGGCGCCCACCAATCCGGATGTGGATTTCCGTTACCGGATCTTCAACGCCGACGGTTCGGAAGTGGAACAGTGCGGCAACGGTGCGCGCTGCTTCGCCCGCTTCGTGCTGGACAAGCGCCTGACCGCCAAGCGGCGGATTCGCGTCGAGACCAAAAGCGGCATCATCGAGCTGGATGTGCGCAACGATGGCCAGATCGGCGTCAACATGGGCGCTCCGCGCCTGAAACCGGCGGATATTCCGTTCGAAGCACCCGCCCAGGCCTTGAGCTATCCGCTGGAGGTCGATGGCGCCACGGTGGAACTGGCGGCGGTGTCCATGGGTAACCCTCATGCGGTGCTGCGGGTCAGCGACATCAACAGCGCCCCGGTGCATGAATTGGGGCCGAAGATCGAGAACCACCCGCGCTTCCCTGCGCGAGTGAACGTCGGCTTCCTGCAAGTTATCGACCGCCACCGCGCGCAACTGCGTGTCTGGGAACGCGGTGCGGGGGAAACCCAGGCCTGCGGCACCGGCGCCTGTGCCGCTGCCGTCGCGGCGATCAGCCAGGGATGGATGGATTCACCCCTGTTGATCGACCTGCCCGGCGGGCGCCTGTCCATCGAGTGGGCAGGCCCCGGCCAACCGGTGATGATGACCGGGCCGGCAGTACGCGTATACGAAGGACAAGTTCGTCTTTGAGTGAGTCAAACCCATGACCGACAAGCCACAGGTTCCAGCCCCGCAGCCCGACGAAACCCCGAGCCCGCTCCCGGAGACCGCGGCGGTGGCCGCTTACCTGGAGGCTCATCCGGACTTTTTCGTCGAGCGCGAAGAGTTGCTTTCAGTGATGCGCATCCCCCACCGGCGCGGCGATACCGTATCGCTGGTGGAGCATCAGATGAAGATCCTGCGCGAGCGCAACATTGAGATGCGCCATCGTCTCTCGCACCTGATGGATGTCGCCCGAGACAACGACCGTCTGTTCGAAAAGACCCGTCGCCTGATCCTGGCCCTGATGGATGCCAGTACTCTGGAAGATGTGGTGATGAGCGTCGAGGACAGCCTGCGACAGGATTTCCAGGTGCCTTTTGTCAGCCTGATCCTGTTTGGCGACAACGCCATGCCGGTCGGCCGCTGGGTGACCCATGCCGATGCGCAGACCGCCATCGGCGGCCTGCTCACGGAAAACAAGAGCGTCAGTGGCAGCCTGCGCGAGCATGAGCTGGACTTCCTCTTTGGCGAAGAACAACGCAAGCAGATTGGCTCCACCGCCGTCGTCGCCATCGCCCATCAAGGCGTGCACGGCGTGCTGGCCATCGCCAGTCGCGATCCCCAGCACTACAAGAGTTCGGTGGGCACGCTGTTCTTGAGCTACATCGCCGAAGTCACCGGCCGCGTACTACCACGGGTTGCCGGTTCGCTGCGCTCGGTACGCTGATGATGGAGCGGCAGTTGGAGGCCTACTGCGAACACCTGCGCAGTGAGCGCCAGGTGTCGCCCCACACGTTGTCGGCCTATCGTCGCGACCTGGAAAAAGTGCTGGGCTGGTGCCAGAAGCAGAACGTCGACAGTTGGCAGGCCCTGGACATCCAGCGCCTGCGCAGCCTGATCGCGCGACTGCACCAGCAGGGGCAATCTTCCCGCAGCCTGGCACGACTGTTGTCGGCAGTGCGTGGCTTATACCACTACCTCAACCGCGAAGGCCTCTGCGACCACGACCCGGCCACCGGACTGGCACCGCCCAAAGGCGAGCGCCGGTTGCCGAAGACCCTCGACACCGACCGCGCCCTGCAACTGCTCGAAGGCGCGGTCGAGGATGACTTCCTGGCGCGACGGGACCAGGCGATTCTCGAACTGTTCTACTCCTCCGGCTTGCGACTTTCAGAGCTGACGGGCCTGAACCTGGAGCAACTGGACCTGGCCGATGGCATGGTCCAGGTGCTCGGCAAGGGCAGCAAAACGCGCCTGCTGCCCATCGGCCGCAAGGCCCGGGAGGCCCTGGCCTTGTGGCTGCCGCTGCGGGCACTGGCCAACCCTGCCGACGACGCGGTCTTCGTCAGCCAACAGGGCCGGCGCCTCGGACCACGAGCCATCCAGGTACGGGTCAAGGCCGCTGGCGAGCGCGAACTCGGACAGAACCTGCATCCGCACATGCTCAGGCACTCCTTCGCCAGTCATGTGCTGGAATCCTCCCAGGACCTGCGTGCGGTCCAGGAGCTGCTCGGCCACTCGGACATCAAGACCACCCAGATCTACACTCACCTGGACTTCCAACACCTGGCGACGGTCTATGACAGTGCCCACCCCAGGGCCAAACGCATCAAGGGCGACGAATCATGACCATCGAGCTCATCACTTTCGACCTGGACGACACGCTGTGGGACACCGCTCCGGTGATCGCCAGCGCCGAAGCCGTCTTACGCCAATGGCTGACCGACAACGCACCGGATCTGGGTGGCGTGCCGGTGGAGCACCTGTGGACGATCCGCGAACAGGTACTGCGCGAGGAGCCGGGCCTGAAGCACCGCATCAGTGCGCTGCGCCGGCGAGTGCTGTTCCGTGCGCTGCAAGAGGCAGGCTATGACCAGTGGCAGGCTTCGGGGCTGGCGGACCAGGCATTCGAGGCGTTCCTGCATGCGCGCCATCAATTGGAGGTCTTTCCGGAGGTGCAGCCCACCCTGGAAATCCTGGCCAATCACTTCTCCCTCGGCGTGGTCACCAATGGCAACGCCGACGTACGTCGCCTGGGGCTGGCGGACTACTTCAAGTTCGCCCTGTGTGCCGAAGACATCGGCGTCGCCAAGCCAGACGCCCGGTTGTTTCACGAAGCCCTGCAACGCGGCGGCGCCACCGCGCAAACCGCCGTGCACATTGGCGATCACCCGGGCGACGACATCGCCGGCGCCCAGCAGGCCGGGCTGCGGGCAGTGTGGTTCAACCCGACGGGCAAGACCTGGGATGCCGAGCACCAACCGGATGCCGAGGTTCGCAGCCTGACGGAACTGCCGGCGTTGCTGGCGGGGTGGCATAGCCGGCCCTGAGCCGGCAAACGCCACAGCCCCCTGTGGGAGCGAGCCTGCTCGCGATAGCGGTGGGTCAGTTTGCGTTGATGTGGAATGTGCCGCCGCCATCGCGAGCAGGCTCGCTCCCACATGCATCGCAATCAACTTGAAGCTTTATCTGACTCATGAAAAAGCCCGCAGCGACGGCGGGCTTTTTCGTGCAAGCAAGAAGCAGAAGCTCAGATAGGGCGGCTGCCGTACTTGTTGTCAGGCTTCTTGGGCGGATCGGCGACCACGTTGGCCTCCACTTCCTGCACCTTTCCGCCCCTGGCCAGGAACTCTTCCATGGCCTTGGCGAGCGCATCACGCTCCTTGTTCTTGGCCTCTACGCTCGGCAACTCGTCGATCGACACTGCCGCCTTGGCCTTGCCCTTGGCGGGCACCGGGACATCGGCAACATCGTCATCGGCAACGTCTTCAGCCGCCGCTTCCAGACCGTCTTCGGCCTCGTCTTCGTCACCGACTTCGAGGTCGTCGTTTTCCAGATCATCGTCGCTCATGTTCTACCTCATGACTTGCGAAAAGCAGATTAGTTATAGCCCAGCTTCGCCAACTGTCGAAGGCTGCCAGAAAAAATTCAACATCCGCCGGCAATCAGCGGTCATGCCCCTTCACCGTACAAGGTGGCGAGGACTTTACGAGCACCGCCATGATCCCGGTGCTCGCCCAGATAAACACCTTGCCAGGTACCCAGTGCCAGTCGCCCGTCCGTTACCGGCAGGCTGACCTGACAACCCAGCACGCTGGCCTTGAAGTGCGCCGGGAGGTCGTCCAGGCCTTCGTCGTTGTGCTCATAACCGGCGGCTCCTTGTGGGATCAGCCGATTGAAAAATCGTTCGAAGTCTCGACGAACCGCCGGATCGGCGTTCTCGTTGATGGTCAACGAGGCCGAGGTATGCTGCAGCCACAGATGCAACAGACCGACGCGACACGCCCGGAGTTCAGGCAGGCCGGCGAGCAACTCGTCCGTCACCAGATGAAAGCCCCTGGGCCTTGCCCGCAGGGTGATCAGCGTCTGTTGCCACATACAGATCTCCGCACGTTCGGCGCGCATTCTAGCGCGCTCTGGAAAAAAACAAAGAGCCTAATATTCCTCCTTCGATGTAAGCCTTTGGCGGTAGAAAAACCGTGTCGCTTACATGACAAAAGACGTTGGAAAAACCGGGGCTTCTTCTGAGCAATGACAAACTGCGGACAAAAAAATGCCCGGCGAACCGGGCATTATTTTTTTGCGTGCGCTTACAGGTTGTAGCCACGCTCGTTGTGTTCGGCCAGGTCCAGGCCAACGGCCTCTTCTTCCTCGGAGACCCGCAGGCCCATGACGGCGTCCAGAACCTTGAGGATGATAAAGGTGACGATCGCCGTGTAGATCACGGTGAAACCCACACCCTTGACTTGAATCCAGACCTGCGCACCGATATCGGTCACGGTGCCGAAGCCACCCAGGGCCGGTGCGGCGAACACACCGGTCAGGATCGCGCCGAGGATACCGCCAATACCATGCACGCCGAAGGCATCCAGGGAGTCGTCGTAGCCGAGCTTGCGCTTGAGGGTGGTCGCGCAGAAGAAGCACACCACGCCCGCCGCCAGGCCGATGACCAGGGCGCCCATCGGGCCCACGGTGCCGGCAGCCGGTGTAATTGCAACCAGACCCGCCACCACGCCCGAGGCGATGCCCAGTGCGCTTGGCTTGCCGTGGGTGATCCACTCGGCAAACATCCAGCCCAGCGCCGCGGCAGCGGTGGCGATCTGAGTCACCAGCATCGCCATGCCGGCCGTGCCGTTGGCGGCGACGGCGGAACCGGCGTTGAAGCCGAACCAGCCAACCCACAGCATGGCAGCGCCCATCAGGGTGTAACCCAGGTTATGCGGCGCCATCGGCGTGGTCGGGAAACCTTTGCGCTTGCCCAGCACCAGGCACGCCACCAGGCCCGCGATACCGGCGTTGATGTGCACTACGGTGCCGCCGGCGAAGTCCAGCACGCCCCAGTCCCACATCAGGCCGCCGTTACCGGACCAGACCATATGCGCAATCGGCGCGTAGACCAGCGTGAACCACACCCCCATGAAGATCAGCATGGCGGAGAATTTCATCCGCTCGGCGAAGGCGCCGACGATCAGGGCCGGGGTGATGATGGCGAAGGTCATCTGGAAGGTGACGAATACCGCTTCAGGGAACAGTGCCGCCGGGCCGGTGATGCTGGCTGGGGTGACACCCGCCAGGAACGCTTTGCCCAGGCCGCCGATGAAGGAGTTGAAATTGACGACGCCCTGCTCCATGCCAGTGGTGTCGAACGCGATGCTGTAGCCATAGATGACCCACAGGATGCTGATCAGACCGGTAATGGCAAAGCACTGCATCATCACGGAAAGAAGGTTTTTCGACCGGACCATGCCGCCGTAGAACAGCGCCAGGCCAGGGATGGTCATGAACAGAACCAGAATCGTGGCAGTCAGCATCCAGGCGGTGTCGCCGGAATTCAGTACAGGGGCTGCCGCTTCTTCCGCCATGGCCAGGCCAGGCATTACGAAGGACAACAGGGCTCCTAGCCCTGCGAATTTACGCAGAGTCATATTGTTTTCTCCTGGGGCGTTGGGTTTGGCGGCTTAGATGGCGTCGGTATCGGTTTCGCCGGTACGGATGCGGATAGCCTGTTCCAGATTGACCACAAAGATCTTTCCGTCACCGATCTTGCCGGTGTTGGCAGCCTTGGTGATGGCCTCGATGACCCGGTCCAGATCCTTGTCGTCGATGGCGACGTCGATCTTCACCTTGGGCAGGAAGTCGACCACGTATTCCGCGCCGCGATACAGCTCGGTATGGCCTTTCTGCCGGCCGAAGCCCTTGACCTCGGTAACGGTAATGCCCTGCACGCCGATTTCGGACAACGACTCGCGCACGTCGTCCAACTTGAACGGCTTGATGATGGCAGTGACTAGCTTCATGAAACTCTCTCCCGAATTGGTGGACTTGCCCCAGGAAAACAAACCCGACTCAAGTCTAAGCGCAGTGCCTGGCTTTGTAACGCATCGTCGGCCCAAGTTGCCCGACCGGCGCCAGTCAACCGTTCCTGACGAAGCTCCCCGCTTCGTCTGCTGCACTGCATTCGTCACAACGACTGCATCAGTGCATGGGTCATCAGCCACTAAGCAGAAACCTTGCCATCTGTGCCCAAACCCACTGATTTCAATCCCTTACCCGATTCGCCGACCTGTACTGCCCCACGAACCGCAGCGATACGCACAACAACAGTGCGACAGTGCCCGGCCTCGTGCGCGAAAAGCGTGCATCCGCACTGGTGAATTGACTATAGACACTGCGTGATACACTGCCTGCCATTGTTTTCAGGACACCTGACATGCTTGCGCCAAAAGACCTCCTCGACGCCCTGAGCGGCCACGCCTCCCGTCTACTCAGCGGCGATACACCCCTGCCCAAGAGTGAAATCGAAAGCCAGTTCAAAGCGCTGCTGCAAAGCGGATTCAGCAAGCTGGACCTGGTGAGCCGGGAAGAATTCGACAGCCAGATGGTGGTTTTGGCGCGGACCCGGGCACGGTTGGAGAGCCTGGAGGCGAAGGTGGCGGAGCTGGAAGCGCGGCTGGCGCCAGCGCAGGATTGACCGACTCCGGTTGTCATGCCCGGCCGTCGCCAGGCGTGACAATCCAAAGGTTCAAAGGCGGAAACGGCCAACCAGCGTGTTGAATGACAAGGCCAGGCTGGACAGCGCCTGGCTTGATGCATTGGTCTGGTTCGCCCCCGCCGCGGTCTGGGACGAAAGGTCCTGGATGTTCACCAGGTTGCGGTCGACCTCGCGGGCCACATGGGCCTGCTCCTCGGACGCCGTGGCTATCACCAGGTTGCGATCATTGATCTGCGAAATACCCTCGGCGATCTGCTCCAGCGCCTCACCCGTGGCCCGGGCCAGACTCTGGGTCTCGGTCACCAGCACCTGACTCTTGCCCATGGCATCGACCGCGCTGTCGGCACGATCCTGTACCGCGTGGATCATGCTTTCGATTTCACCGGTGGACGCCTGGGTCCGCGCCGCCAGGGCACGGACCTCATCAGCCACCACGGCGAAGCCGCGGCCCTGCTCCCCGACCCGTGCAGCCTCGATCGCCGCATTGAGTGCGAGCAGGTTGGTCTGCTCGGCGATCCCGCGGATCACATCCAATACCTTACCGATATCGCGCACTTGCACGGCAAGATCACTGACCAGGCCGGTGGATGAGGTGATTTCCCGCGTCGCATCGTTGATCGCCTGCACCGCGCTACGGGCCTGATCTCGCCCACTGCTGGCCTGCGAGCTGGTCGCTTGGGAAGCCTGCGAGGTGGAAACGGCATTGCGGGCCACCTCCTCGACCGCTGAAGTCATCTCGGTCACAGCCGTGGCCGCCTGTTGGATTTCGTCGTTCTGTCGGATCAAGGCACGACTGCCATCGTTGGTCACCGCAGTGAGCTCCTCGGCGGCTGAAGCCAACTGCTCCGAAGCACTGGCGATCTGCTGGAGGGTGGCCTTCAGGCTGGTTTGCATATCACCCAGCGCCATGAGCAACTGACCCGCCTCATCACGACGGGTGCTGGTGATGTGCTGGGTGAGATCTCCCTGGGCGATGCGTTGCGCGCAATCAACTGCTGCGGCAATCGGACGACTGATCAGGCGGCTGATAAACATGCCCAGCAGCAGTGCGGTAATAAAAGCTACGACGATACCGCTGTACAAAACCGTCCTGGCCGTCGCCTCCTGGCGCGTGGCGGCCTTGGCACCTTCGCTGATCTGGCGGTCGTTGGAATCGATCATGATGGTCAGCTGGTCCATCACCTTTCGATAAGCCTTCTGCACGTCGCCCATCAGCAGGATGCGGCCATTTTCCAGATCGCCTGCAGCCATCAACGCCACATACTGCTGCACCATGGCCTGATAAACCGGCCAGTCACGTGCCATCTGGTCGCCGGCCATGCGCTCGTCTTCGGCCAGGGGGCCTTTGCGATAAGCCGCAAAAGCCTCCTCGCTGGCCAACTGATTGGCCTTCATCGAAGCGAGAAACTCATCCTTCACACTTTGAGGGGCATTGCTGGCGGTAGCGATATACAAGCGGTACATGTCCCGCGTCTGGCCGACCGCCTTGGTCTTGGTCTGCGCCGTGTTGGCGACCGACACCAGATTATTGTTAAACACGGTCTGCAGACGCGCCGACAGTGTGGCAACCCCGCTGACGCCCAGCATCCCCACGGCCAGAGTGATCAAGGCACAGAGGAAAAATGCAGTAAGCAGTTTGGTCGAGAATTTTGCATCGTTGAGCCAGTTCATTAGCCGATCCTTATGAGGCAATGGCTCATTGCCATACCTCTTGGGGATGCTAAGTCATGTGAAAAACCGGTCACATGGAGAACAGCGGATGACCGTATGGATTTTTCAATGCGGTTTGTCCGAAGCGGGCACCATCGGCAGCTCCAGCGCAAACAGCGCTCCGAGTCCCGGCCCGTCGCTTTGCACCATCAGTTCACCGCCCATTTCATGGGCCGCCAGGATGCAGCTGTGCAAGCCGAAGCCATGGCCGTCGACCCGTGTCGTGAAACCATGCTCGAACACCCGGGTGAGATTGCCCATGGAAATGCCCTCGCCGTTGTCCTCGACCTCGACCCGCACTCGCTTGTCTTCAATGGCCTTGAGACGCAGGATGATCCGGGATGGCCGGTCCACGACCGGGTCGAGGGCCTGCTTGGCGTTGTTGATCAGGTTGATCAAAATTTGCAGCACCTTGTGTTTATCCAGCGGCATCAGCGGGATATCGTCGAGCTCCTTGACCACCGTTACATGATGGCGTGCCAGGGAGACATGGCAGATTCGCACCACATCCTCGATCAACTCTCGCAACGACCCCGGCTCCAACACACTTGAATTGCCGGCATACGCCTGCTGAGTGGCGACGATTTCCTTGACGTGGTCGATGCTTTTGGTCAGCTGCGCCAACTCATTGATCATGCTTTGCTGCTCGATTGCCAGTGACTCGGCGAGCTTGCCCAAGTACTCCGGCAGAGCCCGGCCCTTTGGATCACTGCTGAAGAAATCGCCCAGATCGTCGGAATGTTCCTTCATCAACTGGACGACCTTGGCGACCCCCTGCCCTTTGGACGTGTGCACTTTGTCGTACAAGACCTGGGCCGACACGTTAACGCTATTGAGCACATTGCCCACGTTATGCAAGACGTTAGTAGCAATCTCCGCCATGCCCGCCCGCCGGGCAGTGGTGACCAGTTCGGCCTGGGCTTCGCGCAATTCGTCGTTGACCCTGGCCAATTGCTGGGGACTGGGAATCTTCAGCGCCGCGGGTATCAGCCGGACCAGCAAAATAGCGGTAATCACCGAGGCAATGGCGGTGATGACCTTAACCAGCGCCGACAGCCAGTAGTACGGTTGCCAGATGGTCAGGATCTCCATCACATGGCTGGTCCCGCAGGCCAGGATAAAGACGCCGAAAGCCGCCAGCATCCAGTCGAACGGAACGTCCTTGCGCTTATGGATGAAGTAAAGAAGGGTGAAGGGAATGCTGATGTAGGAAAAAGTGATCAAGCCATCGGCGATGACATTGGTCCAGAGCAGATCCGGACGCCACATGTAGCAGTGGCCATGGGGCATAAAGCGGTTGTCGGTCAACAGCGCCAGCAGATTGTCCATGGCCGCTTCCTCCCTGTGCCGTTTGTATACCGCCAATACCGGACTTTTTCAGTCTAGCAGAGGGCCCTGATGCCCCCCGCCGTATTCGAAACATCCTGCGAAAAAACGGCCATTCAATTACCGCTCCGGGACCTTCCCTCACGACTACCCTTTGAACAGCCGCAGGACGCGGCCCTTTATTCACTCAAGGAACGTTCCATGTCGCTCGCCATCGTCCACAGCCGCGCCCAGGTAGGGGTGGAGGCCCCTGCCGTTACCGTTGAGGTTCATCTGGCCAATGGTTTGCCATCGCTGACGATGGTCGGTTTGCCGGAAGCGGCTGTGAAGGAAAGCAAGGACCGGGTGCGCAGCGCGATCATCAACTCAGGGCTGAACTTCCCGGCGCGGCGCATCACCTTGAACCTGGCGCCCGCCGATCTACCGAAGGATGGCGGGCGGTTCGACCTGGCGATTGCCCTGGGGATCCTGGCCGCCAGTGTGCAAGTGCCGACCCTGACCCTTGACGACGTGGAATGCCTCGGTGAGCTGGCATTATCCGGCGCGGTGCGGCCGGTGCGCGGTGTCTTGCCCGCGGCGCTGGCGGCACGCAGGGCCGGGCGTACGCTGGTAGTCCCACGGGCAAATGCCGAGGAGGCCTGCCTGGCGTCGGGCCTGAAGGTCATCGCCGTGGATCATCTGCTCGAAGCCGTCGCGCACCTCAACAGCCATACGCCCATCGAACCTTTCGTTTCCAATGGGTTGCTCTCGGCCAGCAAGCCTTATCCAGACCTGAACGAAGTACAAGGCCAGGCCGGAGCCAAGCGCGCCTTGCTGATCGCTGCCGCCGGCGCTCATAACCTGCTGCTCAGCGGGCCTCCGGGAACCGGCAAGACCTTGCTGGCGAGCCGTCTGCCAGGGCTGTTGCCGCCATTGGCCGAGAGCGAGGCCCTGGAGGTGGCGGCGATTCAATCGGTCGCCAGTTGCGTGCCGTTGAGCCACTGGCCGCAACGGCCGTTTCGCCAGCCGCACCACTCGGCCTCCGGTCCAGCACTGGTGGGCGGCGGGTCCAAACCGCAGCCAGGGGAAATCACCCTCGCTCACCATGGCGTGCTGTTTCTGGATGAATTGCCCGAGTTTGACCGCAAGGTCCTGGAAGTGCTGAGGGAACCGCTGGAATCAGGCTACATCGTGGTGTCTCGCGCCCGTGACCGGGTGCGCTTCCCGGCACGTTTCCAACTGGTGGCGGCAATGAATCCGTGCCCTTGTGGATACCTGGGCGAGCCCACTGGCCGCTGCTCCTGCACGCCGGACATGGTGCAGCGCTATCGCAACAAGTTGTCCGGCCCCTTGCTGGACCGTATCGACTTGCACCTGACCGTCTCCCGTGAGGCCACCGCACTCAATCCACGGAGCGCACCGGGCGAGGATACGGCCACCGTCGCTGGACAGGTGGCCGAAGCCCGCGAGCGCCAGCACAAACGCCAGGGTTGCGCCAACGCTTTCCTGGACCTGCCGGGTTTACGCCGGCACTGCCATTTATCCACAACCGACGAAACCTGGCTGGAAACGGCCTGCGAACGGCTGACCTTATCGCTGCGTGCCGCCCATCGCCTGCTCAAGGTCGCCCGGACATTGGCGGACCTGGAGCAAGCGGCAAGCATTCGGCGCGAGCACCTGGCCGAAGCGCTGCAATATCGGCCCGCTACACCATGAACCGGGTCATGGCTTGGCCAGATCCACCAGCGGCGTGTCGCGCACTTCGGTTTTCTGACCGTTCTGGATGGTATCGATGCGCTTGAGTGCCTTGTCCACGGCACCCTTGTCCGCCAACAGGCTGTAATTGATCGTGAATCGCTTGTGCTCTTTCGGCCCGATAGTGGGGACCAGGCCCAAAGGTCGCTGGTACCGGCGGTTATAGGAAAAGCTGGTGCCCGGCTCCAACCCGGTCACATATCCCTGGCCCTGGGTGTCGGTGTTTTTCCACAGGGAGAAAACCGGAAGCGTCGCGGTGTTGAAGCCCACCGACACGCCAAGGTTGCCGGCCCTGTTGTGCAATACGGTGAGAGTGTCGCCCTTGGCATCGGCGTACGGCACGACGTTGAAGACGGTTTCGTCGTAATCACGCGTTGGCCCCCGGTAGGTTTGCCAATCGCCCAGGTCGCCCTTGGCCTTGTCGTTGAAGGGCGACACCTGCTTGATCGGGGCAACGAAACGCGCGCCCTGCTCCAGGAACGGCGTGCTGAAATTGCTGTGGTACAGCGCCTGGTATTCCTTCGGGTAATCGCCGTTGTTGGTCAGCGTGTCGTTGAGTGCGAAGGTCACGCTGCCAGGCTCGGTGACCAGTTCGGTCTGCACCGAGAAGTCGACCTTCTTGAAGGCCTGCTCCTTCAGCTCGCCCCTAAGCGTGATGGCGTATGGCGGTTTTTCATCGATATGCAGGGTGACCTTGTTGGCCGGAATGTTGGCGGCGCGACCGTGCAGGGTCAGCAGCTCGCCATTGTCCATGCCCGGGTGGCCGACCCATTCGTAGCCACAACGGGTCACCAGTTCGTTGAAACCTTCGAGCCAACCCAATCCACCGCGACCGTTGAGCTCGATAAAGGCCGGATTGACCACTTCCTTGACCGGCGAATCCCAGCCCATGCGCACGCTGCCCACCGAGGCCTGCAACACGTTCATGCCGCGGGTCGGGACGACCGAAAGCTTCAGGGTGCCGTTGTCGATGTCGACGATACTGACGCCCTCCTGCCGCCCGCCATGCAGGGTACGCATCGTCACGGAGAAGGGTTTGTCGGTTTTGACGCCGAGCTGTTGGCTGGTGATTTGCCAGGGCTGTGCGGCTTTGTCAGTGTCGAGCAGGACGTAGTCCCAAGCCATGGCGTGGGACGCGACGCCCAAGGCGCCGAGGGCAACAAACAGTTTGAGCGGAGTCATGGGAGTAGCCTTCTTTTTGGAGTTGTGCGGATTTTATAGTCTTGCAGAAACGTTTCAGCAAGTAGAAATACCGCAACCATCGCGAAAATGAAGGGTGGGTAAGCGACTCGATAAAAGCGGCCCGGTTGGCGCGAGGCTGGCTGGCCTGCCGCCATCGCGAGCAGGGCTCGCTCCCACAGGGTTTGGCTGAAATTAATCGTCATCCCGTGGGAGCGGGCCCTGCTCGCGATGAGGCCCTTCTGCCAGCAGCAGAATGCCTCAGCGGAACCGATCGACTTCCTGACGCAGGTCCTGCGCCAGTTTTTCCAGTTCCTTGGCGGTGATCGCCAGGTTCGAGACCACTTCGCGTTGTTCGCTGTTGGCCATGGCGATGCTCTGCAGGTTACTGCTCAACAAGGTCGCGGTGCTGCTTTGTTCCTGGGTGGCGGTGGTAATCGCCGCGAACTGCTGGCCGGCCGAACGGCTCTGCTCGTCGATGCGGGCCAGGGCCGAGGCCACGTTGGCGTTGCGCGACAGGCCTTCCTGCATCAACAGGTTGCCCTGTTCCATGGTGCTGATGGCGTTGCCGGTTTCCTGCTGGATGCTGGTGATCATGCTGGAGATTTCGTCAGTGGCCTGACGGGTACGGGACGCCAGGCTACGGACTTCGTCAGCCACCACGGCGAAACCACGGCCCTGCTCACCCGCACGGGCGGCTTCGATGGCGGCGTTCAAGGCCAGCAGGTTGGTTTGTTCGGCAATGGACGTGATCACGCCCACGATGCCGCCGATTTCCTGGGAACGCTGGCCCAGGGTATTGATGACCGTGGCGGTACTGTTGAGCGCGCCGGCGATCTGCTCCAGGGACGACGAAGCTTCATCCATCGACGTGCGACCGATCTGAGTCTGTTGTGCGTTTTCCTGTGCCAGACGCTGGGTGTTACTCATGTTGTCGGCAATGTTCAACGAGGTCGCACTGAACTCTTCCACCGCGCCGGCCATGCTGGTGATTTCGCCGGACTGCTGCTCCATTCCTTCATACGCCCCGCTGGACAGGCCGGACAAGGCCTGGGCGCGGCTGTTGACCTCCTGAGAAGCCTTGCGGATGTGTTCGACCATGGTCGACAGCGCCTGGCTCATCTGATTGAAGGCCCGGGCCAGTTGACCGATTTCGTCATGGCTCGACACGTTCAGGCGGACGCTCAGATCACCGGCCCCCAAGGCTTCCGCCTGGCGTACCAGATCCCCGAGAGGCGCCAGTTTGCTGCGCAGCAGCCACATCGCCGCGCCAACGGCCAGCAGCATCGCCAGCAGGCTGCCGATGGCCAGTTGCGTGCCCACGTTCCAGGTCACGGCGCTGATCTCGGCTTTCGGCATGCTCGCCACAACCGCCCATGGCCCGCCTTCGAACGGAACGGCGACGCTGTAGAACTCTTCGGCGGTATCGTTCCAGAACACCCCTTTGCCCGGCGTCTTGGCCAGCTTCTGGGTCGTGGTGGCTGCCTGGTCCAGCGCCTGCACGCCGGCGGGTGGCACCAGCCATTTGTTTTGCTCATCCAGCAAAGCCAGCGAACCGGTCTGGCCAATGCGGAAGCGCTTGAGGTTTTCGAACTGCGCGTTCTGCGCATCGGTGTAATCGAACCCTACATACAGCGCGGCGATGATCTTGCCGCTGCTGTCGCGCACCGGGCTGTACTGGGTCATGTAGTAGCGCCCGAACAGCAGGGTGCGACCGATGTAGCTCTGCCCGGCCATCAAGCGAGCATAGGCCGGGCTGGCATGGTCGAGCACCGTACCGATGGCGCGCGTACCGTCCTGCTTGCTGACGGAGGTGCTGACGCGGAAGAAATCCTCACCGTTGCGCACGAATACCGTGGCTGTTCCGGCGGTCATTTGCTTGAACTCGTCGACTTCGGTGAAATCGTTGTTCAACACCGTGCTGCCCAGGTTCAGGCTTGGGACCTGAACGCCCGCCACGGCAACCGGCTGGTCGGGGTGTACGCTGAGGCCAGCGCTGAAACGCTTTTCGAACAGGCCGGCCAACCGCTGGGTGCTTTCGCGCAGGGTGCCGTGGAAAGTGCTGAGCTGATCGGCTAACAAACGCGCTTCACTGGCCAGGTGTTCTTCACGGGTGGCAAGGTTGGCTGTATCCAGTGAACGCAGGGCAAAAACAGTACTGCCGGAAATCACGACCGCCAGTATCACGGCGAGGGCAAGACCCAGCTGTGAGGCGATCCGGGCACGGGGTTGAGACATGACGGCTCCTGGACGAGTGACCAGATCATCCTGATCGAGTCGCACACTCGGCATTTTATTCGGGTGAATTTATCGGTAAGCCCTTTCTGAACGAAGGTTCCATGTGCACGAATTCGGCGGCAAAGCCGAATACTTGAGCGCTTCGGGCGGATTAATATCAAGTAGCCACCAAGCGAGCATTTAACGATTCAGCCGAGGCGTTCTACCGTCGGCAATTGCATGGCCTTCACCTCACCCTGGAGAAAGTCACTGAGCCGACGCAAACGTTCACCTCCCGGCCGGGTTTTCGGCCAGACCAGGTAGTAATGCTCACCGCTGGCGACGGCCGTCGGCCATGGCAGGCTCAAACGCCCCTGTGCCACATCCTCGGCCACCATCAGCAAGTCGCCCATCGATACGCCATAACCGCGAGCGGCCGCGATCATGCCCAGCTCCAGCGTATCGAACACCTGCCCACCCTTGAGCGAAACCTTGTCGGAAAGGCCCATGCACTCGAGCCACTTGCGCCAGTCCCGACGGTCTGGCGTCGGGTGCAGCAATTCCGTGCTGGCCAGCCGTGCAATGTCCCAAGGCTGATCGTTCAACAGGTTCGGCGCGCCTACCGGGATCAACTCTTCGGGAAAAAGCAGGCTCGCTTCCCAGTCTGCCGGGAAGTGCCCGTTGCTCAACAATACGGCGCAATCGAAAGGCTCGGTGTTGAAGTCCACCGAATCGACATCCATCCACGCGCTGGTCAGTTGCACTTCATTGCCCGGCTGCAAATGGCGAAAGCGACTCAGGCGCGCCAGCAACCAACGCATGGTCAAGGTCGAGGGTGCCTTCATGCGCAGGATACCGTCCTCCCCGTGCAGGGTATGGCAGGCCCGCTCCAGCGCCATGAACCCCTCGCGCACGCCCGGCAGAAGCAGCCGCGCCGCTTCGGTCAGTTGCAGATTGCGTCCATTGCGCTGGAACAGTCGGCAGGCAAAGTGCTCCTCAAGCGTACGGATATGGCGGCTGACCGCACTTTGCGTAATCGACAATTCGTCCGCGGCGCGGGTAAACGAGCTGTACCGCGCCGCGGCTTCGAATGCCCGCAGTGCATACAGAGGAGGGAGACGGCGCGCCATTGGGAATCTCCGTAAGGCTGTCCACGCACCGTACCAGATATCCTGCATGAGTTTTAATCATGCCAGCGATCTTTTTTATCCTTTTGTGCAAAGCTCCGGAGGCGCCGAGAATCGAAGCTTTACTGCCTTTTCCAAACAGGTAGCGTGATGACCATGCAACATCCGGCGCGTACCGAACTCCGGGCCATCCTGCGGCTGGCGGGGCCGTTGATTGCCTCGCAGTTGGCGCACATGTTGATGGTCCTGACCGACACATTGATGATGGCGCGCCTGAGCCCCGAAGCCCTGGCCGGTGGTGGGCTGGGGGCGGCGTCTTATTCGTTCGTCTCGATTTTCTGCATCGGTGTGATCGCAGCCGTGGGCACCCTGGTCGCAATCCGCCAAGGCGCGGGCGATGTCGAGGGTGCTACCCGGCTGACCCAGGCCGGGTTATGGCTGGCCTGGCTGATGGCCCTGGTGGCGGGGTTACTGCTATGGAACCTCAAACCCGTGCTGTTGATGTTCGGCCAGACCGAAACCAACGTGCTGTCCGCCGGGCAATTCCTGCTGGCCCTGCCATTCGCCCTGCCCGGCTACCTGAGTTTCATGGCTCTGCGCGGTTTCACCAGCGCCATTGGCCGGGCCACGCCGGTGATGGTGATCAGCCTGGGCGGCACCGTGGCCAACTTCCTGCTCAACTACGCGCTTATCACGGGCCTGTTCGGCCTGCCGAAACTGGGGCTGATGGGGATTGGCCTGGTGACGGCCATTGTCGCCAATTGCATGGCCCTGGTGCTGGCCTGGCATATCCATCGTCACCCGGCTTACCACGCCTATCCATTGCTTGCAGGCCTGTCACGACCCAATCGCCACTACCTCAAGGAACTGTGGCGCCTGGGCTTGCCGATTGGCGGCACTTATACCGTGGAGGTTGGCCTGTTTGCGTTCGCCGCGCTGTGCATGGGCACCATGGGCAGCACGCCATTGGCGGCACACCAGATTGCCCTGCAAATCGTCTCGGTGGCGTTCATGGTCCCGGCGGGGATGTCGTATGCGATCACCATGCGCATCGGCCAACACTACGGCGCCGGGCAACTGCTCATGGCGAGACTGTCCGGACGGGTCGGTATCGGCTTCGGCGCAGCGGTGATGCTGACATTCGCCATGGTGTTCTGGCTGTTGCCGAATCAGCTTATCGGCCTGTTTCTGGACCACAACGACCCGGCTTTCCGTGGGGTCATCGACCTCGCGGTGAGCCTGCTGGCGGTCGCGGCATGGTTCGAGTTGTTCGACGGCACACAGACCATCGCCATGGGCTGCATCCGTGGGTTGAAGGACGCCAAGACCACGTTCCTGGTGGGCCTGGGTTGCTATTGGCTGATCGGTGCACCGGCCGCGTGGTCGATGGCCTTCCACCTGAACTGGGGGCCGACCGGTGTCTGGTGGGGCCTGGCCCTGGGACTGGCGTGCGCCGCGGTGAGCCTGACACTGGCGTTCGAAGGGAAGATGGCGCGGATGATCAGGGCTGAGACTGGGCAGCGGGGTTTCGACACCGTCCAGATCGATTGAGCATCCCCCTGTGAGAGCGAGCAGACTCGCTCCCACAGAAAACGGGGGGTCAGGCCATGCCTTGCTGTGTCGACTTGCCACCTTGCATCAGGTAGTCAACCAAGTCAGGCAACGGCAACGGTTTGCTGATCAGGTAACCCTGCACCTGGTCGCAACCGAAGCCCCGTAGCAGCGCCAGTTGCTCCGGGGTTTCCACGCCTTCGGCCACCACTTCCAGGTTCAGGTTGTGAGCCAGGTTGATCATCGCGTGCACCAGCTTGCGGTTCTCTTCACGCTGCTCCATGCCGCCGACAAAACTCTTGTCGATCTTGAGCAGGGCGATGGGCAGGCTGTTGAGGTGCACGAATGAGGAAAATCCGGTGCCGAAGTCGTCCAGGGAAAAACGCACCCCCAGGCGTCCCAGGGCGTCCATGGTCTGCTTGACCAATTCACTGCGGCGCATGACCGCGGTTTCGGTGAGTTCGAATTCAAGCCATTGGGCCTCGACACCGCGCTCGGCGATCAGCCGGCTCAAGGTCACCAGCAACTGACTGTCCTGGAACTGCCGGAACGACAGGTTGACCGCCATGTGCAAGGGCGCCAGGCCCCGCTCGCGCAGTGCCTGCATGTCCCGTAGCGCCCGGGAAATCACCCAGTAGCCCAACGGCACGATCAAGCCACTCTGTTCGGCCAGCGGCACGAATTCGCTCGGCGGCAGCAACCCGCGCTCACCGTGGCGCCAGCGCACCAGGGCTTCGAGGCCGACAATATTGCCGCTATCGAGATCCAGTCGGGGTTGGTAATGCAGTTCCAGCTCATCGCGCCGCAGTGCCCGGCGCAGTTCGCTCTCCAGGTCGGCGAGGCTACGGGCATTGCGGTTGATCCGTTCGTTGAAGATATGGAAGGTGCAGCCCTGAGTGCTCTTGGCCTGCTGCATGGCGATGTGGGCGTGCCACATCAGCGGATCGGCGCCAGCCTGGGCGCGAGCGTGGGCTATGCCCAGGCTGCAGCCGATCAGCAGGCTTTCACCGTCCACCCAATAAGGCTCGGCCATGGCTTGCGTGATGCGCTCGGCGATCCATTCGGCCCGTTGAGGTGCGCGGCGGGTGTCAATCAGCAAGGCGAACTCGTCGCCGCCCAGGCGCGCCAGCTGGTCGCCTGCCTCGAGCGATCCCTTGAGACGCGACACCACTTGCAGGATCAAGCGGTCGCCAGCCTGATGGCCGAGGGCATCGTTGGCGTGGCGGAAATTGTCCAGGTCCAGATGACCGAGCGCCAGGCCGCGGCCGTCGTTTTCCGCCAGGCGCGCCGCCAGCAGGGTCTGGAAACCCTGGCGGTTCGCGATGCCGGTCAACGGGTCCTGTTCGGCCAGACGTTGCAGCGTGTTCTCCAGCACGCCGCGTTCGCGCACGTGGCGCAGGCAACGGCGCAGGGTCGCGCTGTCGAGCATGTCACGCACCAGCCAGTCGCTGGCGCCATCGGGCGGTGTCGCCGGCTCCTGTTCAAGCAGCAGGACCGTCGGCAGGCGGCAACGACCGGGCGCCGGTTGCAATGCCGCGACGGTCAGCAGTACAGCATTGCGATTATCTTCGAACAGACTGCTGACCGACTCCCAGTCCGGGGCGCTGATCAGCACGACGGAGCCCGCCATGGGCGCCAGGCACTCGCGCAATATCGCCGGCCATTCAGGCTCTTCGGCCAATAGCAGCAAACGCAAGGGTTCGACAGGCGTGGACAAGCTGACTCCCTAGACTCTGCAAGGTGATAGGCGCCGGGCATTATGACCTGCCAATCGGCAATGACCAATGGCAATGGTTCTCAAATACAGGCTTCTGGTGAATTTTTCATCCAAAAATCGAACATTCCCCGCAAATCCGCCGCAAATTCCGGGGCGCGCCAGCAAAACGGCGATGTTCCTGCGAGTGGCGTCACAAGTCGGACAGAGCAGCACAATTCGCTGAGCCTGTTAAAATGCCGGCCCATTTTCGCAAACGACTCCCTGACCCCGTCATGTCCCGACTCAATCCCCGGCAGCAAGAAGCCGTGAACTACGTCGGCGGCCCACTTTTGGTGCTCGCCGGTGCTGGCTCCGGCAAGACCAGCGTGATCACCCGCAAGATCGCCCATCTGATCCAGAATTGTGGCATCCGCGCCCAGTACATTGTCGCCATGACCTTCACCAACAAGGCCGCCCGGGAAATGAAGGAGCGAGTCGGCGGCCTGCTGCGCCCCGGCGAAGGCCGGGGCCTGACGGTGTGCACATTTCACAACCTGGGCCTGAACATCATCCGCAAGGAACATGCGCGACTGGGCTACAAGCCGGGCTTTTCGATTTTCGACGAGACCGACGTCAAGGCCCTGATGACCGACATCATGCAGAAGGAATACTCGGGCGACGACGGCGTGGACGAGATCAAGAACATGATCGGCGCCTGGAAAAACGACCTGATCCTGCCGCCCGAGGCCCTGGAAAACGCCCGCAACCCCAAGGAACAGACCGCTGCCATCGTCTACGCTCACTACCAGCGCACGCTCAAGGCCTTCAACGCGGTGGACTTCGACGACCTGATCCTGCTGCCGGTCAAGCTATTCCAGGACCACGCCGACATCCTCGAAAAATGGCAGAACAGGGTCCGCTACCTGCTGGTGGACGAATACCAGGACACCAACGCCAGCCAATATCTGCTGGTAAAGCTGCTGATCGGCAAACGCAACCAGTTCACCGTCGTGGGTGATGACGACCAGTCGATCTACGCCTGGCGCGGCGCGCGGCCGGAAAACCTCATGCTGCTCAAGGAAGACTACCCGTCACTCAAGGTGGTGATGCTGGAGCAGAACTATCGCTCCACCAGCCGCATCCTGCGCTGTGCCAACGTGCTGATTTCCAACAACCCCCACGAGTTTGAAAAACAACTGTGGAGCGAGATGGGCCACGGCGACGAGATCCGCGTGATCCGCTGCCGCAACGAAGACGCCGAAGCCGAACGCGTGGCCATGGAAATCCTCAGCCTGCACCTGCGTACCGACCGACCGTACAGCGACTTTGCCATCCTGTATCGCGGCAACTACCAGGCCAAGCTGATCGAACTGAAGCTGCAGCACCATCAAATCCCTTATCGCCTGTCGGGCGGCAACAGCTTTTTCGGTCGCCAGGAAGTGAAGGACCTGATGGCCTACTTCCGCCTGATCGTGAACCCGGACGACGACAATGCCTTCCTGCGGGTCATCAACGTCCCCCGCCGGGAAATCGGTTCGACCACCCTGGAAAAACTTGGTAATTACGCCACCGAACGCAAGATTTCGATGTACGCCGCCACCGACGAAATCGGTTTGGGCGAGCACTTGGACAGCCGTTTCACCGACCGCCTGGCGCGCTTCAAGCGCTTCATGGACAAAGTACGTGAACAGTGCGCCGGGGAAGACCCGATCGCCGCGCTGCGTAGCATGGTCATGGACATCGACTACGAGAACTGGCTGCGCACCAACAGCTCCAGCGACAAGGCCGCCGATTACCGCATGGGCAACGTCTGGTTCCTGATCGAGGCGTTGAAAAATACCCTGGAGAAAGATGAAGACGGCGACATGACGGTCGAGGACGCCATCGGCAAGCTCGTGCTGCGGGACATGCTCGAACGTCAGCAGGAGGAGGAAGAAGGTGCCGAGGGCGTGCAGATGATGACTCTTCACGCCTCCAAGGGGCTCGAATTTCCCTACGTGTTCATCATGGGCATGGAAGAAGAAATCCTGCCGCACCGCTCCAGCATCGAAGCCGACACCATCGAAGAAGAGCGGCGCCTGGCCTATGTCGGCATTACCCGGGCCCGCCAGACCCTGGCGTTTACTTTCGCCGCCAAGCGTAAGCAATACGGCGAAGTGATCGACTGTGCCCCGAGCCGCTTCCTCGACGAACTGCCGCCGGACGACCTGGCCTGGGAAGGCAACGACGATACACCGACCGAAGTGAAGGCCGTTCGCGGCAATAACGCTCTGGCGGATATACGAGCGATGCTCAAGCGTTAGAATCGACTACTTTTTACTGACCCCAGGCGCTGATGGCGCCACCAGAGGAGGCTTCATGGAAGCCCTGCAGCAGAAAATCCGTGAACTGGGCATCGTGCTTTCCGATCAGGTCCTGAAAGTCGACGCTTTCCTGAACCATCAGATCGACCCGCAATTGATGAAGCTGATCGGCGACGAATTCGCCACGCTGTTCAAGGATTCGGGTATCACCAAGATCGTCACCATCGAAGCCTCGGGCATTGCCCCGGCGATCATGACCGGCCTGAACCTGGGCGTGCCGGTGATTTTCGCCCGCAAGCAGCAATCCCTGACCCTGACGGAGAACCTGCTGTCAGCGACCGTGTATTCGTTCACCAAGAAAACCGAAAGCACCGTCGCCATCAGCCCCCGTCACCTGACCAGCAGCGATCGGGTGCTGATCATCGATGACTTCCTGGCGAACGGCAAAGCCTCCCAGGCGCTGATTTCCATCATCAAGCAAGCCGGCGCCACCGTCGCCGGGCTGGGGATCGTGATCGAGAAATCCTTCCAGGGCGGTCGTGCTGAGCTGGATGCCCAGGGCTATCGCGTTGAATCCCTGGCGCGGGTGAAGTCGCTGGCGGGTGGTGTCGTCACCTTCATCGACTAACCCTATCTCCTGTGGGAGCGGGCTTGCTCGCGAATGCGGTGTGTCAGCTAAAGTAATTTCGACTGACACACTGCATTCGCGAGCAAGCCCGCTCCCACAATGGATTGTGCTCGTCGTTACAGCGCCGTAGCCTTCAGCCCTGCCAGCAACAACCGCTGGGCCAAATCCTCTTTCAGCCCTTCCGGGCTCGCCAGTTGCATCCGTTCCAGATGCTCGGGGTAGGTCCCGGGTTCCGGCGCATCCAGCGCAGCCTTGCCCAGTTCGAACATTTCGGTGAGCTTGAACTTGCTCTTGAGCCAATTCAGCGCCCGCAAGAGATCGCGCTCTACCCCGTCGAAATCAGAGCCCAGCGGGTATTCGGGAAACAGGTTCGGGTGCCGGGCCTGGATCGCCTGCAAACGTTGCGGGGTGTTGTCAGCGAACCGCGGATCGAGACGGAAATCCCTGGGCAGCTTGCCCGCGTTCTGCGCCTGCTCGATCAGCCCCGGCTGGAAGCGTGAATCGCTGATGTTCAGCAACGCTTCGATCACGGCGGCGTCGGTCTTGCCCCGCAAGTCGGCGAGGCCGTACTCGGTGACCACGATGTCCCGCAAGTGCCGGGGGATCGTGCAGTGGCCGTACTCCCAGACAATGTTCGAACTGACCTCGCCTCCCGCCTCGCGCCAACTGCGCAAGAGCAGAATCGAGCGCGCGCCCTCCAGTGCATGCCCCTGGGCAACGAAGTTGTACTGCCCGCCCACACCACTGAGCACCCGTCCGTCTTCCAATTGATCGGCCACCCCGGCGCCCAGCAAGGTCATGGTGAACACCGTGTTGATGAAACGCGCATCGATTCGTTGCAGGCGCTTGAGCTGTTCCTGGCCGTACAGCTCGTTGATGTAGCTGATGCGGGTCATGTTGAATTCGAGCCGCCTGCTTGGGGGCAATTCGTGCAAGCGCTCGTAGAAGCTGCGCGGGCCCAGGAAGAAGCCACCGTGGATGCACACGCCGTCGGGCTGCGCCGCCTCATCGAGGGTACCGGCGTTGGCCTGTTCCTGGGTCGTCACGTCGGGGTAGACCTTGCGGCGGATAATTCCGGCCTCGGCCAGCACCAACAGGCCGTTGACGAACATTTCACTGCACCCATACAAACCTTTGGCAAACGGCTCGACGCCGCCCTCGCGCTCGATCAACTGCGCCCACTGGCTAAGGTTCAGGTCAGCCAGCAACGCTTGGTAACCCACATTATCCGCCTGGCGCGCCAGCAACGCGGCCGTCAATGCGTCCCCCATGGAGCCGATGCCGATCTGCAACGTGCCGCCGTCGCGCACCAGGGTGCTGGCGTGCAGGCCGATGAAATGATCCTGGAACCCCACCGGCATGTTGGGCGTGGAAAACAGCGTGTGGCTGTCCTTCTCGTCGATCAGGAAATCGAAATCATCAATGCCGATTTCCGCGTCCCCTGGCATGTAGGGCAAGTCGCTGTGAACCTGGCCCAGCATGAGGATGGTCTCCCCCGCCGCCCGCCGCTTGGCAATCATGGGCAGCAGATCAAGTGTGATGTCGGGGTTGCAGCTCAGACTCAGGCGATCCGAGTGCTGCGGGTCGCTCGCCACCAATTGCGCGATCAGGTTCAGACCGGCGGCGTTGATATCCCGGGCAGCGTGGCTGTAATTGCTGCTGACGTAGTCCTGCTGGGCCGAAGCGCTGTGCAGCAGGCTGCCGGGTTGCAGGAAGAACTGCTCGACCCGGATGTTGGAAGGCAGGCAGTCCCGATGCAGATCGGCCAGGTAGTCGAGTTCGGGGTAGTCGCCGAAAACCCGCTCGATGAAAGGCTCCAGAAATCGCTTCTGCAAACCATCGCCCAGGTTCGGCCGCCCCAGGCTCAGGGCCGTATAGATGGTCAGTTGCCGCTCGGGCAATTGCGCGACGCGCCGGTACAACGCGTTGGCGAACAGATTGGGTTTGCCCAGGCCCAGGGGCATGCCGAGGTGAATGTGGGCTGGCAGGCGCTCCAGTACTTCGTCCACCGCCTGTTCGATTGAACACAACTGCACCATCCGACCCTCCGGGACATTCCGTGATGTGGGTTGGACCGAGCTTGCCGGGTCTTGGTTGCGATGAACAGGTCGGAAAGACATCGGGCACAAAAAAGCCGCTCGAAAGCGGCTTTTTGTGCCCGATACCGGAAGGTTACAGCCCGGACATCTCTTTGATGGCGCCTTTGAGTTCGTCATCCGAACAGTCGGCACAGGTACCTTTAGGCGGCATGGCGTTGATACCGGTAATGGCCTTGGCCAGGATGCCGTCGAGGCCGCCCTGGTGATCGGCGCGCTCTTTCCAGGCAGCCTTGTCACCGATTTTCGGTGCGCCCAGCAGGCCGGTGCCGTGACAAGCGTTGCAATGCTTGGCAATGACATCTTTCGGTGCCTTGGCACCACCAGCACCGCCAGCTGCTGCAGCAACCTCCATGCCCTTGCATTCTTTCCCTTGAACACAAACCTGGCCGACGGGTTCAAGACGTTTGGCGATTTCATCGGTGGGCGCCGCTTGGGCGCTCGCAGCCCAAAGGGCCAATACGGTAGCTGGTGCAGCCAGCATTTTCATAATTAGGTTCACGCGTACACCCTCAATGGTGGCTAGTCACGCCTGCGGCCACGGTTTGCAGGCGGGCGCAAGTATAGCGGTAAGCCTGTCACACTGAAACAACCCTAAAGTCGCAAGGGTCTTGTCCAGCATGACCCGCTTACCCCCAGGCGCCTCTGCCATCCAGGCTCGGCGCCATGTTTCTTAGAAATTGGCCGGTGTGGCTGCGCTGATCAGTCGCGCCGGCGCATCGAACGGATTACGGAAACGGTGCGGCTTGGTGCTTTCGAAATAGTAGCTGTCACCCGCTTCGAGCACGAATGTCTCGGCGCCCACCACCAGCTCCAACCGACCTTCCACCAGAATCCCGGTCTCCTCACCCTCATGGGTAAGCATCTCTTCACCGGTGTCGGCGCCAGGCGGGTAGATCTCGTTCAGGAAGGCAATGGCCCGGCTCGGATGCGCCCTGCCCACCAGTTTCATGGTCACGGCGCCGTCGGAGATATCGATCAATTCGTTGGCTTTGTAGACGATCTGGGTCGGTTTCTCCTGAAGGATTTCTTCGGAGAAAAACTCGACCATGGACATGGGGATTCCGCCAAGGACTTTACGCAGCGAGCTGATCGAGGGGCTGACACTGTTTTTCTCGATCATCGAAATGGTGCTGTTGGTGACGCCCGCGCGCTTGGCGAGTTCACGCTGGGAAAGACCTTTGAGTTTACGAATGGCTTGCAGTCGTTCACCGACGTCCAATGCAGGAACCTCCAGGAAGTCAGGTTGTGGTGTAAGTGAGCGTTATCATGGCGACAGCGTTCAGTATTTACAACACCTTGGCCCGAATCCTGTGCAGTGAAGCGACCTCCGGTCAAGCCTGCTTCGTCTCAGCCCTCGGAATAGAGCCTTGGCACTCGTCGCAGGTTACAAAAAATCTGATAGGGAATCGTGCCGGCGGCCTTCGCGACGTCACTGGCAAGAACGTGCTTGCCCCAAAGCTCTACGCTCGAACCGAGGCCGGCGTGCGGCAAGTTCGTCAGATCGACGCACAGCATGTCCATCGAAACCCGTCCGACCAGTTGACTGGGCTGTCCATCAACCTGCACCGGCGTACCGGTCGGCGCCTGGCGTGGGTACCCATCGGCATACCCCATGGCAACCACCCCGACCCGAGTCGGTTGCGCGGTCACGAAGCGGGCGCCATATCCCACCGGCTCGCCGGCGGGTAATTCGCGCACGCTGATGATCTTCGACTCCAGCGTCATGACCGGTTGCAAGCGTGAAGCCGTAGGGTGGGCTTCATCGAAGGGCGTCGCGCCATACAGCATGATACCCGGGCGCACCCAGTCGCTCGGAATTTGCGGCCAACCCAGAACCGCCGGTGAATTGCGCAGGCTCGTTTCCGCCACCAGGCCCTGGCGAGCCGCCTCGAACACCGCCAGTTGCTGGACGCTGCTGGAGTCGTGCAACTCGTCGGCACGGGCGAAGTGAGTCATCAACACAATCTTCGCCACCTTGCCGCTGGCCAGCAGTCGACGATAGGCGCCTTGGTAGTCCGCAGGGTGCAATCCGACCCGATGCATCCCGGAGTCAAGCTTGAGCCAGACGGTGATCGGCTTGCTCATCGCTGCCTTCTCGAGCGCTTCGAGCTGCCACAAGGAATGCACGACGCACCACAGATCATGCTCGACGATCAGCGACAACTCATTGGCTTCGAAAAAACCTTCCAGCAACAGGATCGGCCCACGAATCCCGCCGGCCCGCAGTTCCAGGGCCTCTTCGATGCAGGCCACGGCAAAGCCGTCGGCACTGTCCTGCAAGGCCTCGGCACAACGTACCGCACCGTGCCCGTAGGCGTCGGCCTTGAGCACCGCCAGGGCCTTGGCTCCTGTGACTTCGCGGGCCAATTGGTAGTTGTGACGCAGGGCTTGGAGATCGATCAGGGCACGAGCAGGACGCATGGCGGCAGACTTCTATAGTCGGACAGGGGTAAAAAACCGGCGCTGGCTGATGGCATGTACCACCCGCCGCGCCGGGAGAGGGAGGGGTTTCAATCGCTCTACGGCAGGGCGGCCACGACCGACAGTTCGATCAGGATTTCCGGTTCGCAAAGCCTGGCTTCCACCGTGGCTCGCGCCGGCGCGACGCCTTTGGGCAGCCACTTGTCCCAGACCGAATTCATGCCTTCGAAGTCGGCCTCGATGTCCTTGAGATAAATCGTCACCGATAGCAGACGCGTCTTGTCGGTCCCCGCCAGGTCCAGCAAACGCTCAATATTGGCAAGGGTTTCGCGGGTCTGCTGTTCGATGCCGGCGCTCATGTCGTCGCCGACCTGTCCGGCCAGGTAAACGGTGCCGTTGTGCACCACAACCTGGCTCATGCGGTCATTGGTGAGCTGGCGCTGGATTGCCATGTTTCGCAGACTCCTGATGTTTGCTGCCATAACGGGAAATATCGAGACCTTCGGCGCTGATCTGTGGCTTTTTCCGAGCCATCAAGTCCGCCAGCAAACGACCGGAACCACAGGCCATGGTCCAGCCGAGCGTGCCATGACCGGTGTTCAGGAAAAGGTTCCTGAACGGCGTGGCGCCAACGATCGGCGTACCGTCCGGGGTCGTCGGGCGCAAGCCGGTCCAGAAACTGGCCTGGGCCAGATTGCCGCCCTGAGGATAAAGGTCGTTGACGATCATCTCCAGGGTTTCACGGCGACGCGGATTCAACGACAGGTCGAAACCGGCAATTTCCGCCATGCCGCCCACACGGATGCGGTTGTCGAAACGGGTGATCGCCACCTTGTAGGTTTCGTCGAGGATGGTGGAGGTAGGCGCCATTGCCGGGTTGGTGATCGGCACGGTCAGGGAATACCCCTTGAGCGGGTAGACCGGGGCGCGGATACCGAGGGGCTTGAGCAATTGCGGCGAATAGCTGCCCAACGCCAGGACGTAACGATCGGCGGTTTCCAGCTTGCCATCGATCCAGACACCATTGATGCGGTCACCGGCAAAGTCCAGGCGTTGAATATCCTGGCCGAAGCGGAATTCCACACCGAGCTTGACGGCCATTTCCGCCAGGCGCGTGGTGAACATCTGGCAATCGCCGGTCTGGTCGTTGGGCAACCGCAGGGCGCCCGCCAGAATGTCGGTGACATTGGCCAGAGCCGGTTCGACCCGCGCGATGCCTTCGCGATCGAGCACTTCGAAGGGCACGCCGGACTCCTTCAGTACGGCGATGTCCTTCGCCGCGCCGTCGAGCTGAGCCTGGGTACGGAACAACTGTGTAGTACCCAGGCTACGGCCTTCGTAGGCAATACCGGTTTCGGCGCGCAGCTCGTCGAGACAGTCGCGGCTGTACTCCGACAGGCGCACCATACGTTCCTTGTTGATGGCGTAACGACTGGCGGTGCAGTTGCGAAGCATCTGCGCCATCCACAGGTATTGGTCAATGTCGGCCGTGGCCTTGATGGCCAGCGGCGCATGACGCTGCAGCAGCCACTTGATGGCCTTGAGCGGCACGCCCGGCGCGGCCCACGGCGAGGCATACCCCGGCGAGACCTGGCCGGCGTTGGCGAAGCTGGTTTCCATGGCGGGCGCCGGCTGACGGTCGACCACAACCACTTCAAATCCGGCGCGGGCCAGATAGTAGGCACTGACCGTGCCGATGACGCCGCTACCCAAGACCAGAACGCGCATTTTATGACCTCATCGCGGCTAACCGCTGACGTTTGTTGTACACAGCTTTGATGCGCGCAGTTTAAAAAAGATCAGGCAGTGCTTTTCACTATATAAATGCCTATATTTGGCGAGAATTCTCGGCAAAAACCCTTTTCATGGAGGAGCATCCCCTGTGCGCACCAATACACAGACCAAACGCGAGCTGGACAAGATCGACCGCAACATCCTGCGCATCCTCCAGGCGGACGGGCGGATCTCCTTCACCGAACTGGGCGAAAAGGTCGGTCTGTCCACCACACCGTGTACCGAGCGGGTGCGGCGCCTGGAGCGCGAAGGGATCATCATGGGTTATAACGCCCGGCTCAATCCCCAGCACCTGAAGGGCAGCCTGCTGGTGTTTGTCGAGATCAGCCTCGACTACAAGTCCGGCGATACTTTCGAAGAATTCCGACGCGCCGTGCTGAAATTGCCTCACGTTCTGGAGTGCCATCTGGTGTCGGGGGATTTTGACTACCTGGTGAAGGCACGGATTTCCGAGATGGCCTCGTACCGCAAGCTGCTGGGCGACATTCTGCTCAAGCTGCCCCACGTTCGTGAGTCCAAGAGTTATATCGTGATGGAAGAGGTGAAGGAGAGCCTGAATCTGCCGATTCCGGATTGAACGAGGCCCTCGCGGGTGTCAAACCAGTACCTGCCGATTGCTGGCCATGTACTCATGAATCTGCTTCTCGACCCGCGGATGAATCAACTCCACCGGACGTCGCCCATTGGGGCACGGCAAGCTTGCAGTGGTGCCGAACAGCCGACAGATCAACGGTCGCTCGTCATAGACGGTGCAACCGTTCGGTCCCAGGTGAACGCAATCGAGCGCTTCCAGGGCGGCGTCCTGTTCGGCCCGGGTCTTGCGCGGCAGACGGGCCATTTCCTCGGGGGACGTGGTCACCGGTCCGCAGCAGTCATGGCAGCCCGGCACACATTCGAACGACGGGATCTGCTGGCGCAGCGTGCGGATTTTTTGACTGTTGCAACTCATCGAAACGGCTACCAAGGCGAGACAGTCCGGGATTCTGCCTTAAAAGCAGCGGGCCAGACAGCGCCGGCCGACCGATGTTGCCCACGAGCGAAGCCGCGGCTTATGCTCCGTAAAATTTCTCAAACATAACAATCAGGATTACGCACATGAACGCCCGTGTTCAGCAAGCAGTCCCGAGCCACGCACACGCCGCTTCCTATTACGCCGCCAGCAGCCTGCCACAACCGAATCATCCGGCGCTGCAAGGCGAGCGAGTGGCCGATGTCTGCGTGGTCGGCGGCGGATTCTCCGGGCTGAACACGGCCATCGAGCTGGCCGAGCGCGGCCTGAGCGTGGTGTTGCTGGAGGCCCACAGGATCGGTTGGGGCGCGAGCGGGCGTAACGGCGGCCAATTGATTCGAGGCGTCGGCCATGGCCTGGATCAGTTCGCCCCTGTCATCGGGGCAGATGGCGTACGTCAGATGAAGCTCATGGGTCTGGAAGCGGTGGAAATCGTCCGCCAACGCATCGAGCGTTTTCAGATCTCCTGTGACCTGACCTGGGGCTACTGCGACCTGGCCAACAAACCCGCCGATCTGGAAGGCTTCGCCGAAGACGCCGAAGAGTTGCGCAGCCTGGGCTATCGCCACACGACCCGCCTGCTGCAAGCCCACGAAATGCACAGCGTGGTGGGCTCGGATCGCTACGTGGGGGGCCTGATCGACATGGGCTCCGGTCACTTGCATCCGTTGAACCTGGCCTTGGGCGAAGCCGACGCGGCGCAGCGACTGGGGGTCAGCCTGTTCGAACAATCGGCGGTCACGCGCATCGATTACGGCCCACAAGTGAAGGTGCACACCGAACATGGCTCGGTGCTTGCCAAGACCCTGGTATTGGGTTGCAACGCCTACCTCAACGGCCTCAACCAGGAGTTGAGCGGCAAAGTGCTGCCCGCCGGCAGTTACATCATCGCCACGGAGCCTCTGAGCGAGACCCTGGCCCACAGTTTATTGCCGCAAAACATGGCGGTCTGTGACCAGCGGGTGGCGCTGGATTACTATCGGCTTTCGGCGGATCGACGCCTGCTGTTCGGCGGTGCCTGTCATTATTCAGGCCGTGATCCGCAGGATATCGGCGCCTATATGCGTCCGAAAATGCTCAAGGTCTTCCCGCAACTGGCGGACGTGAAAATCGATTATCAATGGGGCGGGATGATCGGCATCGGCGCCAATCGCCTGCCGCAAATCGGTCGACTCAAGGACCAACCCAATGTGTATTTCGCCCAGGCTTACTCCGGTCATGGCGTGAATGCCACGCACCTGGCCGGAAAACTGCTGGCCGAAGCCATCAGCGGGCAACACAGCGGCGGGTTCGACCTGTTCGCCAAAGTGCCCCACATCACGTTCCCCGGGGGCAAACACCTGCGCTCACCGCTGCTGGCGTTGGGGATGCTGTGGCACAGGCTGAAAGAGTTGGTCTGAAAGCTTTGGTGGCTCAGGGAGCTATCGCAGGCAAGGCTTGCCTGCGATAGCAGATTAATGACCGACTTCACTTCAGAGCCGCCAGAACGGTTTCAACCCCTCCGCCCGCGCCTGCTCCCGGCTCAACCCGATATCCCGCAACTGTTCGGGCGTCAGCTCCAACAAGGCTTTGCGTGTATGCAGACGATGCCAGAACAGGCCCCAGCGGCCGAGGCAGGCAGGCGCATTGCGCGGCATGGCGCTGCGCATCTCCTTTTCCTGCCCTGCCTCCAGTTCCTGACTGTGCAGCGTTAGCCGTACATCGCTCAAGCCGTTCATTTTCATCGCTCCTGTTTACATGGATAACCAGAGCTTTCATGATGCGCGGACGGCAAAATTCAATACAGATTCAACCTTCGAATATTAAAATCATACAGATCTGGCTTTTTTTGCACTGAATCCTGTTTTTATCAGCCAACTGTATCGGTACCTCATCGAGAACACGCCATGACCCTTTACGTGAACCTCGCCGAATTGCTCGGCACCCGCATAGAACAGGGCTTCTACCGCCCCGGCGACCGGCTGCCGTCGGTACGGGCCTTGAGCGTGGAACACGGGGTCAGCCTGAGTACGGTGCAGCAGGCCTATCGCGTGCTCGAAGACAACGGCCTGGCGATGCCCAAGCCCAAATCCGGCTATTTCGTGCCGGTCAGCCGCGAGTTGCCAGACCTGCCGGTGGTCGGCCGTCCCGCCCAACGACCGGTGGACATTTCCCAATGGGACCAGGTGTTGGAGCTGATACGCGCCGTACCGCGCAAGGATGTGGTGCAATTGGGGCGCGGCATGCCGGACGTCAACTCACCGACCCTGAAACCGCTGCTGCGCAGCCTGGCGCAGATCAGCCGTCGCCAGGACATGCCGGGCCTGTATTACGACAACATCTATGGCAACCTCGCCCTGCGCGAACAGATCGCCCGTCTGTCGCTGGACTCCGGTTGCCAGTTGGGCCCGAGCGACTTGATCGTTACCACGGGTTGCCACGAAGCGCTGTCGGTCAGCATCCGCGCAACCTGCGAACAGGGCGATATCGTGGCCGTGGACTCCCCCAGCTTTCATGGCGCCATGCAAACGCTCAAGGGTCTGGGCATGAAGGCTCTGGAAATTCCTACAGACCCGCTCACCGGTATCAGCCTGGACGCACTGGAGCTGGCCCTGGAACAGTGGCCGATCAAGGCCATACAGTTGACGCCCAGTTGCAACAACCCTTTGGGCTATATCATGCCGGAGGCCAATAAACGTGCTCTGCTGACCTTGGCCCAGCGCTTCGACGTGGCAATTATCGAGGATGATGTGTATGGGGAATTGGCCTACACCTACCCGCGCCCTCGCACGATCAAATCCTTCGACGAAGATGGCCGTGTCCTGCTCTGCAGTTCTTTTTCCAAGACCCTGGCGCCGGGCCTGCGAGTAGGTTGGGTCGCTCCGGGCCGGTATCTGGAGCGAGTGCTGCACATGAAATACATCAGCACCGGCTCCACTGCCCCGCAGCCGCAGATTGCCATCGCAGAGTTTCTCAAAGGCGGACACTTCGAACCTCATTTGCGACGGATGCGTGCGCAATATCAGCGTAATCGCGACGCCATGATCGACTGGGTCAGCCGCTATTTTCCGTCGGGCACCCGGGCCAGTCGTCCGCGAGGCAGCTTCATGCTGTGGATCGAGCTACCCGACGGTTTCGATACGCTTAAGCTCAACCGGGTCCTGCACGACCAAGGGGTGCAGGTCGCCGTTGGCAGCATTTTTTCGGCGTCGGGCAAGTACCGCAATTGCCTGCGGATGAACTACGCTGCCAAGCCAACAGCACAGATCGAAGAAGCTGTACGCAAGGTAGGCGCCGCTGCCGCTGCGCTGTTGAACGAAACCCACTGCAGCGACGTCTGAAGTTTACGCAGGGAAGCGGCAGCAAAGCCGATCAATAACAACAAGCGGAACGTTCCTACGTGAGATCAAGACCGATCCTGCCTGCGCTGTTAATCGTCTCGCTGCTGGGTGGCTGCGCCAGCGTAGACATCACCCGCGAGCCTTCCCAGGCATTGCCGGCTTCCGACTCCTCCTTTGGCCGCTCGGTCCAGGCCCAGGCCGCTCCTCACGAAGGACGCTCGGGATTTCGCCTGCTCTCCGACAGCACCGACGCCTTCACCGCCCGGGCCGAATTGATTCGTAACGCCCAGAGCAGCCTGGATCTGCAGTACTACATCGTTCATGACGGCATCAGCACACGCATGCTGGTGGACGAATTGCTCAAGGCCGCCGACCGGGGCGTACGGGTGCGGATCCTGCTGGACGACACCACCAGTGATGGCCAGGATCAGATCATCGCCACCCTCGCCGCCCATCCCCGCATCCAGATCCGCCTGTTCAATCCCCTCCACCTGGGACGCGCCACAGGCGTGACCCGTGGCCTAGGGCGCCTGTTCAACCTGTCGTTGCAGCACCGGCGGATGCATAACAAGCTCTGGCTGGCGGACAACAGCATGGCGATCGTCGGCGGACGCAACCTGGGTGATGAATATTTCGACGCCGAACCCAACCTCAACTTCACGGACATCGACCTGCTCGGCGTCGGTCCCGTGGCGCAGCAGTTGGGGCACAGTTTCGACCAGTACTGGAATAGCGCCCTGAGCAAGCCGATCGAGCAATTCCTGTCCCATCGGCCTACGGCCAAGGAGCTCGATAACAGCCGCCTGCGCCTGCAAGAGTCTCTGGAGCAGACGCACAAGGAGAATCACACGCTGTACCAACAACTGACCAGCTACAGGACTCAGCCGCGGCTGGACATCTGGCGCGACCAGTTGATCTGGGCCTGGAACCAGGCATTGTGGGACGCACCCAGCAAAGTGCTGGCGAAGGACGAACCGGACCCGCAACTGTTGCTGACCACCCAATTGGGCCCGGAGCTGACGGGCGTCAGCAAAGAGCTGATCATGATTTCAGCATACTTCGTTCCCGGCCAACCGGGGCTGGTGTACCTGACCAGCCGCGCCGACGCCGGAGTGTCGGTGAGCCTGCTGACCAACTCCCTGGACGCCACCGACGTGCCAGCGGTACATGGCGGCTACGCGCCTTATCGCAAGACGCTGCTGGAGCATGGCGTACGGCTGTTCGAATTGCGTCGTCAACCTGGCGACACCGGTGGCAGCAGCCCACATCTGTTCTATAGCAAGTCCTACGGCGAATCGGATTCGAGCCTGCACAGCAAGGCGATCATTTTCGACGGACAGAAATCCTTCATCGGCTCGTTCAATTTCGACCCGCGCTCGGTGTTGTGGAATACCGAAGTCGGCGTCTTGGTGGACAGCCCGGAACTGGCGGGTCAGGTACGCGATCTGGCCTTGCAGGGCATGGCGCCGCCCCTGAGTTACCAGCCCAGACTGGAAGATGGAAAGTTGGTGTGGACCACCGAAGACAACGGCAAGCTGCACGATCTGGATCGCGAGCCGGGCAGCTGGTGGCGACGGTTCAACGCCTGGTTCGCCAACACCATCGGCCTGGAGCGGATGCTGTAGGGATCAGGCGGGCTGGACCGCCCCGAATGCCCCCTGGCGCAACAACAGTATCACCAGCCCGAACGCCCCCGCCGCCATGAACAAGGGCAGCGCGTGGCCACTGATCCACTGGCTGCCCGCCCCCGCCACCAGAGGGCCGACCAGGCAGCCGATCCCCCATAGCTGGGCGACATGGGCATTGGCGCGCACCAGTGCATCATCGCGATAACGCTCGCCGATCAGAATCAACGACAACGTGAACAAGCCCCCTGCACTGGCACCAAACAGCACCCACAACGGCCAGATCAACAAAGTATCGATCAGCAGTGGAACCGCCAGGCTGGACAAGGTCAGCGCCACCGCACAGCCGGTGAACAGCGACCGACGCGACAAATGATCAGCCAAGGCGCCAATAGGCAGTTGCAACAGCGCATCGCCCACCACCACGGTGCTGACCATCGCCAAGGCAATATCGGCACTGAAACCCTGGCGCAAGCAATAAACCGGCAACAGCGTCAGGATCATCGCCTCGAACGCTGCGAACAACGACACGGCCCAGGCGATGGCTGGCAAGCTCCGGCAAAATCCCCAGAGGTCCATGAGCGTGACGCTGCCGGCCTCGCTGGTGGGCGCGCCGGTGCGACCGAGCAACAGCAACGGCGCGACCATCAACAGGCCGACGCCGACCCAGAAACCGTAGTCGTGATCCGTTCCCAGGGCACCGAGCAGCAACGGACCCGACAGCTGGCTCAGGGCGTAACTGCAGCCATACAGCGCCACCAACCGTCCTCGCCACTGCTCGATAACCAGTTGATTGATCCAGCTCTCACCCAGGATGAACACCAGGGTCAGGACCACACCGATCCCCAGCCGCAATACCAGCCAGACCGGATAACTGGGCAACAATGCCAGCAATCCGATCGACACCGCCCCGCCCCACAGGCACAGGCGCATCAACGCCGCCGTACCAAACCGCGCCGCCAGCCGGCTCGACACCTTGGCCCCGAGCAGCACCCCGACAGCCGGCATGGCCGCCATCACGCCGATTGCAAACGCGCCATAACCCCAGCCCTCCAGGCGCAGCGACACCAGCGGCATGCTCACGCCCAAGGCCAGCCCGACACTCAGGACGGACGCCAACACGGCGAAATAAGTCGCCCAACGCATTTCCACGCTCCTGTGGGTAGTGATCAGAATGCGGGATCACTCAAAAACAATGTGGGAGCGAGCCTGCTCGCGATAGCGGAGCAACATTCAACAAAATTGTCGACTGTCATACTGCTATCGCGAGCAAGCCCGCTCCCACAAGGAGGATCAGTGTCGCAGCAGGCTCTCGTCAGAGCTTGATCCAGGTCGCCTTCAACTCGGTGTATTTGTCGAACGCATGCAGCGACTTGTCACGGCCGTTACCCGATTGCTTGAAGCCACCGAACGGTGCGGTCATGTCGCCGCCGTCGTACTGGTTCACCCACACGCTGCCAGCGCGCAGGGCCTTGGCGGTCAGGTGCGCCTTGGAGATGTCCCGGGTCCATACCGCCGCGGCCAGGCCATAAGGCGTGTCGTTGGCTATCTGGATAGCCTCTTCGGCGGTATCGAAGGCGATGACCGACAGGACCGGACCGAAGATTTCTTCCTGGGCAATTTTCATGGCATTGCTCACGCCGTCGAAAATTGTCGGCTCGACATAGGTGCCGCCGGTGTCTTCCATGATCCGTTTGCCACCTGCCACCAACTTGGCGCCGTCGCTATGGCCGGCTTCGATGTAGGACAGCACGGTATTCATTTGCTGGGTGTCGACCAGGGCACCGACATTCGTCGCGGGGTCCAGCGGATTGCCAGGCTTCCAGCCCTTGAGGGCTTCAATTACCAATGGCAGGAAGGTGTCCTTGATGGAGCGCTCCACCAACAGGCGCGAGCCAGCGGTGCAGACTTCGCCCTGGTTGAAGGCGATGGCGCTGGCCGCGGCCTCGGCGGCAGCCTGCAAGTCCGGAGCGTCGGCGAACACGATGTTCGGGCTCTTGCCGCCAGCCTCCAGCCAGACGCGCTTCATATTGGACTCGCCGGAATAGATCATCAGTTGCTTGGCGATCTTGGTGGAACCGGTGAACACCAGCGTATCGACATCCATGTGCAGCGCCAGGGCCTTGCCCACGGTGTGACCGTAGCCAGGCAGCACATTCAGCACGCCTTTCGGAATGCCCGCCTCAACGGCCAGGGCTGCGATGCGGATGGCGGTGAGCGGCGATTTTTCCGACGGTTTGAGCACCACCGAGTTACCGGTGGACAGTGCCGGACCGAGCTTCCAGCAGGCCATCAACAGCGGGAAGTTCCACGGCACGATAGCCCCCACGACGCCCACCGGCTCACGAGTCACCAGGCCCAACTGGTCGTGCGGGGTCGACGCCACTTCGTCGTAGAGCTTGTCGATGGCCTCGCCGCTCCAGCTCAGTGCTTGCGCCGCACCGGGAACGTCAATGTTCAGCGAATCGCTGATGGGCTTGCCCATGTCCAGGGTTTCGAGCAGGGCCAGTTCCTCGGCGTGCTGCTTGAGCAGGCCGGCGAAACGAATCATGGTGGCTTTACGCTTGCTCGGTGCCAGGCGCGACCAGGCGCCGGAATTGAAGGTCGCACGGGCGTTCTCGACAGCACGCTGGGCATCGGCAACGTCGCAGCTGGCGATTTTGCCCAGCAGCCGGCCATCGACCGGGCTCAGGCAATCGAAGGTTTCACCGGACACCGCATCGGTGTATTCGCCGTTAATGAAGGCGCGACCCTCGATACGCAAATCGCGGGCGCGTTGTTCCCAGTCGGCACGAGTCAGGGTGGTCATACGAGTGTCCTCCTCTTATTTGAGTACGAGCGCCGTGCGGTGCGCAGCGCTCAAGAATTCTGCCCGGCCAGCCTGTTTACGGAACAAGTTTTCGACACAGGGCACCCGCCACCCTAAACCAGCCACCCCTTGTGTTTCAATATATTTGACACCAAGGCGGGAAACAGCCTTGCGATGTTCATTTTAATAAACATAGACTCGGGGCTTTTCCAGGCATTCACCGGGGATTACGGATATGAGCATTCAGGACATCGTCGATTTCAGTCAGGCCACCACCACCGCCGACCGCTATCGCCCGGATCCGGCCAAGGTTCTCAAGGGGGATCCCGAACAAGCCGTGTTCAACCACTACAACAGCCCCTGCGGACAAATGAACGCCGGCGTATGGGAAGGCGCGGTCGGCCAGTGGACAGTCAATTACACCGAGCATGAATACTGCGAAATCGTCCAGGGCGTTTCCGTGCTGCGCGACAGCGAGGGCAACGCCAAGACCTTGCGAGCGGGTGACCGCTTCGTGATTCCGGCGGGGTTCAAGGGCACCTGGGAAGTGCTGGAGCCGTGCCGCAAGATTTATGTGGTGTTCGAGGAAAAGGCTTGAGAGTAAGGGGCCGGCAGGTCTGACCTCATCGCGAGCAGGCTCGCTTCCACAAAGGATCGTGACTTGCCTGAAAACAGGCAACAAAAAAGGCCCGTATCTCTCGATACGGGCCTTTTGGCAGAGGGAAAAATCAATTACTTGATTTTGCCTTCCTTGTAGATCACGTGCTTGCGAACAACCGGATCATATTTCTTGATCTCGATTTTGTCCGGGGTAGTACGCTTGTTCTTGTCGGTAGTGTAGAAGTGACCAGTACCGGCGCTCGAGATCAAACGAATCAATTCACGCATGATTAGCTCCCTTAAACCTTGCCATCGCGGCGAAGTTCGGCCAGCACGACATCAATGCCGCGCTTGTCGATGATACGCATGCCCTTGGCAGATACGCGCAGACGTACAAAACGTTTCTCGGACTCAACCCAGAAGCGGTGATGCTGCAGGTTCGGCAGGAAACGACGACGGGTTTTGTTGTTTGCGTGGGAAATGTTATTCCCAGTCACCGGACCCTTACCGGTAACTTGACAGACTCTAGACATGCCTCAGCCCTCTAAAACCACATGCCCAACCCGGCATGGGTTGGCCGCTTAATCTCTCAGTCATTTGGCGCCAGGCGCCGCGTTTCTTTAAGGGTCTTACCGGCTACACCTACAGTGAAGGAACCGGGCCCCTAGAAAAGAGCGCTGCTTTATACCAGAAAGACCCAGGCACAACAACAGCCCGTTTGATTTGTCTTCCGGGGAAATCATCGAACGACCGCTCCGGATAGCCGGTGCAAGGGCTGGCGCTATCCATGACCGCTCGTCGCTGCACCGGTGTTTTTCTACCGTCGACCGGTTTCCAGCCATCGATACGGCGGCAAAGCGTGCCGGAAAAAGCAAAAAGGGGATAGTCATTTACCGGCGAGCCCACTAGGGTAGGCCTTTTCCAGACTGCACTCGCAGATGGGCCTTCGACCTGCACAAGGAAACTGCTCATGCGTCTCGCCGCCCTGTCACTGCTCCTCACTCCCCTGCTGGCCAGCCCACTGGCCCAGGCCGCTGCCCTGAGCGTCTGCACCGAGGCCAGCCCGGAAGGGTTCGATGTCGTCCAATACAATTCCCTGACGACCACCAACGCCTCTGCCGACGTGCTGATGAACCGATTGGTGGAATTCGACACCGCCAGCGGCAAAGTAGTCCCCGGACTGGCCGAGCACTGGGAAGTCTCGCCCGATGGCTTGACCTATGTGTTCAAGTTGCGTCCAACGGTCAGGTTCCATCGCACCGAATACTTCACGCCACGTCGAGACTTGACAGCCGAGGACGTGAAATTCAGCTTCGAGCGCATGCTGGATCCGGCCAATCCCTGGCACAAAGTCGCGCAGAGCGGCTTCCCCCACGCCCAGTCCATGCAACTGCCGGCGCTGATCAAAAAGATCGACGCCCTGGACCCGCTGACCGTGCGCTTCACGCTCGATCACGCGGACTCGACCTTCCTGGCCACCCTGAGCATGGGTTTCGCCTCGATCTATTCAGCTGAGTACGCTGACCAACTGATGAAGGCCGGGACACCGGACAAGCTCAACAGCCAGCCCATCGGCACTGGCCCGTTCGTTTTCAATCGATTCCAGAAAGACGCATCGATCCGCTACAAGGCCAACGGCGACTATTTCGGCGGCAAGCCCTCGGTGGACCCGCTGGTCTTCGCCATCACCCCGGATGCGAATGTGCGCTTGCAGAAATTGCGGCGCAATGAATGCCAGATTGCCCTGTCACCCAAGCCGCTGGACGTACAGGCCGCCAGGCAGGAACCCACGCTGAAAGCGGAGCAGACCGACGCCTTCATGACCGCGTTCGTGGCGATCAACAGCCAGCATCCACCGCTGGACAAGCCTGAAGTACGGCAAGCCATCAACCTCGCCTTCGACAAGAGCAGCTACCTCAAGACAGTCTTTGAAGGCACCGCCGAAGCGGCAGACGGTCCTTACCCACCCAACACCTGGAGCTACGCCAGGAATCTGCCCGGTTACGCCCATGACCCGGCCAAGGCCCGTGCCCTGCTGGCCAAGGCCGGCTTGAAAGACGGCTTTCAAACGACGATCTGGACCCGCCCGTCCGGCAGCCTGTTGAATCCCAACCCGAGCCTTGGAGCACAACTGCTGCAATCGGACCTGGCGGAAATCGGCATCCAGGCCGAAATCCGCGTGATCGAATGGGGCGAGCTGATCCGCCGCGCCAAAGCCGGTGAGCACGACCTGCTGTTCATGGGGTGGGCCGGCGACAACGGCGACCCGGACAACTTCCTCACACCGCAATTCTCCTGCGCGGCGGTCAAGTCCGGCACCAACTTCGCCCGCTATTGCAACGCGGACCTGGACAAGCTGATCAGCGCCGGCAAGACCACGGGCGAACAAGGCGTGCGCACCAAACTCTATGAGCAGGCCCAGGCGCAGATCCAGCAGCAAGCCCTCTGGCTCCCTCTGGCGCACCCGACCGCCTTTGCGCTGACCCGCAAGGAAGTCCAGGGTTATTTAGTGAGCCCGTTTGGGCGCCAGGATTATTCGAAAGTCAGCCTCAAATAACCTCCTGCCCACAGCGCCCTCTGTGGGAGCGGGCTTGCTCGCGAAAGCGCTGGATCAGTTGAATGGATGCTGACTGACACACTGCCTTCGCGAGCAAGCCCGCTCCCACAAAAAAGCCTCAGCGCAGCGGATTTCCGCTACATCCACCCATACTCCGCCATCGACAACGGCTCCCCATCGCCAACGATGAAATGGTCGAGCACCCGTACGTCGATCAACTCCAATGCTTCCTGAAGCCGCTCGGTCAGTACCCGGTCGGCCTGGCTCGGCTCGGCGTTGCCGGAGGGATGGTTGTGACACAGGATCAGCGCGGCGGCGTTATGGGCCAGGGCGCGCTTGACCACCTGCCGCGGATGAACACTGGCGTTATCGATAGAGCCGCGAAACAGCGCCTCGAATGTCAGTACCTGGTGCCTGGAGTTGAGAAACAGGCAGCCAAACACCTCGTGAGGTTCGTGGCGCAGCATCGACTTCAGGTACTCACGGACCACATGGGGATTTTCCAGCGTCGTTCTCTGCCTGGCCCGTTCGGCCAGGTGACGACGACTCATTTCCTGAGCCGCTTGTAACTGGGCATATTTCGCCGGCCCCAGCCCCACATGGCTGCTGAACGCGGCCTGATCGGCTTCGAGCAAAGCACGCAGGCTGCCAAATTGGGTCAAGAGATGTCGCGCCAGATCAACCGCGCTTTTACCGGAGACGCCGGTGCGTAGAAAAATCGCCAACAACTCGGCATCCGAGAGACTTCCCGCTCCCAACGCCAATAACCTTTCCCGCGGCCGCTCGGCTGCGGGCCAATCCCGAATACTCATAGTCGCTCCCTGATCGTGGGCGCCGCTGTTCCATAGCGGTCGCTGTGATATCGTAGCCCATCTTTTTTGCAGGCGATTTGCACCCCGGCAAGCTGTTGCCCAGAGGTTCGCCTTGCACTGACCATTGAAATCGAAAGGCAGGCCTATGCAGCGGCTGTATCGGAAACGCATCGTTCTGGGCGTCGGCGGCGGCATTGCCGCCTACAAGAGCGCCGAGCTGGTTCGCAGGCTTATCGACCAGGGCGCGGAAGTGCGGGTCGTCATGACTCGCGGCGGCAGTGAATTCATCACGCCGCTGACCATGCAGGCCCTGTCCGGGCACCCGGTCCACCTGGACCTGCTCGACCCGGCGGCCGAAGCCGCCATGGGCCATATCGAACTGGCCAAATGGGCCGACCTGGTGCTGATCGCACCGGCCACGGCTGACCTGATCGCTCGCCTGGCCCAAGGCATCGCCGACGACCTGCTGACCACGCTGGTGCTCGCCACCGACGCCGTGGTCGCCGTCGCACCGGCCATGAACCAGGCCATGTGGCGCGATCCGGCCACCCAGGCCAACCTGCAATTGCTCGAAAGCCGCGACCTGAAAGTCTTCGGCCCGGCCTCCGGCAGCCAGGCCTGCGGAGATGTCGGCATGGGCCGGATGCTCGAAGCGACCGACCTGGCCCAATGCGCCGCCGATTGCTTCCAGCGCCAGGCCCTGACCGGCAAGCACGTGCTGATCACCGCCGGGCCGACCCAGGAAAACATTGATCCGGTGCGCTACATCACCAACCACAGCTCGGGAAAAATGGGCTTCGCCCTGGCCGAAGCGGCTGTCGAGGCTGGAGCCCGGGTGACGCTGATCACCGGACCGGTACACCTGCAGACGCCGGACCGGGTGACCCGCATCGACGTGGTCAGCGCACGGGACATGCTCGCGGCCTGCGAAGCCGCGATCCCCTGTGATTTGTTCATCGCTTCGGCTGCGGTGGCGGATTACCGTCCCGAAGTCGTTGCCCCGCATAAATTGAAGAAAGACCCTACGAGCGGCGACGGCCTGCTACTACAAATGGTGCGCAATCCGGACATTCTGGCGACCATCGCCACCCGCCCCGACCGCCCCTTCAGTGTCGGCTTCGCCGCCGAAACCGAAAACCTGCTCGATTACGCCGCGCGCAAGCTCCAGGACAAGAACCTGGACCTGATCGTCGCCAACGACGTCGCCAACCCGAGCATCGGCTTCAACAGCGAAGAAAACGCCTGCAGCGTGATCGACCGCCAATTGCACGCCACCCTTTTCGCCCAGACCAGCAAGGGCAAGATTGCCCGTCAACTGATCACTTTCATTGCCGAACGGCTGAACCAGGTTTAATCATGCACGCTCTACAAGCCAAGATCCTCGACCCCCGCATCGGCACTGAATTTCCGCTGCCGCAATACGCCACGCCGGGTTCCGCCGGCCTCGACCTGCGCGCAATGCTCAAGCAGGACACACTCCTGGAGCCGGGCCAGACTCTGCTGATCCCCACCGGCCTGTCGGTGTACATCGGTGACCCGGGCCTGGCCGCCCTGATCCTGCCGCGCTCGGGCCTGGGCCACAAACACGGCATCGTGCTGGGCAACCTGGTGGGCCTGATCGACTCTGACTACCAGGGCGAGCTGATGGTGTCGTGCTGGAACCGCGGACAAACCGCATTCAACATCGCCGTAGGCGAGCGTATCGCCCAATTGGTGCTGGTACCGGTGGTCCAGGCCCACTTCGAATTGGTCCAGGAGTTCGACGAGACCCAGCGCGGCGCCGGCGGTTTCGGCCATTCAGGCAGCCACTGACCCCGCCCTTCCAGCCGGGCAGCCTGCCCGGCCGGTTAATTAAACTTCTGTTTCAGGGCAAAAAATGCGCAATGGCTTTCTGCTAGGTTTCCCATCCGGAATCAATGTATTAGGCGACCGAGGCCGGGATAACGCTGTCTCATGGCATTTTCCCACCACGAACTCTCTGTCAAAAACGCCGTCATACCCTTCAGCTTGAGCCTGCCGATGCTGAATGTCGGCCTGTCCAGTCACTTCCTTGATAGAGCGCCTCACCCATGAACACCCCAGCCGCAATTGCCCCGATCTTTCCTGAGAGCATTTTCCGCGCCTACGACATCCGTGGCGTGGTGCCGGAAACCCTGACCGCCGAAACCGCCTACTGGATCGGCCGCGCCATCGGCTCCCAGAGCCTGGCCCAGGGCGAACCGAATGTGTGCGTCGGTCGCGATGGCCGCCTATCCGGCCCGGAACTGGTCGAACAATTGATCAAAGGCATTGCCGACAGCGGCTGCCATGTCAGCGACGTGGGCCTGGTCCCGACCCCGGCGCTGTACTACGCCGCCAACGTGCTGGCCGGCAAATCCGGCGTGATGCTCACCGGCAGCCACAACCCGTCGAACTACAACGGCTTCAAGATCGTCATCGCCGGCGACACCCTCGCCAACGAGCAGATCCAGGCCCTGCACACCCGCCTCAAGACCAATGACCTGAGCAGCGGCAAGGGCAGCATCACCAAGGTCGATATCCTCGAGCGTTACAACGACGAAATCGTCAAGGATGTGAAACTGGCCCGTCGCCTGAAAGTGGTGGTCGACTGCGGCAACGGCGCGGCCGGCGTGATCGCCCCGCAACTGATCGAAGCCCTGAACTGCGAGGTCATTCCGCTGTTCTGCGACGTGGATGGCAACTTCCCCAACCACCATCCGGATCCGGGCAAGCTGGAAAACCTGGAAGACCTGATCGCCAAGGTCAAGGAAACCAACGCCGACCTGGGCCTGGCCTTCGACGGCGACGGCGACCGCGTTGGCGTAGTGACCAACACCGGCAGCGTCGTGTTCCCCGATCGCCTGCTGATGCTGTTCGCCAAGGACGTGGTGGCGCGCAACCCTGACGCGGAAATCATCTTCGACGTCAAATGCACCCGTCGCCTCGTGCCACTGATCAAGGAGTACGGCGGCCGCCCTCTGATGTGGAAGACCGGTCATTCGTTGATCAAGAAGAAAATGAAACAAAGCGGCGCCCTGCTGGCTGGCGAAATGAGCGGCCACATCTTCTTCAAGGAACGCTGGTTCGGTTTCGACGACGGCATCTACAGCGCTGCGCGCCTGCTGGAAATCCTCAGCAAGGAAAAATCCACGGCCGAAGAGCTGTTCGCGACCTTCCCGAACGATATTTCCACGCCGGAAATCAATATCCATGTGACCGAAGAGACCAAATTCAGCATCATTGATGCACTGCACGACGCTCAATGGGGCGAAGGGGCCGAGCTGACCACCATCGACGGTGTGCGGGTCGACTATCCCCATGGCTGGGGCCTGGTTCGCGCCTCCAACACCACACCGGTGCTGGTGCTGCGCTTCGAGGCCGACAACGAAGCGGAACTGCAGCGCATCAAGGATGTGTTCCACACCCAACTCAAACGTGTTGCACCCGATCTGAAACTACCGTTCTGACTTTTTGAAGCTCCGGAGCCCTGAATGACCCTCGAACGCGAAGCCGCCACCAATACCGCCAAGGTTTTGTCCGAAGCGTTGCCTTATATCCGACGCTACGTCGGCAAGACCCTGGTGATCAAATACGGCGGCAACGCGATGGAAAGCGAGGAGCTCAAGACGGGCTTCGCCCGCGACATCGTGCTGATGAAGGCCGTGGGCATCAACCCGGTGGTGGTCCATGGTGGCGGCCCGCAGATCGGCGACCTGCTCAAGCGCCTGTCGATCGAAAGCCACTTCATCGATGGCATGCGCGTCACTGACGCGCAAACCATGGATGTGGTGGAAATGGTCCTGGGCGGCCAGGTCAACAAGGACATCGTCAACCTGATCAACCGTCATGGCGGCAGCGCCATCGGCCTGACCGGTAAGGATGCCGAGCTGATCCGGGCTAAAAAGCTCACCGTCACCCGCCAGACGCCGGAAATGACCCAACCGGAGATCATCGACATCGGTCAGGTAGGCGAAGTGGTCGGCATCAACACCGACCTGCTGAACCTGCTGGTCCAGGGCGACTTTATCCCGGTGATCGCGCCTATCGGCGTGGGCGCCAACGGCGAGTCGTACAACATCAACGCCGACCTGGTGGCCGGCAAGGTCGCTGAAGCACTGAAAGCCGAAAAACTGATGCTGCTGACCAACATCGCCGGCCTCATGGACAAGTCGGGCAAAGTCCTGACCGGCCTGTCGACCCAACAGGTCGACGACCTGATTGCCGACGGCACCATCTACGGCGGCATGCTGCCCAAGATCCGTTGCGCGCTGGAGGCGGTACAGGGCGGCGTTGGTAGTTCGCTGATCATCGATGGTCGGGTGCCGAATGCGATTCTGCTGGAGATCTTTACCGATACTGGCGTGGGTACGTTGATCAGTAATCGCAAGCGTTCGTAAGCGATACCCAAAAAAAGACCCCGCTCAACCTGGTTGGGCGGGGTCTTTTTTATCACACTTCCTGTAGGAGCGAGCCTGCTCGCTTCTACAGGGGATTGTGTAGCCAATCAGACGCCGAATTGGGCGCGATAAGCCTCAACCGCTGGCAAATGCTGCTTGAGCTGCGGATCGTCGGCCAGAAACTCCAGGACCTGGTTCAGCGAAACAATGCTGATCACCGGAATACCGAAGTCGCGCTCCACTTCCTGGATCGCCGACAACTCGCCGTTACCGCGCTCCTGGCGGTTCAAGGCGATCAGCACACCGGCGGCCTTGGCGCCTTCTTGGGAACCGATGATCTGCATCACTTCGCGGATGGCGGTGCCAGCGGTGATCACGTCGTCGATGATCAAGACTTCACCGGTCAGCGGTGCGCCTACCAAGCTGCCGCCTTCGCCATGGGCCTTGGCTTCCTTGCGGTTGAAACACCACGGCAGGTCACGGCCATGGTGTTCGGCCAGGGCAACGGCGGTGGTGGCGGCCAGCGGAATGCCTTTGTAGGCCGGTCCGAACAGTACATCGAACGGGATGCCGCTCTCGACGATGGCCGCCGCGTAGAAACGACCCAGTTGCGCCAGTGCGGAACCGCTGTTGAACAAGCCGGCATTGAAGAAGTACGGGCTGGTGCGCCCGGACTTGAGGGTGAACTCACCGAAGCGCAGAACGCCGCGATCGATGGCAAAACGAATGAAATCGCGTTGATACGCCTGCATGAAAAAAGCCTCAGATACCGCGGATTTAGCTAAATAGGTAGACGGCGTGTATCATACACGCACGTGATTTTTGGGGCCATTTATGCGGATCATCAGTGTGAACGTCAATGGTATTCAGGCTGCAGTGGAGCGTGGTTTGCTCAGTTGGCTGCAAGCACAGAATGCCGACGTCATCTGCCTGCAGGATACCCGTGCCTCCGCCTTTGAACTGGACGATGCAGCCTTCCAACTGGATGGTTACTTCCTTTATGCCTGCGATGCAGAAGTCCCCGCCCAGGGTGGCGTGGCTTTGTACTCGCGGCTGCAACCGAAGGCTGTCATCAACGGTCTCGGTTTCGAGACGGCGGACCGCTACGGGCGCTACCTGCAGGCCGATTTCGACAAGGTCAGCATCGCGACCTTACTGCTCCCTTCGGGGCAGAACGGCGATGAAGATTTGAATCAGAAATTCAAGTTGATGGACGACTTCGCCCGTTACCTTGATAAACAGCGACGCAAACGTCGCGAGTACATCTACTGTGGCTCGCTGTACGTGGCGCAACAGAAGCTGGACATCAAGAACTGGCGCGACAGCCAGCAATCGCCTGGCTTCCTGGCGCCGGAGCGGGCCTGGATGGACGAGATCATCGGCAACATGGGTTATGTCGATGCCCTGCGCGAGGTCAGCCGTGAAGGCGACCAGTACAGCTGGTGGCCGGACAACGAACAGGCGGAGATGCTCAACCTCGGTTGGCGCTTCGACTACCAGTTACTGACGCCAGGCCTGCGCCGCTTCGTACGCAGCGCCCGCCTGCCGCGCCAGCCACGGTTCTCGCAGCACGCACCCCTGATCGTGGACTACGACTGGACGCTGACGATCTGATTGTCATCTTACAGCCACAAAAAAACCGACAGCGATGTCGGTTTTTTTGTGGCTGATCGCTTCAACCCTGTGGGAGCGAGCCTGCTCGCGATGCGATTTATCATCCAACATCAATGTTGACTGACCAACCGCTATCGCGAGCAGAGCTCGCTCCCACAGGGGTTTATTCACTGATCGTTATTTGATCACCCGCCAGGTGAACGGATACCGGTACGGCTGCCCTTCATTGGCCTTGATCCCGGCGATGATGGTCAGCACCAGCGCACCGATGGCGATCAGCCCGAACAGGAAGAAGCCAATCACCACGATCATCAACAGAAAGCTGATGAGCGAGGCAATCGCCACAGTGATCTGGAAGTTCAGCGCCTCCTTGCCCTGGGCATCGACGAACGGGTCGGACTCACGCTTGACCTGCCAGAGCACCAGCGGCCCGATCAGCGTACCAAACGGAATCACGATGCCCAGCAAGGCGGACAGGTGGCAAAACATCGCCCACTGACGTGCCTCCTGGCTTGGCTTGGGCAGCAGGACTTGCTCATCACTCATGTCGCTCTCCTTGTCTGAAGCGTGAAACGATCAGTCGGCCAACGCGGCCTTTTGCAGTTCGAAAATCTCGCTCATGCCTTTCTTCGCCAGCTCCAGCATAGCGTTCAATTCTTCAGGCTGGAACGGCGCGCCTTCGGCGGTGCCCTGCACTTCGATGAAGCCGCCGGCACTGGTCATGACCACGTTCAGGTCGGTCTCGGCGGCGGAATCTTCAAGGTAGTCCAGGTCCAGCACCGGCTCGCCCTGGTACATGCCCACGGACACCGCGCCGATCATCTGCTTGAGCGGATCGCCACCCTTCAGGCCGCCACGCTTCTTGATTACTTTCAAGGCATCGACCAGCGCGACCATGGCACCGGTGATGGACGCAGTGCGGGTACCGCCGTCGGCCTGGATCACATCGCAATCGACATACAGCGTCACGTCGCCCAGCTTGGACATGTCCAGGGCGGCGCGCAGCGAACGGCCGATCAGGCGCTGAATTTCCAGAGTACGGCCGCCCTGCTTGCCACGACTGGCCTCGCGCTGGTTGCGCTCACCGGTAGCGCGCGGCAGCATGCCGTATTCGGCGGTCAGCCAGCCTTGGCCCTGACCCTTGAGGAACCGTGGCACGCCGTTTTCGACGCTGACGGTGCAGATAACCTTGGTGTCACCGAATTCGACCAGTACAGATCCCTCGGCGTGTTTGGTGTAGTTGCGGGTAATGCGGATCGAGCGAAGCTGATCGGCAGCGCGACCACTTGGACGTTTCATAGGGAACACCTGTACAGAGGACGGAAAACTGCCGGCATTATAGAGCCGTCGACCGGCAGAAGGCAGTTCTAAAAAACCGTTGCGACGAGCGAGGCCCCTCAAAGCCCCGCCCGACGGGCTGCAGCGCTTTGTCACAGGCCCGGTTTGGGGGCATGCGCCTCACTGCGCTACAATCCTGCGCCTTTGCTACCCGTCGGCTTTTATTCATAGATTCCAGGCGCCACGACCACCGTCGTGCCCGACCTGCATTGCGAGGAACCCCCATGGTGCACAGCATGACCGCCTTCGCCCGCGTCGAAAAGGCCGGCGCCCAAGGCACGCTGAGCTGGGAACTGCGCTCGGTCAACAGCCGTTACCTGGAGCCGCACCTGCGCCTGCCCGAGTCCTTCCGCGACCTCGAAGGCGGTGTGCGCGAAGCGCTGCGCCAGGGCCTGTCCCGGGGCAAGCTGGAATGCACCCTGCGCTTCACCGAGGAAAACACCGGCAAGACCCTGCAAGTGGATCGCGAGCGCGCCGCCCAACTGGTGGCCGCCGCCGAAACCGTCGCCAGCCTGATCAAGCACCCCGCTGCCCTGAATCCATTGGAAGTCCTGGCCTGGCCCGGCGTGCTGGTGGGAGACGCGAGCGACCCGCAGGCACTGAACGCCGAGGCACTGGCGCTGTTCAACCAGGGCCTCAAGGAACTCAAGGCGGGCCGTGAGCGCGAAGGCGCGGAACTGGCCCGGCTGATCAACGAGCGCCTGACGTCAATCGAAGAAGACGTGGCAACCCTGCGCGAGCTGGTCCCGCAGATGCTTGCCACCCAGCGCCAGAAAGTCCTCGATCGCTTCGCCGACATGAAGGCCGAGCTGGACCCGCAACGCCTGGAACAGGAAATGGTCATGCTCGCGCAAAAGAGCGACGTGGCCGAAGAACTGGATCGCCTGAGCACCCACATCATCGAAGTCCGCCGGGTGCTCAAATCCGGTGGCGCGGCCGGACGCCGCCTCGATTTCCTGATGCAGGAACTCAACCGCGAAGCCAATACACTGGGCTCCAAAGCCTTCGACCCGCGCAGCACCCAGGCTGCGGTCAACCTCAAGGTGTTGATCGAGCAGATGCGCGAACAAGTGCAGAACATTGAGTAAGGCTAACCCGACATGACCCACAGCACCGGCACCCTCTACATCATTTCCGCGCCCTCGGGCGCCGGCAAGACCAGCCTGGTCAAGGCCCTGATCGACGCCGAGCCGCAGATCCGCGTCTCGGTCTCGCACACCACCCGCGCCATGCGTCCGGGCGAAGTGAACGGGGTGAACTATCACTTCGTCGACCGCGAAGAATTCGTGAGGATGGCCGAACACGGCGACTTCCTCGAGCGCGCCGAAGTCTTCGGCAACCTCTACGGCACCTCGCAAAGCCACCTGCAACAGACCCTGGACGAAGGCCATGACCTGATCCTGGAAATCGACTGGCAAGGCGCCGAGCAGGTGCGCAAGCTGATGCCCCAGGCCCGCTCGATCTTCATCCTGCCACCGAGCCAGCAGGCCTTGCGCCAGCGCCTGACCAACCGTGGCCAGGACAGCGACGAGATCATCGAAGGCCGGATGCGCGAAGCCGTCAGCGAAATGAGCCACTACGTGGACTACGATTACCTGATCATCAACGATGATTTCGCCCACGCACTGGACGACCTGAAAGCCATTTTCCGCGCCAACCAGCTGCAGCAGAAACGCCAGCAGCAACGTTTCGGAAAATTATTGGCCGAACTGCTGGGCTGACCGGCCCTTCCCAAAACCGCTGCGACGGCTTTACATTGGTAGTCGCAGCGCGCCTAGGGGTTTGGTTAAAAAATCAGCGCTTCCCTAAACGCTGGTGTTTTTTTAAACTGTCGAGTCCGCTCGCCCAACCGGGCAGCGCGCATATTGCATTCGCTCCGAGGAATACCATGGCCCGCGTAACCGTTGAAGACTGCCTAGAACACGTGGAAAACCGCTTTGAGCTGGTCATGCTCTCTACCAAGCGGGCCCGTCAGCTGGCCACCGGTGGCAAAGAGCCGTTGGTCCAGTGGGAAAATGACAAGCCTACCGTGGTAGCGCTGCGTGAAATCGCCGAAGGCCTGATGAGCTACGAGTTCATCGCCAACGCTGAAATCGTTGAAGACGAACCGCTGTTCGCGGCGTTCGAGGACGAGTCCAACGAGGCGGTCTAAATCTATGCCTGGTCGACGTAGCACGGCGCGGGGTCACAGCAAACGGCAGGAGTCATCATCATGCCGAGCATAGACGCCCTCGCCGATCGCTTATCGGCCTACCTCGGCACGGACCAGGTCAATCTGGTCCGCCGAGCCTATTTCTACGCCGAACAAGCCCACGACGGCCAGCGCCGCCGCAGCGGCGAGGCGTACGTCACGCACCCGCTTGCCGTGGCGAATATCCTGGCCGACATGCACATGGACCATCAGAGCCTGATGGCCGCCATGCTTCATGACGTGATCGAAGACACCGGCATCGCCAAGGAAGCGCTGCAAGCGCAGTTCGGCGAAACCGTGGCCGAACTGGTCGACGGGGTCAGCAAACTGACCCAGATGAACTTCGAGACCAAGGCCGAGGCCCAGGCCGAGAACTTCCAGAAGATGGCCATGGCCATGGCCCGCGACATTCGCGTGATCCTGGTCAAGCTCGCCGACCGCCTGCACAACATGCGCACCCTGGAAGTGCTGTCCGGCGAAAAACGCCGGCGCATCGCCAAGGAAACCCTGGAAATCTACGCGCCCATCGCCAACCGCCTGGGCATGCATGCGATTCGCATCGAGTTCGAAGACCTCGGCTTCAAGGCCATGCATCCGATGCGTTCGGCGCGGATCAACCAGGCCGTCAAGCGCGCCCGGGGCAACCGCAAGGAAATCGTCAACAAGATCGAAGAGTCGCTGAGCCACTGCCTGGCCATTGACGGCATCGAAGGCGAAGTCAGCGGCCGGCAGAAACACCTCTACGGCATCTACAAGAAAATGCGCGGCAAGCGTCGAGCCTTTAACGAGATCATGGACGTGTACGCGTTCCGGATCATCGTCGACAAGGTCGACACCTGCTACCGCGTGCTGGGTGCCGTACATAATTTGTACAAACCGTTGCCGGGGCGCTTCAAGGACTACATCGCGATCCCCAAGGCCAACGGCTACCAGTCGCTGCATACCACGCTGTTCGGCATGCACGGTGTACCGATCGAGATCCAGATCCGCACCCGTGAAATGGAAGAGATGGCCAACAACGGCATCGCCGCCCACTGGCTCTACAAATCCAGTGGCGACGAACAGCCCAAGGGCACCCATGCCCGGGCCCGGCAGTGGGTCAAGGGCGTGCTGGAAATGCAGCAACGCGCCGGCAACTCCCTGGAATTCATCGAAAGCGTCAAGATCGACCTGTTCCCGGATGAGGTTTACGTCTTCACGCCCAAGGGTCGGATCATGGAGCTGCCCAAGGGCTCCACGGCGGTGGACTTCGCCTACGCGGTGCACACCGACGTCGGCAACAGCTGCATCGCCTGTCGCATCAACCGTCGCCTGGCGCCGCTGTCCGAACCGCTGCAAAGCGGCTCCACGGTAGAAATCGTCAGCGCCCCCGGTGCGCGGCCGAACCCCGCCTGGCTCAACTTCGTGGTCACCGGCAAGGCCCGTACCCACATCCGCCACGCGCTTAAGCTGCAACGTCGCTCCGAATCCATCAGCCTGGGCGAACGCCTGCTGAACAAAGTCCTCAACGGCTTCGACAGCTCCCTGGACAAGATCCCGGCCGAGCGCGTGCAGATCATGCTCACCGAGTACCGCCTCGAACTGGTCGAAGACCTGCTCGAAGACATCGGCCTGGGCAACCGCATGGCCTACGTCGTCGCCCGCCGCCTGCTCGGCGAAGGCGAACAGTTGCCAAGCCCCGAAGGCCCGCTGGCGATTCGCGGCACCGAGGGCCTGGTGCTCAGCTACGCCAAGTGCTGCACGCCGATTCCGGGCGACCCGATTGTCGGCCACCTGTCCGCCGGCAAGGGAATGGTGGTGCACCTGGAAAACTGCCGCAACATCAGCGAAATCCGCCACAACCCGGAAAAATGCATCCAGCTCTCCTGGGCCAAGGATGTCACCGGCGAATTCAACGTCGAGCTGCGGGTCGAGCTGGAGCACCAGCGCGGCCTGATCGCCCTGCTGGCCAGCAGCGTCAACGCCGCCGACGGCAACATCGAGAAAATCAGCATGGACGAACGCGATGGCCGCATCAGCGTCGTCCACCTGGTGGTCAGCGTGCATGACCGCGTGCACCTGGCCCGCGTGATCAAGAAACTGCGCGCCCTGACCGGCGTCATCCGCATCACCCGCATGCGCGCGTAGCCCACCCGTAACAAGGAGTCCTCATGACCAAGACCGTTATCACCAGCGACAAGGCCCCGGCCGCCATCGGCACCTACTCCCAGGCGATCAAGGCAGGCAACACCGTGTACATGTCGGGCCAGATCCCACTGGACCCGAAAACCATGGAGCTGGTGGAAGGCTTCGAAGCCCAGACCGTGCAAGTGTTCGAAAACCTCAAGGCCGTGGCCGAGGCTGCCGGTGGTTCGTTCAAGGACATCGTCAAGCTCAACATCTTCCTCACCGACCTGAGCCACTTCGCCAAGGTCAACGAGATCATGGGCAAGTACTTCGAGCAGCCCTACCCTGCCCGCGCCGCCATCGGCGTGGCCGCCCTGCCCAAGGGCGCGCAGGTCGAAATGGATGCCATCCTGGTCATCGAGTAACAAGGCCGGCGCAGCATTCCCCGCTGCGCCGTTTTCGTTTTGAAAGGATTCCACCATGCGCAAAGCGCTTGCTCTCCCGCTGCTCGCCCTTCTTCTGGCCGGCTGCGCCAGCGACCCCGCCGACCGTGACATCAGCGGCACCTGGATCAACCAGGCCGCCATCGACGCTGCCGCCAAGGGCGGCCCACTGCGCGAAGCCCTGCAGGCCTACGGCCCGAACCTGGAGTGGGACGTCAACACCCGAGCCGGTCAGGCGCGCTACACCAACGGTTTTGAAAACGTCGAAGGCAAGCTGCTGGGCGAAGAAGACGGCGCGTGGAAAGTCGATTTCTACGGCAGCTCGGCCAGCGAACTCCAGCGCGACGGCGACCAACTGAGCCAGACCGCCACCGAGAACGAACCCCAGCAAGTCTTCGACCGCGCTCAGGTCCAGGTACCGGAAGGCGCCCCTATCGGCGCCAGCTTCGAGCGAGCGCTGTATGCCGCTTACCTGGGCGGCACCTGGAACATCGTCGACGGCCCCGGCCAAGGCGCCAGCGTGCAATTCCAACCCGACGGCCAGGTCAGCGGCCTGCCCGGCGCCGACCGCTACGCCCTGTGCCTGGCCGGCGACTGCGCCTCCATGAGCGGCGGCAATGACAACATCTGGCTGCAACAGAACGGCCACGGCAACACCTGGATTTTCACCCGCAACGGCAAGACGCTGGAAATCTTCCAGACCGTGAACGCAGCGCTGGCCGATGAAATGCCATCGTTCACGCCGGGTAAGCGGCAGTGGGTGTTGGAAAAGCAATAATCCCCAGGCGCTGAGCTTGCCCACAGGCCCGGCGCCAAACCCAATCCCCGCCCCATCACAAATCCACTGTGGGAGCGAGCCCTGCTCGCGATAACGGTGGGTCAGCCGCCTCTCATTCCGAATCTGCTCCCACCATCTTGAGCAAGCTCAGCTCCCAGAGACTGGCGCAACCTCCCTTCAAATATCGCCACGATTAATGGGCGCAGCATCTCCTTAAAGCTCTCCGCCACTATCAATGTCCTTTAGCGCACTGTTTTACAGAAAATTCCTACATTTCTGTTTTTATAATTTTGGCATTCTTCGCAACGAATGTTCGACCAACAGCCTTATTTATTAGATCTCTAATCAATTGATTATAAATGCGAAATTTCTTACAGAAATCAGTCCAGCTTTGATAATCAGAAACTATTTATAACTCGAAAAAGCACCACACACTCTTAAGGCAATGAATGTCTTACGTAAATAAACTGTCCACCCAATACTTGATTCTCGCCAAAACGCCTGTCTCCGAAGAGAGCTTCGTGGGCGCGGACGTGCGTTTTTCAAATGAATTTGAAGCACTGGAGGGCGAGCTGGGCAAAGCCCTGTCGGTGCATGAAACTGGCCAGGTGGATTGGCTAAAAGTCCTTGAACAGAGCGAGGCTCTGTTGCGCACCCAATCCAAAGACTTGCGGGTGGCGGTCTGGCTGACGTGGGCGCTGTACCAACGTTTGTCTTTCCCGGGTCTGCTGGCTGGGCTTTGTCTTGTGCGACACCTGTGCCAAAACCATTGGTCGGAGATCCATCCCGCCAAGGTCAGGACCCGTTCCGCCAGTATCCATTGGCTGCTGCCTCGCCTGGAACAGGCTCTGGGCGATGACGTAGCCATCAAAGAACAGTTGCCCTTGTTCCGACAGTTGCTGGAACAACTTAAAAGCCTCGAGAGCATCTGCACTTCCCATTTGGGAAATGAAGCTCCACTGTTATTGCCGCTAAACCGTCGGCTCGAGCATATGATCCGGCGTGCTACCGACGAGCCGTCCAAACCCGGCGCCATAGAGGCAGTAGCGACTCAGGTCAAACAAATCACCACGCAACTACTCGCCCCCGTCGCGTCTATCGAGAACGAAAAAGAAGCCCAAAAAGTGTTGCGCGCCCAGCAGGAAAGCGCACGCACATTGTGCGCCTGGTGGCTCAGACATAAAGCCACCGACATTCGCGCCCTGCGCCTGAATCGCGCTTTGCCCTGGCTGGCGATCGAAGCGGTACCCGAGCACGACGCCGAACAGATCACCCAGTTGCGCGGATTACCAGTAGCCAAACTCAAGGCTTATCAAGACAGCCTCCAACGAGGCAGCTTTGCGGATCTATTGGTGGAGATCGAGGCCAGCCTGGCGAAGGCACCCTTCTGGCTGGACGGCCAGAGGTTCGCCTGGGAATGCCTGCAAGGACTGCACGCTGAAGCGGCGATGCTCGAGCTGGAGGTCCATTTCGCCTTATTCATCCAGCGCTTGCCGGACGTTATCGAACTGCGCTGGCATGACGGCTCGCCATTTGCCGATCCAGACACACGGGAGTGGATCGCGGCCCAGGTCATGCCTCACTTGCAGCGCGCCAGCGCCGGGCCCGGAATCGAAGCTGGCAGCCAGCATGCGCCCTGGGAGCAGGCGTTGGAAGAGGCCCAGTGGGTCCTACACAGGGAGGGTCTCAAATCCGCCGTTCAATTGCTCAGGCAAGGCATGCAAACCGCCCAAGGCACTCGCGAATGCTTTCTATGGCGGTTCGCGATGGCCCGGCTGTGCTTTTCAGCCAAAAAGTACGAACTCGCCAAAGTCCAGCTCGAAGCCCTCGATCAAAGACTACAGCACCCGGAGCTGAATGCCTGGGAGCCGGCGCTCGCCTTACAGGTGTTGCATCTGCTGCACCACTGCTGCGAGTTGCTGCCTCAGAACCACCCCGTACGAGAGCGTAAGGAAGAGACTTTCCGAAGGTTGTGTCACCTGGACCTCGAACGGGTCATTGGATAGGCCTCGCCCCCCCATCACAAGGAGAAAATCATGGCCAAAGAAGGCTCGGTAGCACCGAAGGAACGCATCAACGTTACTTTCAAGCCCGCCACTGGCGGCGCCAAGGAGGAAATTGAGCTGCCGCTGAAGCTGTTGGCGATCGGCGATTACACCCACCGCGTGGACGAACGCAAGTTCGAGGATCGAAAACCCATCAGCATCGACAAGATGACCTTCGACGAAGTCATGGCCAAGCAAGAGCTGAACCTGACCCTGAACGTACCGAACCGTCTCAGCGATGAGAGCGATACCGAGGAGTTGACCGTTCAACTGCATCTGAACTCCATGAAGGATTTCAACCCTGCCAGCCTCGTCGAGCAGCTGCCGGAACTCAAGCAACTGATGGGTCTGCGCGAGGCCCTGGTGGCGCTCAAAGGTCCACTGGGCAATGCACCGGCGTTTCGCAAGGCCATTGAAGACGTGCTGACCGACGAAGCATCACGCAGCCGCGTCCTGGACGAGCTGGGCCTGAACGCCGCAGCAATGGACGCTTGATTTCCACAGACAAGGAAGCCGCCACATGAGTACCCAGGCAACGCAGCAACAGCATCAAAACAACGGTGAGTACGGCATTCTGGAAACCATCATTGCCCAGACCCGCCTGACGCCGGACGACGAAGCCTATGACATCGCCAAGCGCGGCGTATCGGCCTTCATCGAAGAATTGCTCAAGCCGCAGAACAATGGTGAGCCGGTCAGGAAGGCCCTGGTGGATCGCATGATCGCCGAAATCGATGCCAAGCTCAGCCGCCAGGTGGACGAGATCCTCCATCATCCAGAGTTCCAGGCGTTGGAGGCAGCGTGGCGTGGCTTGCAGTTGCTGGTCGATCGCACCAACTTCCGCGAGAACATCAAGATCGAAATGCTCAACATCTCCAAGAGCGATCTGCTGGAAGACTTCGAAGACTCCCCCGAGGTCATGCAGTCGGGCTTGTATAAACATATCTACACCGCTGAGTACGGCCAGTTTGGCGGACGGCCGGTAGGGGCGATCATCGCCAACTACTTCATGTCTCCCAGCTCACCGGACGTGAAATTGATGCAGTACGTGGCAAGCGTGGCCTGCATGTCCCATGCGCCTTTCATCGCGGCGGCCGGGCCGAAGTTCTTCGGTCTGGAAAGCTTCACTGGCCTTCCGGATCTCAAGGACCTGAAAGACCACTTCGAAGGTCCGCAATTCGCCAAGTGGCAAAGCTTCCGACAATCCGAAGATGCTCGTTACGTCGGCTTGACCGTTCCACGCTTCCTGTTGCGCACGCCATACGATCCGGAAGAAAACCCGGTCAAGTCGTTCGTCTACAAGGAAATCGTCGCAAACAGTCACGAACACTACCTGTGGGGTAATACCGCCTACGCGTTTGGCACCCGACTGACCGACAGTTTCGCCAAATTCCGCTGGTGCCCCAATATCGTCGGCCCGCAAAGCGGAGGCGCGGTTGAGGACCTGCCGTTGCACCATTTCGAAAGCATGGGCGAAATCGAAACCAAGATTCCAACCGAAGTGCTGGTTTCCGACCGCCGTGAGTATGAGTTGGCCGAGGAAGGTTTTATCCCCCTGACCATGCGCAAGGGTAGCGATAACGCCGCGTTCTTCTCCGCCAGTTCCGTACAAAAGCCGAAGTACTTCGGTACCGGCGTCGAGGACAAACACGCAGAGCTGAACTACAAGCTGGGCACCCAACTGCCGTACATGATGATCGTCAATCGCCTGGCTCATTACCTGAAGGTGTTGCAGCGTGAGCAACTGGGATCGTGGAAAGAACGCACGGACCTGGAACGCGAGCTCAACCACTGGATCCGCCAGTACGTGGCCGACCAGGAGAACCCGAGTGCCGAAGTCCGTGGTCGCCGTCCATTGCGCGCGGCCAGGGTCGTCGTCAGCGATGTGGAAGGCGAACCGGGTTGGTACCGCGTCAGCCTGAACGTCCGCCCACACTTCAAGTACATGGGGGCCGATTTCACGCTGTCGCTGGTTGGCAAATTGGACAAGGCATAAGTACAGCCCATGACTTACGGAAGCCTTTTCGAACGCCTGGACGGTGTTAACGAGAAACGGGCGGGCTTGGGCCGCGAGGCGTGTGTCATCGCATCCGTGGCGGCTCATCTGACCAGGATGCTCAGCACGCGAGCCGGTAGCGTACAAACGTCATCCGATTACGGCTTACCGGATCTCAATGACATGCGCCTGAGCTTGCATGACGCACAAGTCCAGGCCTGTCGGGCGATCAGGACGTTCATCGAGGCGCATGAGCCGCGCCTGGGCGACGTCCGCGTCGCTGCAACGCCGAGCAATACCAATCCGCTTTGCCTGTTCTTGACCATTGATGCTTCGCTGGTCATGGACGGTTCGAAGCGACAGATGAGTTTCTCCGTCTGCCTGGATGGCAACGGCCGGGCCAAGGTCAGCCAAGGATAGCCGCACCGTGTCATTCAACCACTACTACCAGAGCGAACTGACCGCGCTTCGTCAGTTGGGACGGCGTTTTGCCGAGCGTAACCCGGCGTTGGCGCCGTTCCTGGGCCAAGCCGGACGGGATCCGGATGTGGAGAGGTTGCTGGAGGGCTTTGCGTTCCTGACCGGGCGTTTGCGTCAGAAGCTCGATGACCAATTGCCGGAACTGAGCCATTCACTGATGCGTCTGTTGTGGCCTAACTACATGCGGCCACTACCGGCATTCAGCATCCTGCAATTCGCCCCCCTGAAACGCTCCGGCCCAGCCTTGCGGGTGGAACGCGATACCCCGGTTGAAAGCAAACCCATCCAAGAGGTCCGTTGCCGTTTTCGCACCTGTTACCCGACCGATGTGCTCTCGCTGGATTTGACCGACCTTGGCTTTTCGGTCAAGGGCGACAGCTCGGTGCTGAGCCTGCGCCTGGAGATGCAGTGTGACGGCCACCTGGGTGAATTGCAGTTGAGCCGTGTGCGCCTGCATTTTGCCGGTGAGCGGTACATCAGCCAAATGCTCTATCTCAGCCTGCTGCGTCACCTCAAGGTGATCGAACTCGTCCCACTGGACGCTGCTGGCAAGCCCATCAACACGGCTGACGGTACGCCGATGTCCTTCGCAATCCCCGCCAACCGTGTCCAGCCGGTAGGGTTTGCCGAAGAGGAAGCGCTGGTCCCTTATCCGATGAACACCTTTCGTGGCTATCGCTATCTCCAGGAATACTTCGCCTTCCAGGACAAGTTCCTTTTCGTCGACATCAACGGCCTGGATGTCATCAATGCACTGCCCCTGGCCAGCCTTGAACAGGTACGCGGCCTGGAACTGCGCTTCGACATTGGCAAGAGTGGAATCCATCGGCTTCGCCCGACGCTGGATAACGTCAAGCTCTATTGCACACCTATCGTCAATTTGTTCAAGCACGACGCTCAGCCGATCCGCCTTGATGGCAAACAGAACGAGTACCTGCTGCGGCCCGCCGATTACGACCAGGAGCAGTGCGACGTGTATTCGGTGCAAAGCGTTACCGGCTGGAATCCCGGAGGCTTGGGCTATCGCACCTATGTGCCATTCGAATCCTTCGAGCACGACCCAAGCTTCGATACATCCCAACCCCATCCTTACTACAGCATCCGCTTACGTCCATCGCAGCTGCACGATGGGCTGGACACGTATCTGGGCTTCGGCGCTCGGGACATCCAACCCCATGAAACGCTGTCGATAGAACTGATGTGCACCAACCAGAACCTGCCACATCGACTCAAGGTAGGTGACATCGACCAACCCGGTGAAAAAAGTCCCGAATTGTTGACCTTTCGCAATATCGGTCCGGTCACCCGGAGTTTCGCGCCGCCACTTGATCAGGACTTTCTCTGGAGATTGATCAGCAACATGTCGCTCAACTATCTGTCGCTGGCGGATGTGAACGCACTCAAGGTGATTCTCGAAACCTATGATTTTCCGCGCTATCACGACGAGCAGACAGAGCGAGCCAGCCAGTGTCTGCTGGACGGACTCAAGTCGATCACGCACCAGCATGTCGACCGGCTACACCGGGGTCTGCCGGTTCGCGGCTTGCGAACCGAACTGACGATCGATCCGCAGGGATACATCGGTGAAGGAGACTTGTTCGTTTTCGCTTCGGTCCTGAACGAGTTCTTTGCGCTTTATGTCAGCCTCAATTCGTACCACGAACTGCGAGTGAACAGCACACAAGGAGAGGTGTACCAATGGACGCCGCGCATGGGCCAGCAGCCGATTCTATAAGTACGCTGACGCAAAAAATACGCGAGTACTCGCTCTTCCAGGCAGTCCTACTGACCATCGACCGGCTGCGTGAGGCACATCCGTTACTGAGCGATGATGATTTGTACGAGCTATTGGAATTCCAGGCCAACCCGAGCCTGGGATTCGCGGCCAGTGACATTGAGCATGTGGAGTTTTTCGAAGAACAGGGGCAGATGCGGGCACGCCTGCGCTTGAATCTGCTCAGTCTGGTAGGAGCGGGCTCCCCGTTACCGGCCTTCTACGCTGAACAAGCCCTCCATGAGGACGAGCGAGGCAATCCAACCCGGCACTTTCTCGACCTGTTTCATCATCGCCTCCAACGGCTGATGTTGCCGATCTGGCGCAAGTATCGCTACAGCACCCGTTTTCGAAGCGGGGCTCGAGACAGCTTTTCCGAGCAATTGTTTGCCCTGGTCGGCCTGGGAGGGGAAGAGATCCGCAAGGCCACCCAACTGAACTGGAAACGGCTGCTGCCCTACCTGGGGCTTTTGAGCCTACGGGCCCATTCGGCGGCACTGATCGAAGCTGTACTGCGCTACTACTTCAAGCACGCTCAGTTGAGCCTCGAACAATGCATCGAGCGTCCGGTGAAGATCCTTCCCGAGCAGCTCAATGGCCTGGGGACCATCAACTGCCTGCTGAGCGAAGACCTGGTGCTGGGCGAACAGGTGCGCGACCGCAGCGGCAAGTTCCGGATCCATATCCGCGAGCTGGACTGGCAACACTTCCACGATTTCTTGCCCATCGGTGCCGGATATTCGGCGCTCTGCGCGCTGGTGCGTTTCACCTTGCCGGCCCCTCTCGACTACGACATCCGCCTGGTCCTGCGCCCACAGGAAATACGCGAATTACGCATTGGCAAACCGAACAACTGCCACCTGGGTTGGACCAGTTGGCTGGGCCAGGCAGGCGTCGACGGGGTCGTGACCCTGGGCAGCAAACATCATTAGGGATAGATGAGATGACCAACGTAGACCTCCAGCAACTCATCCAGGCGCTGGACGCCGATACGAAAATCGACCTGGAACGCTCGGCAGAGCAGTGCGTGGTCCGCGGAGCAGACAAGGTCTTGGTGGAAGATTTGTTGCTGGGCCTGCTGCAGCGACCGCAAGGTCTGCTCGCGCGTGCCTTGCAGGATGCTCGGATAGACCCAGACGAATTGAGCGCAATTCTGCAACCAAAGGCTGAATCCAATGCCTCGCGCAATCCAGCCTTTGCGCCTGAACTGGTGCAATGGCTACAGGACGCGCTGCGGGTGGCTCATCTCGAACTGAGTCAACACGAGATCGGAGAAGCGGCCCTGATCCTGGCATTGCTGTGCAACCCTGTCCGCCACGCAGGCACACCCTATCACGCGCTACTCACCCGATTGAACATCGACCGACTGAAAGGGTTCGTCCTGTCACAACAGGATCAAACGGTCGCCGTCCCGTCCATGCCACCGCATGACTCCCTACTGGAGCGTTTTACCCACAACCTGACCCAACAGGCCCGTGAAGGCCAGATTGACCCGGTGCTTTGCCGGGACGGCGAGATCGGGCAAATGATCGATATTCTGGTGCGTCGCCGCAAAAACAACCCGATCGCGGTAGGCGAAGCCGGGGTGGGCAAGACAGCCATCGTCGAAGGCCTGGCGTTGCGCATAGCGGCGGGAGAAGTGCCACCGGCGCTTGAGGGCGTCGAGCTGCTTTCGCTGGATATGGGCCTGTTGCAGGCCGGTGCCAGTATCAAGGGCGAATTCGAGCGGCGCCTCAAAGGTGTGATCGACGGGGTCAAGGCGTCCCCCCAATCCATCGTCTTGTTCATTGATGAAGCCCACATGCTGATCGGCGCAGGCAGCACCGCCGGCGGTTCCGACGCGGCCAACCTGCTCAAGCCGGCGCTGGCCCGAGGCGAGCTTCGCACCATCGCCGCCACCACCTGGTGCGAGTACAAGAAATACTTCGAGAAGGACCCGGCCCTGGCCCGTCGTTTCCAGCCCGTGCAGTTGCACGAGCCGAGCGTCAGTGAAGCAGTCACCATCCTGCGTGGTCTGGCCCGGATCTATGAAAGCAGCCATGGCATCTACCTGCGAGACGACGCCGTAGTCACAGCTGCCCAACTGTCGGCACGCTACCTGACCGGGCGTCAACTGCCAGACAAAGCGGTCGATGTGCTCGATACCGCGTGCGCCCGTGTACGCATCAGTCTGGCCACCGCGCCGCAACGTCTTCAGCGACTGCGTGGCAACCTGGCCGAAGGCGAGCGCCAGCGCCAGGCATTACGTCGTGATGCCGAGGCCGGCCTGTCGATCGATGTTCAGGAATTGGAGGCGCTGCAAGCGCGACTGGACACCACCGAACAAGAACTCCAGACAGTAGAAGCCCGCTGGACAGAGCAGCGAATCCTTGCCGAACGCTTGTTGTCGCTCCGTCATCAGTTGGCTGAGGCGCGGAGAACAGCGACCGATCAAGACCTGAACGTAGAGACTCTGCAATCGGCGCTGCACGAAACCCTGGGAGCCCTGACAAACGCGCAAGCCCAGGAACGCCTGGTCAGCTTCGAAGTCTGTCCGCGCCTGGTGGCCGAAGTGGTCAGTGCCTGGACCGGCGTACCGCTGGCGCAACTGGCACGGGAACACAACGCAAGCATTGCCGGCTTCGCCACCGACTTGCGCGCCCGAATCCGCGGACAGGAACAAGCCATACAGGCCCTTGACCGAGCAATGCGTGCCGCGGCCGCAGGGCTCAACAAACCTGACGCCCCGGTAGGTGTCTTCCTGCTGGTAGGACCAAGCGGCGTCGGCAAGACTGAAACGGCGCGAGCCCTCGCCGACCTGCTATACGGCGGCGAGCGATTCATTACCACCTTGAACATGGCTGAGTTCCAGGACAAACACACGATCTCCCGATTGATCGGCGCACCACCAGGCTACGTTGGTTATGGCGAGGGCGGCATGCTCACCGAAGCCGTGCGGCAAAAGCCCTATTCGGTGGTGCTGCTCGATGAAGTGGAAAAAGCCGATCCGGAGGTCCTGAACCTGTTCTACCAGATTTTCGACAAAGGTCTGGCCAACGACGGGGAAGGACGAGAGATAGATTTTCGCAACACGCTGATTCTGATGACGTCGAACCTGGGGAGTGAGCGCATCAGCGAACTGTGTGAAAACGGTACGCCCCCCAGTGCCGAGCATTTGGAAGAAATGATTCGCCCTCTGCTCGTCAGGCATTTCAAGCCGGCGCTGCTGGCACGCATGCGCGTGGTGCCGTATCACCCGGTAAGCGGTCCGGTGCTGCATGAACTGGTGGAAATCAAGCTCGGTCGCCTGGGAGAGCGCCTGCAATCGCGCCGCATGAACTTCAGTTATTGCGAACGCCTGGTTGGGCACCTGGCAGAGCGGTGTACCCATAGCGACAGTGGCGCGCGGTTGGTCGACCAGTTGATCGAGCGACACCTGATGCCGCTCGTGGCGGACCGCTTGCTCGCAGCCATGGCAACCGGCGAACGGTTGCAACATGTACACGCCACCCTCGACGACAACGCCAGCATCGCCTGCGAGTTCACCTGAGAATGGCCTCGATGTTCGAGCAGATTTCGCAACCGCTGGCCTACGCCGAAGCCCTGTTGACACAATTTGCCAGCCTTTCAAAAGTGACAGATGCGGCGGCGTTGCTGGGGAAGTTTGTCCAGGGAGTGACGCAGCTCAGCGGTTGCGAGCTGGCGCAGTTGTACCTGCTTGATACCACCCACACCCACCTGCAAATGCATACCGAATGCCTGGAAGGCCAATTGCAGTTCCGTGATCGAACCCGGCTGCCTTTCGATTACAACGGCGAACAGCTGCTGCAATTCGCTCTGTGCCAGAACCGGGTGGTGAACCTCGGCACGCTGAGCACAAGCCTGCACGAAACGGCCTTTCTGCCCACTCGGGCCACACCATGGCAGTCGCTGCTCTGCGTACCGCTCGCCAATGTGCAAGGTACGGTTGAAGGTCTGTTGCTCTGCGCCAGTGGCAAGTACATCGAGCTGCAGGGATTGGCAACCTCTCTGGGTCAACTCGGAACCTTTGCGCTCAACCAAGTGCACTTGCTGCAACGCCCTCGCCATTCGGCCGACACACCCCGCTGCGTCACCAAACACCTGCCCAGCGTCAACGGCTACGGCCTGATTGGCAAAAGCGCAGCGATGCGCCAGACCTGCGCCTTGATCAGCAAGGTGCTGCACAGCCCTTACACCGTCCTGCTGTGCGGCGAGACGGGCACGGGAAAGGAAGTGGTCGCACGGGCCATTCATGACAGCGGACCGCGGCGAGCCAGGGCATTTGTCGTGCAGAACTGCGCGGCGGTCCCTGAGAATCTGCTTGAAAGCGAGCTGTTCGGTTATCGCAAGGGCGCCTTCACCGGAGCCGATCGGGCTCGCCCCGGGCTGTTCGATGCGGCGGATGGCGGCACGCTGCTGCTCGATGAAATCGGCGATATGCCGTTGTCCCTCCAGGCCAAATTGCTGCGGGTTTTGCAGGAGGGTGAAGTCCGCCCACTGGGATCCAATGACACCCACAAGATCGATGTCCGCATCATTGCCGCCACTCACCGTGACCTGAAGCGGTTGGTGGAACACGGCAAGTTCCGCGAAGACCTGTATTACCGTCTCGCACAGTTTCCGATCCAACTTCCGGCACTTCGTCAACGCGAAGGAGACATCACCGAATTGGCGCGGCATTTTGCCGACAAGGCTTGCCGCTTCTTGCGACGTGACCCTGTGCATTGGTCCGATGCCGCCCTCGACCATCTGGCCGCCTACGGTTTCCCCGGCAACGTCCGCGAACTCAAAGGCATCGTGGAACGGGCCGTGTTGTTGTGCGATGACGGAGAGCTGCTGGTCGAGCATTTCGCGCTGCACATCGAGCCCCTGCCCGATCGCAACCATCTCAACCTGCGCGAACGTCTGGAGCAGATCGAACGTAGCCTGCTGATCGATTGCCTGCGCAAGAACGCAGGTAACCAGACACTTGCCGCCCGTGAACTCGGCCTGCCACGTCGCACCCTGCTCTATCGTCTCGGGCGCCTGAAGATTCGTCCGAGGGACTTCGATGACTGATCCCTTGGCCCGCCTCCTCGGCCTCCCCCCCTTTCAATCCTGGAGATCTTCCAATGCCTGGCTTTTGCTGGCGAATTGCGCTGCTGACCTTCGTCGTGTCACTCGGCCTCTGTGGCTGCGGCGGCAACTACAAAATCAACGACAACGATTATCGGCCTCTGGGCGATCCCCAGGCGATCAATCGCGGTAAATGACTGCAAGGAGTATCGATGGAACTGGTTCTTGAAGTACTGAACGCCAGGCAATTCATTGCAGCACCGCTGTGTCGCAAGCGATTCGGGCCGGAGGGTGGAGTGCTGGGGCGGGGTGAGGGGTGTGACTGGGTCATCCCCGACCGCCAGCGCCTGCTTTCGAAACGCCACGCGCAGATCAGTGCACGCGAAGAGGCATTCTTCCTGACCGACACCAGCGGCAACGGCGTGAGCCATCGCGACAGCGGGGCGCGCCTGCCCAAAGGCGAGCCAGTGCGCATACAGGACGGAGATGTCTATCTCATGGGCGATTTCGAGATCCTGGCGCGACTGGTATCCGGCCGCTCGAGCACCGCTGAAGCGGGCCGGCCGTTGTCGACAGACAGCTTGATTCCCGACGATGCCTTTTCGCATCTCGACCCACTGAAGATGCTGGATCAGGAGGCCCATGGGCCTGCACATACAGACGATCTGATAAATCCCACAACCATGCCAGCAGGGAACTGTGAATGGTCAGGTTCTGCATCTATCGACAGAGAAAACCTGCTGTTGCCGGAACTGGTGGAAGCCCCGGACCAATCGATGCCAGGGCCTCTGCCACCAGACGCTGCGTTCGATCATCCAGCCGATGAGTTCTGGGAGCGCTTCGGCATCGCGTTGGGCATGGACCTTGGAAACCTGGACGACAAGGCCCGCGAGACTCTGGCAATCAACGCGGCGCGGTTAATCGGGCAAAGCCTGCGGCTGGGCCGCGACTTCACAGAGGCCTACGACGAGCAGGTTCGCTCGATTTCCGTCCAGCACTCCGACCACCATGGATGACACACATGTTTCGCCGCACCACGTTCTTCCCCAAAACCCTGATGGCGCTTGTTGCACCGTTAATACTGACCAGTTGTGCCACGCTGTCTCCCTTCTCGACGATGACCAAGCTCGACCTGACACTGACGGCCAGCGACCAACTCAACCCAGACCTCAATGGACGCCCATCGCCCGTGGTGTTGCGGATGTTTGAGCTCAAACATCCGGTAGCTTTCGAGAATGCCGACTTCTTCAGTCTCTATGAACGCGCCAGGGAAACCCTGTCGCCGGACCTGATCGCCAGCGAAGAACTGGAACTTCGCCCAGGTGAAACCGTTGTGCTCAAGCTCGATATTGCGGGGGGCGGTCGTTACGTCGGTCTGCTCGCCGCCTACCGCGATCTGCCCCATGCGACATGGCGCTACACACTGCCAGTCGCCCCGGCGCACGTCACCGAAGCCAGTCTTATCCTCGACCAGGACGGGATCACCCATGTCATCGAACGGTTGGCTGAGGTAAACACCCGATGAATCACGACAAGGTCATCTGGCAGGAGGGCATGCTTCTTCGGCCTCAGCATTTGCAGCACAACGATCGATACGTCGATCATCAATTGAAGTTCCGTACCCGCTTCCTGACGTGTTACGCCTGGGGATTTCTGGTGCTGGACATCGATGCCCAATTTCTCAATATGGGCCAGGTAGTGGTCAGCCAGGCCTCGGGCGTTCTGCCGGATGGCAGTCTGTTCGAGTTGAGCAGCACTACCGCCCCCTTGGCCCTGGCAGTCCCCTCCAATACCCGCAACGCCTCTATCTATCTCGCACTGCCGTTGATGACCGGGAACCACATCGAGTCCCGTCGCCCGGAGCAATCCGACGTACTGGCACGCTATACCACCTACGAAACACAGGTGGTGGATTCCAACGCCGCCGATGCGTCCAGCAGCCAGATCAGCTGTGGTCGTCCAGACCTGCGCTTGTTGCTGGGCGAGCAGCAAAGCAATCAGGCATTCGTGAAACTCAAGCTCTGCGAAGTGCTCGACGCCACCTCCGACGGTGTAATCCGACTTGATCCCGACTTTGTCCCGACCTTCATCCAGGCCGGCTCATCCCCCTACTTGCTGTCGTGCCTCAAGGAGGTCATCGGCATGCTGGCGCACCGGGGCAACAGCCTTGCCGAACGGATTCGCGCCCATGGCAGCGCCGGCGGGACGCAAGTCGGCGATTTCATGATGCTGCAATTGATCAACCGCACCGAGCTGGTGTTGCGCCATGATCTGGACCTGGAACAACTGCCTCCCGAAAGGCTATATCGCACGCTGCTGGCCCTGTTGGGCGACCTGGCGACATTCGCCAGTGAGAAACGACCGGCGTTCAGTCACCACTACCGACACAACGACCAGGGCGGCTGTTTTCGCAACCTGATGCAGGCAATCCGTCAAATGCTCTCGATGGTACTCGAGCAACACGCGATCGAATTGCCGTTGCAGGTGCGCCAATACGGAATCAGGGTCTCGCCGATTGCCGATCCGTCACTGATGGACTCGGCTTCGTTCGTACTGGCAGCCAGTGCCCAGTGCGACGGAGAAGTATTGCGCCAACGCTTGCCGTCACAACTCAAGGTCGCTCCGGTGGAACAGATCCGCCAGTGGGTGAATCTGCACTTACCGGGTATCAGGATCAGGCCCTTGCCCGTGGCGCCACGGCAGATCGCATTCCATGCCAACAAAGCCTATTTCATCCTCGAACTCACTCCCGAAGACCTGGCCCGACTCAAGCGCTCCGCAGGTTTCGCATTCCATGTTTCCGGAGACTTCACCGAGCTCGAACTGAACTTCTGGGCCATCAGGAACTGACGAAATGGATAAGGAATATCCCCAGGACGAAACCACCGTCCTGCTCGACCATCACGGACAACGCCCCGCTTCGCAGCCCCTGACCGACGCGACCATGCCGCCGCGTATTGAGCAGCTGCAAGCGCGCATGGTCTACGCCGCGCATCTGCCACCCACGCAGGCGCCCAGCGTGAGCCTCAATCCATTGGTAGCGGCAGCCTCAGGGTTGCTATCGCAAGTGGTGCGTCTCAAGCAGAGCCGTGATCGTCAGGACTTGCAAACCCTCAAGCGAGAACTGACCTGGGATCTGGACCAGTTCGAAGCCCGTGCCTCGCACCAGGGTGTGGAGAACAGTCAACTGATCGCTGCCCGCTACGTCCTTTGCACTGTCCTTGATGAAGCCGTGGTCACCACGTCATGGGGACACGGGAGCGGCTGGTCGCAAATGAGCCTGCTCAGCACCTTCCACAACGAAACCTTCGGCGGCGAGAAGGTATTCCAGCTCATCGATCGCTTGTCGAAAGATCCCGTCAAGCACTTGCCGATGCTCGAATTGCTTTACCTGTGCCTGTCCCTCGGTTTCGAAGGCAAATACCGGGTCCGGGTACGCGGGGTACTGGAGCTCGAAGAGATCCGCAACACCCTCTACAGGCAGATCCGGCAGGTCCGTGGTGAAGTGCCTCGCGAGCTCTCGCCTCACTGGGAAGGTCTCGAAGGCGAACGTCGTCCCCCGATACGCATTGTTCCGGTCTGGACGGTGGCAATCATTACTTGGGCCTGCCTGGCCGTGATGTATTCGAGCTTCGCCTGGGTGCTGGGTGAGCACCGCGAAAGTGTATTGCAACGTTATCAACCGCTGGAGCCGGCCACCGCTCAGCCGCTGCCTTGAACAGGGATGTGTCATGAAACTGCTTTTTACGAGAATCGGCGCCTGGGTGCGCCAGGCCTGGGTCTGGACGCTGTTGCTGGTCGTGGGCACGGCGCTGCTGGTGTGGTTCGTCGGGCCACTGCTGGCGATCGATGACTACAAATTCTGGGCGAGCCCGACAGCACGCTTGCTGAGCGTGTGCGCATTGCTGCTGGGTTGGGGGTTGGGGATGGTCTTCGTCAACGGCCGCGCCGCTGCGAGCGGCCAAGGCCAGGAAGCTGACAACGCCCCGCAGCGCCTTCCCCGTCAAACCCGTATGGACGAGGAGCAACGCGAATTGCACGCGTACTTCAAGGAGGCGATGAGGACTGCAAGCCTGCACCCGAGCCAAAGCGGCCGTCGCCGCAACGATCTGCCGTGGTACTTGCTGATCGGACCACCCGCCAGCGGCAAGACCAGCCTGTTGGCCTGCTCGGGCCTCGAACGTATTATCGACCGGTCTGGAGACCACACGTCGAGTACCCGCCATTGCAACTGGTATGTTTCCGATCAGGCGGTACTGGTCGATACCGCTGGCCGTTACCTGACACAGACAGATGTCGAGGTCGACGGCCGTGCCTGGGATGTGCTCCTCGACCGGCTGCGCAAGCATCGTCGTCAGCGCCCGCTGAGCGGCGTGCTGGTGACGGTGCCGGTCGAGATCCTGCGGTACGCAAGTGAGGATGAGGTCATCACCCTGGCCTGCCAGATTCGCGGCCGATTACAAGAGACGCAACGGAGGCTGCGTAGCGAAGTACCGACATACCTGGTGCTGAGCAAGACGGACAGCGTGCCGGGCTTCAACGAGTTCTTCGACTCGCTGACGCGCGAGGAAAGTGATCAGGTGCTGGGCGCAAGCTTCAGCCGGAATCAGCGCGGTACCGACGCTTCCGTGCTGCGAGACGAACTTGAAGCACTGCTCCACCGGCTCAATGGCCAAGTAATCCTGCGCATGCACTTGGAACGGGACCTGCAACGTCGCAGCCGCATCCTGGATTTCCCTCACCAACTTGGCCTGATCAGCACCAACCTGTGCCTGCTGATGGAGAAGGCCTTCACCGGTAACGCGGGTCTACTACGAGGGTTCTACCTGACCAGTGCCCAGCCGAGCTCAAGCGCCGGAGACAATGCCAACCTCCACGACATCGCGTTGGATGCACGTTCGCGGTTTATCCAACCCTTGCTCGATCGGGTGATTTTCCCGGAAGCCAACCTGGCCGGCCCCGATCAACGCGAGCGCAGCCACATCCAATGGAGCCAGCGCGCTTTGTACCTTGGGGCCCTGGCGATCCTGGGTCTGTTCGGGCTGGCGTGGGCCAGCGGCTTCGAGGCCAATCGAGACCGTCTGGATCTGCTGCGTACGCTGTCGCAACGCTGGGATCAGCAGCACGCATCCCTGAAACCGGAGGATGATCTGGCCGCCGTCCTCGCAGCCCTCGATACCCGCTTCGAAGCCAGCCAGGTTTTCCCTGCCCAGGAAGAGGTACCGCTGCATGAACGCGTCGGCCTGTACCAAGGCGAAAAGAGTCGCCCGGTCGTCGTTGATGCATATCGAAAAGCGTTGCAGGAGCAATTGCTGCCCCGGGTCGCTCGGATGCTGGAAGGGCATATCCGCGACAATTTGAATAACCGCGAGCACTTGCTCAACGGTCTTCGGGCCTACTTGATGCTGAACCTGCACGAGCGGCGCGATGCACCGTGGCTCAAGGATCGGCTGGCCCGCGATTGGTCCGTGCGTTACGCCGCAGACACGGCACTGCAGGACGGCCTGAATGCGCATTTCGAACGTCTGCTGGCGTTGCCATTCACCCACGGGCTCGACGAACCACTGGTGGCTCAGGCACGGGAAGCCCTGCGCAGCGAATCCCTGGCCGTCGTGGTTTATCGAATGCTGAGCGAGCAGGCCCGTCACTTGCCGCAGTATCGGCTCAGCCAGTACCTGGGCCCGCAGGGCTCGCGACTGCTTGGCACCGATCAGGTGATTCCCGGCTTCTACACGCGTCAGGGTTACGAACAGTACTTTTCGGTCCAGGGCACGGCGCTGGTGACTGAGCTGCTGCGCGACAACTGGGTGTTGGGTGAAGGCACCGGCCTCAGCGGCAGGGACTTGCGTCGTCTGATGATCGAACTGGAGCGGCTGTACTTCAGTGACTACGCCGACCATTGGAGCGAAGCCGTCGGGCAAGTCGCTCTGCAAGCGTTCAGTGACACCCGCGAAGGGGCCGACCAACTGGCGGGATTGACCTCGGTCCACTCGCCGATCCTCCACATGCTGGTACAGGTTCGCGAGAACACTCGGTTACAGACCGTTGTCGAACGCATCAACGGCGTGACACCAGCCGTCGCCAATCTGGGAACAGCAGCCCAATTGGCCGCCGTTACTCGAACAATAACCGGCCCCGACAGCTTGCCAGACACCCCGCTGAAATCCTTGCAGCGGCGTTTTGAGCACCTGCATCGACTGCTCGAAGACGACGGCAGCCCTTGCGCAGACCTGGCCCAGACCTTTCGAACCCTCGACGAGGTGCAATTGCAACTGGCAAACCTGGCACGGGCCAGTACGCCGGAGCAGGCCGCGTTCGAACTGGCGAGGAACCGCATGGCCGGCAAGCGCGATGCGTTGGGCAACCTGCAGGATGCGTCCACCCGCCTACCGCGGCCGATCGGCACGTGGTTCAGCGGGCTGGCCGAAGACAGCTGGCGCCTGGTGCTCAACGATGCATACCGCTTTTTGAACCAGCGCTACCAGAGCGAGCTGTACAGTTTTTACGGCAAGGCGATCAACAAGCGGTATCCGTTCAACGCCCATAGCAGCAGTGATGTAGCGCTTAACGATTTCCGGGAGTTCTTCAAGGACCAGGGCATCGTCGATCGATTCTTCGAGCGTTACCTCCAGCCCTTCGTCAGCGGCACGCCGGGACATTATCGCCTTCGCGGCATCGACGGCCAGAGCTTGCCGATGTCGAGGGCATTTCTGGATCAGATCGCAACCGCGCACACCATCCGCCAGAGCTTTTTCGCTGAAAACCCGGCCGAACCGCAGGTGCGTTTCAAGCTCGAGCCATACACCCTCGACCCGGTGGTGAGCCGTTCCGAATTCCGCTTCGGTGACAACGTGCTTGAGTACCGTCATGGCCCCATCCTGCCCGTGGCGTTTACCTGGCCGAGCGATGGGCATAACGGTCGAGCCTCCCTGCTGTTGGACAGATTGGTTGAACGCGGAGTGGGTATCGAGAAAAACACCGGGCCGTGGTCGCTGTTCCGCCTGTTCGACCTGATGCAGATCGAGTACCTGACTGGACGCGACGTGCGGATACTCAAGGCGGAGCTGGGTGGCCTGCGGGCGAACTATCTGTTGACGAGCCAGCGCACGCCGAACCCGTTCGACATGAGTGTGCTACGCACCTTCCGCCTGCCGGTGCAGCTTTGAAGATGGGTGCCTGGTGCAGCGCCGCCCGTACCGATCCTGGCAAACATCGACGCCGCAATGAGGACGCCTTTCTCGACGGCCCATGCCAGGGGTTGTGGGCCGTCGCCGATGGGATGGGCGGACACTGGGGCGGCGATATCGCCAGCCAGTTGATCGTGGCAAACCTGGCGGCGCTGCCACCGTACCCGGACCTGAGCGAGCGTTCAAAAGCCGTTCGCCAGTGCTTGCGCTGGACCAATCGACGGCTCAACCAGGAACTGACCCTCACCAACGGGCGGCCTTCCGGCATCATCGGCAGCACCGTGGTGGCGCTGCTCCTGGAAGACAACCGTGCCGCCTGCATCTGGGCAGGCGACAGCCGCTGCTACCTCTGGCGAGGACGGCAGTTGTACCAGTTGTCCAAGGACCATTCGCTGCAACAGCTGCTGATCGACGAACAACGCATCAGCCACGACGAGGCCGGCGCCCATCCTGCCGCCAAGGCGTTGACCCGTGCAGTGGGCGCGGCGCCAGAGCTGATGCTTGGGGTGCTGGAGCTGGACGTTCGGCCCGGTGACACGTTTTTGTTGTGCAGCGACGGCTTGTATCAAGGGTTGGGCGGTGCAACCTTGGGACATGCCTTGAGCCTGGCATCACCACGCCTCGCGCTGGAGCGTCTTTTCGAGCATGCTCTGCGCGGCGCGGCTGTGGATAACCTGACCGCCGTGGTCGTTCGGCAATGAGCCCGCCCCACAGCTACCTCACCTTTGCCAGCGCTTCGGCGGTTGCAATCCCACGCCAACGCGACCTCATGGAAATGCCGGACATACTCTCGGGACGCTATCGCCTGGAAGGCCTGCTCGGCGCGGGCGGCATGGGGGTCGTCTACCGTGCGCGGGATCTGTTGCACGAACAGTACAGCGATCCCGATCCGTACATCGCGCTGAAAATGCACAACGAAACACTGGATGAATCACCCGACGCCAGCGCCCTGCTCTACAACGAATTCGCTCTGACCCGGCGCTTGCATCATTCCAACGTACTGCGTCCGTACACCTTCGAAGTGGATGCAGCCCAAGGGCGAGCGTTCATCACCATGGACCTGATGCGCGGCCTGACCCTGGACAAGCTGCTCTGCGAGCGCCCCCTCGGCTTGCCCTGGCGCGAACTGAAAACGATCGCCGTGCCGCTGCTCGACGCCCTGGCGTACGCCCACAGCCAGCACACCCTGCATGGCGACGTGAAGCCAAGCAACGTCATGTTGAGCGATACGGGGGTGCGTCTATTCGATTTCGGTCTCGGCCTGGCAACAGCGGGCCCTCTTAAGGACCTGCCTCACCTCAACCGCAACCACCTTAACGCCTGGACCCCGAGCTACGCCGCCCCCGAACTGCTTGAAGGCGCGCCCCTGTCGGCGGGCGCCGATGTCTATGCCGCAGCGTGCGTGCTGTATGAACTGGCGAGCGGTCAGCATCCGTTTCGGCGCTTGCCTTCCGAGGCGGTACACGGGGCCCGGTTGGAGCGCTCACTCAAGGCCCCAGGCAACCTGCCCAGGCGTTGCTGGCCGGCGCTGCGAATAGCGTTGGCAGTTGATCCGGAACTTCGGGGTATTGGGGCGGCTCAGTTGCGTGATGCCTTGAGTGATGTTTCGTTTTGGTGGTGAGAGGGGATGTCCGAAGCGGCAAACGAAGAGGCTCCATTCGCCACGCTTGAACGTTCAGGGCTCTTCGGGTTTGTGCCTGATCTAATTCAGCGCCTCTCGTCTACCGATCCTCAATCCAATCAGCTGTCAGCGATCACGACCTTGTGAACGTTAGCGGGCAATCGCTTACGCTTGAAAAAAAGGGCTGGAGCAGTGGAAAAAGGGGACAGATTTCTGAAAATAAATCTGTCCCCTTTTTTAGTGTCCCCTTTTTTACTCTTCGCGGAAGTGACTCCAGCGTATCCAGAATGAATCGACATCACTCAGACTGCCCCGTAGTGCTGAGTCTATATCGCATAACGTGCTCTTCTGGTCAGCTGTCAAAGGAGATCGTGTCCCAGGAAGTGGTGTAACTGAACCAGCCGAAGGCGCCCTGCGGGCGAAAGAGGATGGTCATCGTGGTTCTTGGCTAACGTTGAGTTTGCGAAGACCAAACACT